>DASVPS010000232.1:0-27245 GCA_036389555.1 Pyrinomonadaceae bacterium
AATCCATTGTCGTTGTCCGGGTTGGTTGCGGTTACCTTTTGCGGGAATCGCGGACGGGCACGGCGAGCACAATAAACCAATCACCTTGTAAGGAGGCTCACTTTTGGCAGTCACGGTAACGATGAAAGAACTACTGGAGGCCGGCGTTCACTTCGGCCACCAGGTCAGGCGTTGGAACCCGAAGATGAAGGAATACATTTTCGGCGAGCGCAACGGCATTAACATTATTGATCTGCAAAAGACCCAGAAGATGTTCCGCGAGGCCATCGGCTTCGTCACGAACATGGCTTCGGAAGACCGCGGGCGCACCATCCTCTTCGTCGGCACGAAGCGACAGGCACAAGATGCCATCCGCGAAGAAGCGACGCGCGCCAACCAGTATTACATCAACCAGCGTTGGCTCGGCGGCCTCTTGACCAACTTCCAGACCGTGCAGAAGTCCATCAAACGCCTGCGCGACCTCGAAGCGATGCAGACGGACGGCCGCTACGAAATGCTCACCAAGAAGGAGCGCATCAAACTCGACCGCGAGCGCGAGACGTTGGAGAAGAACCTCTCCGGCATCAAGAACATGACGCGCCTGCCCGACGCGCTCTTCATCATCGACGTGCGCAAGGAAGAGATCGCGGTTCAGGAAGCGAACCGCCTCGGCATCCCCGTCATCGCCGTCGTCGATACCAACTGCTCGCCCGAAGGCATCGATTACGTCATCCCCGGCAACGACGACGCGCTTCGCGCCGTCCGTCTCTTCGCCTCGCGCATCGCCGATGCGGTGGTCGAAGGACAGGAGATGCGCTCGAAGGCTGCGGACGAAGACGGTGCGGAAGTTGACGCGGGCGCGGCGGCGATGGCGACCGGCGGCGCCGTAGCAGCAGCAGGGGCGGCCGACACGGGCACGAGAAATTCCCTGAGCGCGAGCGGCGACGGCACTTCGTCCGTCACGACGGCGCGCGACCCCGGCCTCGAAGCGCAGAACTTCACCGACATGGGCGCGAGCGCGCCCTCGACGGCGACGCAGGTGTCCGTTCCCGGCAACATCGGCTTCGGCCGCACGGGTCAGCAGCCCGATAGCGTCGGCGATCACCCGGCTGAAGGCACGGGCGCGCCGGTGCGCGGCGCGAGCGGCGGCGGCGAAGACGAGTCCACGCTGCCCCGTCCGGACGACGCCCATCAGGAAAAGGGCGCGGAGTCGGTTGGCGTCGCGAAGTAAGTTACAACCAAGTCCAGATTCGATTTTTCGGCGAGCGCAGCCTCCACAAGCGGACACACCGCCGGGCTGCGCTTTATTTTAGATATTTGTCAGTCGTCAATAGTCAGCCGTCAGTTGTTCGTGCCTGATCAGCTTGAAGGTTAATTTCAAAGCGAGAGGCGGCGAAGCGAAACAACGGACAACTGACGGCTGACGACGGGCAGCTTTATTTGAGGAGAGCAATCATGGCAGAGATTACAGCGGCATCGGTGAAGTCGTTGCGCGAGAAGACGGGCGCGGGGATGATGGAATGCAAGAACGCGCTGACGGAAGCGCAGGGCAGCGAGGAGCAGGCAATTGAGTTGCTGCGCAAGCGCGGTCTTGCATCGGCGAAGAAGAAGGAAGGGCGCGTCGCGGCCGAGGGCGCGGTCGGCTCCTACATCCACATGGGCGGCAAGGTCGGCGTGCTCGTAGAGGTCAACTGCGAGACCGATTTCGTCGCGCGCACTGAAGAGTTTCAATCGCTCATCAAGGACATCGCGATGCACATCGCCGCGGCCGAACCGCGCTACGTGACGCGCGAGGAAGTGCCTGCGGGCGACATCGACAAGGAACGCGAGATCGCGCGCGCGCAGGCCAAGAACGATCCGAAGAATGCCAACAAGCCTGATGCCGTGATCGACAAGATCGTCGATGGCCGCATGAACAAGTTCTACGAAGAGGCGGTCTTGCTCGACCAGCCGTTCGTCAAAGACCCGGCCAAAACGGTCGGCGACCTGTTGACGGAGAAGGTTTCCAAGACGGGCGAGCGCATTACCGTCCGCCGTTTCGCGCGTTATAAAATGGGCGAGGGTTTGGCGAAGCGCGACGAAGACTTCGGCAACGAAGTGGCCGCGCTGGCGGGAAGCTGATCGATTGCGGATTGCGGAATGCGGATTAGAAAACAAGTGCGTTCTTGTTAATCATCTTTGCTTTACAATCCGCATTCCGCAATCCGCAATCCCCAATTGAAGAATGAGCACAGTCGAGACACAGTTGGCCGACCGGAGCGTGCCGGTCTATCGCCGGATACTTTTAAAAATCTCCGGCGAGGCTCTGATGGGCGCGCAGAACTACGGCGTCGATGTTGACGTGGCGCGCACGGTGGCCGAAGAGGTCAAGGCCGTCCACGACCGCGGCGTCGAGGTGGCGATTGTCGTCGGCGGAGGCAACATCTTTCGCGGCGTCTCGAAGAGCGCGGGCAACATGGATCGTTCGAGCGCGGATTACATCGGCATGCTCGCGACCGTGATGAACGCCTGTGTCCTGCAAGACGCGCTAGAGACGGCGGGCGTCCACACGCGGATACTTTCCGCCCTGAACATCCCGGAAGTGGCCGAGCCGTTCATCCGCCGCCGCGCCGTGCGCCATTTGGAGAAGCGGCGCGTCGTAATCTTCGCGGGCGGCACGGGCAATCCGTATTTCACGACCGACTCGGCGGCGGCACTGCGCGCGCTGGAGATCAAAGCCGAAGTGATCTTGAAGGCGACGAAGGTCGAAGGCATCTACAACGCCGACCCGATGAAGGACGCCACGGCCACGCGCTACGACTGCATCACGTACCAGGAAGTTTTGGAGCAACGTCTACAGGTGATGGACGCATCGGCCATCTCCCTGTGCATGGACAACCGGCTGCCCATCGTCGTCTTCAACATGCGCACGGCGGGCAACATCATGCGGGTCGTCATGGGCGAGGTCGGCGTCGGCACGACCGTGTGCATGGAGAAACCTAGTTCGTAAATCGTGAATCGTAAATCGTGAATAGATAAAAGCAGGTTTCTTTCTATTCACGATTTACGATTCACGATTTACGAGTTTTTCGGAGAAAAACAGATGAGCGAGAAAGATGTGATTAAAGAGACGCGGCCGCGCATGGAGGCTTCGGTTGAAGACCTCCGTCGCCGGCTGTCGAGCGTGCGCACGGGGCGCGCCGTGGTGACGCTGCTCGACCCGGTCGTGGTTGATTACTACGGCACGCCGACGCCGCTCAACCAGATGGCCTCGATCAGCGTGCCCGACCCGCAGATGCTGGCCGTGCAGCCGTGGGATCAGTCGCAACTGGGCGCAATCGAGAAGGCGATCCGCACGGCCGACCTCGGCCTCAATCCGTCGAACGACGGCAAGATCGTGCGCGTGCCGATCCCGGCGTTGACCGAGGAGCGGCGCAAGCAGTTGGCGAAGCAGGTGCATGAATTCGCGGAGGAGCACCGCACGGCCATCCGCAACATCCGGCGCGACGCCAACGAGCGGCTCAAGAAGATGCTCAAGGACAAAACGATCTCCGAAGACAACGAACGCGACGGGCTGGAAGAAGTTCAGAAACTGACCAACGCCTACATAGGCAAAGTTGATGAACTGTCGAAGACCAAGGAACAGGAAATCCTGAGCGTCTAGGAAGACCTGAAAAGGTTAAAAGGGTAAGGGGGACGGGATCAGCCGCATGCTTGATCCCGTCCCCCTTACCCTTTTCTCTTTAACCTTCCCCGTCTGTTTATTGTTCGGGAATCTTGAAGGCGTCGGCGGGCAGGTCCTGGTTGAGTTTCACTTCTTTGACTTTGAACTCGGCGATGAAGTCGCCCTGCGGCGCGGTCAACTTCTGCGCGAAGCTCGTGGGCACGAGCACGCCGTCGAGTTCGCGAAAGCCCTTGTACTCGAAACTGTAGGTCATGCGGTTGTAGGGAATATCGAAGCGGCGGACGCGCGCGGTCGCCACTTCGACATAGTAGTCGGTGCTGTTGCCCTCTGCATCCGTGATGCGGAAGGCGCGTTCCTTCTTCTTGTCTGGGAGCGCGGTGACGGTGTAGCCCGGCTGGTCGAACTTGGCGAGCACGGGGATGCCGAACTTCGAGAGCGGCGGGAGGTTCATGCCGCGCATGGAGGAGTAGCTCTGTTCGCCGTCGTAGATGAGTTGAAAACTGAAGAGGGGCGATTGCACGTCCTGCCGCAGTTTATCGCCCGCCACGAGCATACCGAACCTACCCGTCAACGACTGCGTGGAACTCGGCGCATAGAGATCGACCGAGCCGGTGAGCATCATGTTCTTCAGGTTGCGAAACTTCTCGCCGCCCTGCGCCGCGAAGGCCGCGCGCGCCAGTTCGATGGGCGTCATCGTCGGCGTGATGATGGAGGTCTTGCCCCCTGCCTGAGCAGCAGACGCGGGCGCGTTCTTCGCGGCCTTCGCGGCGTCGGTTTTGTCGGAGGGTTTTTCCTGCGCGGTCGCGGCGACGGCGACCCCGTTGCAGAGACAGAGCGCGAAGGCGATGCGGCGCGTGACGGCGGCGACGTTGGAGGGGGACGTGAACTTCATAGTGATACCTCTTTTGACGGGCAGGCCGAAGATTTCAGGCAAGTGACGGCGCAAACGAATTCTACTTGGAGCCGGGAGAAACCGCGAGCAAAAAAATCTCACGCCGGAGGCATGAAGGACGTATGAAAGCATCCTTGAATTGCCTCCGGCGTGAGTTTTAACGTGCCGGCCGTTTGAAAAGTTCAGTTTAGAAGCTGAAGCGTATCTGGGCTTCGACGCGCCGGTTGCCCGCCGCACCGCCACCGCCGCCGCCGCCAAAGCCGAAGCCGCCGCCTGATTGGATGGCCTGACCGAAAAGGCTCGAACTGAGATTGCCGATGAACGGCCCCAGATTTGTGCGGTTGAAGATGTTGTTGATGTTGATGCCGAGCGTCAGATTATAACGTTTCTGCTCGCTGCCACCGCCGCCGCCCGCGCCGAAGATGCCGCCCTGACCGAACGCGCCGCCTCCGCCGCCTCCGCGTGCGCCACCACCGCCGCCAGCACCGCCACGTCCGCCGCCGCCACCACCTCCTGCGCGACCACCACCGCCTTGACCTCCGCGGCGACCTCCGCCGCCAGCAGCAGGGGGAGTCTGTTCGCCGCCCGCCGGCGTCTGCCCGTTAGCGGCCGTTTGTCGCCGCGACGCCGCGCCGGGCATTTCGCCGAAGCCGAAGGATTTGTTGATCCTCATGTTGACGGTGAATTGCCCCGGACTCCGACCGAAGTTGCGCGGGATGATCTCCGCACCCGGCGCGGGGTTGAGGTCAAAATCTCCGAAGGGCGTCGTCTTCAAATTCGCGGGGAGCGTTGCCGCGGTGGCAAACGCGGGACGGTCGTTGAACTGCGTGTCGCCGTTGTTATCCCGCCCGGTCGTGATGTTGAAGGGCGCGCCCGTCGAGGCGAAGATGAGCGGGTTGAGGCGTATGCCCCACGGCGCGGAGATCGAGCCGCCGAGGAAGAAACGGTGGCGGATGTCGAGCGCGGAACGCCCGTACTCGGCGCTGAGGTCGTAGTTGTTGGCGGGGAAAGTGCCCGCGCCGTCCGTGTCGCTGTTCGCCTTGCCGAACGTGTAATTGCTGAAGATCGAGAAGTTCGGATTGAAGCGCGTGTTGGCGTTGATGATCAACTGGTTCTGGTTAAGGATGCCGCTCGACTCATACTGGAAGACATCGCCGCGCGCGAGGCCGAGCGGGCGCACGCCGCCGATTGGCGCGTTGATATTGCGCGTGCGCAGCAGGTGGAGCGTGCGCGTGTTGACGTAGCTCGCCGTCAACGTGATGCGGCCGGGGAGCAGACGCTCGACGCTCGCCGTTGACTGAATCGTATAGGGCGCTTGCAGGTCGGGCGCGATGACGCGCGTCGTCTGCGGCAGGGCGAACTCGGTCAACTGCGTGATGGTCGGCACGTTCGGAAAGTTGTTCAGGATGTTGCGCGCCTGTGTGGCGCGCTCCGACGTGTCATCCGCCGCGGGCGGAGTGATGATGAACTGCTGCTGATTCTCGCCGTTGAAGCGATTGGTGTTCAGCGTGAAGTTTTCGCCGAAGCGCGTGTAGAAGATGCCGAAGCCGCCGCGGATGACGGTCTTCGGTTGTCGCGCGCCCGCGCCGGGCGAATAGGCGAAGGAGATGCGCGGGGCGAAGTTGAGATTGCTGCTGATGTTCGTCTGCCTCTCATAGCGCAGGCCGGCGCTCAGCGTGAAGTTTTTGCGCACGCGCCAGTCGTCCTGAATAAACGCTCCGAAGTCCACCTGGCTGACGCTCGCCTGCGGGTTGCCGCCGGAGATGAGGAACTGCGTCGGGCTGGCGCCGCGCGCCACAAGCTCTGCGGGCGACAGGCATTGCGCCGGAAACTGCTCACACTGCTCCTGAAAGACCTGCGTGCGGCGGAAGCGTTCGATGCTGGTGATGTTGAGAAACACCGGCCGCACTTCGCCCGTCGAAGGGCTGCGCTCGAAGACGACTTCGTTGTTATCGTTGAGTTGCGGCGCGATGCCGCCCGAAAAGATGAACTGACCGTTGAAGCCCTGCTGCGACAGGTCGGTAATGTTGACGCCGCGTATGCGCGCGCCCGCTTTCAGCGAGTGCAGGCCGAGCGTGAAAGAGGTGTAATTCGACAGCTCGTAGCGCGTGTCCTTGTTCTCGGAGAGGCCGCGTTCCGCGCCGCCGCCTGTGAAGGCGTCGCGCACGGAGATGACGGGCGCGGAGATGTCGCCGCCCGATTCGTTCGTGCCGCGCTGAAACTGGAAGCGCGTCTCGTTGATCACGGTCGGGCTGAGGATGGCCGTCTCCGTGAGTTGGAAAGTGTGGTCGGTGTTCTTCCGGCTGAAGGTGCGATCCACGCCGAAGAACGGGTCAACGTCGAGCGAAAACTCGCTGACGCCGAGATTGTCCGTGTGCGCGCGCGAGAAGCTGTAGCGCGCGACGAGCGTGTTCGTCGCGTTCAACTGGTAGTCGAGGCGCGGGCTGAACGTCGTGCGGCGCGTCGGCACGACGAGCGTGCGGTTGATGTTGACGAGGTTGAGCACTTCGGGGTCGATGAATTGCGCGTTGATGATGGCGTTACCGTCAGTCTCGCGGCGGTCGAAATCGATGAAGAAGGACGACTTGCGTTTCTGGATGGGGCCGCTCAGGTTGCCGCCGTAGCTGCGCAGTTGAAAGGGCGCGCGGCGTTCGGCAAATGGGTCGCGTGAGTTGAGGCTCTCGTCGCCGAAGTTGAAATAGGTCTGCCCGCGCATCTTGTCCGTGCCGGGGCGCGTCAGGATTTCGACGCGGCCGAAGCCGAGCCGGTCGAATTCGGCGGAGAACGGATTCTGGTTGATGCGAATCTCGCGTATAGACTCTTTCGGCGGGATGCGCCCGCCCGTGAAGCCGTCTATGAAAATCTGCCCGCCGTTCGGGCCGGCGGAAGGCCCTGCGAGAGCTTGCAGCGCGGCGGCCAGATCGTCCGGGTCGTCGGGCAAAGCATCGAGGTCTGTGCCTTTGATGACGAGCGCGCTTTGATTGTTCTCGGCCTCGGTGCTGACGGGCGTCTCGGCCGCGACGGTCACATCCTCATTTTCGAGCATCACGCTCAACTTGATGTCGAGCGATTCGCGGCGACCGGCGGCGATCAACACTTCCGTGTTCTGGTAGACGCCGAACCCGGTCGTCGTCGCGCGCACGGAGTAGGTGCCCGGCGCGAGGTTGGTGAAAGTGTAGACGCCGTCGTCGTTGGTCGTCGCGGTTTTTTCCGTGCCCGCTGCGTCAATGAGCGTCACGGTCGCGCCGACGACGATGCCGCCGAACTCATCCGAAATCGTCCCGCGCAAACTGCCAGTGCCCTGCGCCGCCGCAAACGCCGCCGTGAGCGCGAATGCCAGCAAAAGAGTTAACCCGCGTGTGATGTGCTTTGATAAATTCATGATTCCTTATTGGAGAGACTACCTGCTTAAAATTTTCCCTGCTTTTTACAGACCAAAAATAAAGACGGGCGAAATGTCACTCAGGTTACACTGCGCCCGTCTTTATTTTTAACTATTTACGGAAGGCCGATGCCGAGATCGATGCCGCCCGGCAAGCCCAAATCCTGACCGCCCGCGACATTCGGCCGCGCCGCGCCCGCGGGCATGGCATTCAAGATCGCGTCAATTCCGGCGACGAGCGTGATGGCCGTCAGGCGCGTCGGGTCTGCGCCCGCCGTGCTGGAGACGACGATCATGTCGCCCGCATTCAACTCGGCGAGATTCGTCTGCGGCATGCGCTCAAGCATCTCCTGCGCATCGAAGCCGCCGCCACCGCCGCCGCTGCCGCCCATCATACGGCGCTGCGCGCCCCTCATGCCGCGCCCGCCTTCCGCGCCCGGCGTGCCGCCCGCTTGCTGTGCGGGACGCCCATCCTCACCCGCCGTGGGTCTCGCGCCCGCGCCGCCGTTGGCTCCGCCGCCGGCCGCGCGTTGCGCCAGAAACTGCGCCATCTGCGGCGGCAGGCGGCGCAAATTCGAGTCGCTGTTGACGACGATGGTGAGCAGTTTGTTGTCCTGCGTCTTGATCTTGATCTGGTTGGTCGCCGCATCCACGGCCGTAACCGTGCCGACGAGTTGACGGAAGGAGCCGGAGACGATCTCTTCGGGCGTGAAGGTCGCCCCGTCGGCGCTGCGCGCGCCGAGCGCACGCACCTGATCGCCCGTCTTCAACTCCGCGAAGCTGCTCGCACGGGCATCGGCGAACTTCACCGAATCGGGCGCATAGCGGCGAAACTGAACCTTCTCGCCCCCGGCGGCGATGACCATCGGCGTGACGCCTTCGCGCGAACGAACCGAAACCGTGATCTCTTTCGTTTCGGGATTGATGGCCGTCACCGTGCCGAGGATGCCGCGCTGCTGCCACTGCGCGCGGTCGAGTTCGTGCTTCTGCGCGATGTCCTCTTTCGTCGCCACAATGACGACGCGCGCCGGAACCGTCTTTTGATCGTCGGAAACCTTGCCGAGCACCACCAGCCTGTTACCGACGCCTACGCCGGCCAGAGTAATTTTGGTCATGTCCGCGGGCGTGATCGCGCCCTTCGCGGCGCGCGCCAGCGCATCGGGATTAACGCGGTAATAGACGGTCGCCGCGTTGAGCACGACGTTGACCGGCGCGCTGCTGCCCTCCACTTTGAGGGTGATGCTGAGCGCCGACGGGTCAATCGCCGTCACGTCGCCGAGCACGCGGTTGGGTGAAATGGCGGGATTCGTCTGGCCTGCGGCGGCGGCGGCGGGAGTTTGTCCGTATGCGGCGCTGACGCCCGACGCGCAGGCGAGCGCGACGAGGGCGAAGGTCAAAAAGTGCTTTTTCATCTTGATGCTCTCTCGGTCGTGGATTAACGGTTGTTGAAGCGTTTAATGTTTTACGTCTGGACGGCCTGTTTGTTGCCGTTCCCGGCGTGCCGGAGCGAAACGTGCGAAATCGTCGTCCGTGAATTTCCGACGTTTCGGGGGAGGGTATAGAACGCGCTTTCGGCGCACAAGTTAGACGCGCGGCGGCCTCTTTTAGTCGCCTCTCTCGGCGCGAACATTTTCAGGGGATGAACGGTGAAGATTAGTGTGTAATGCGGGCGAGATCAAGGGCGCGTGGGCGATTTCCAGCCGATGCGATAGCGCACCGTCAGAGCCAATCCGAGGCTCGTGACGACCAGCGCGGCGACGGCGAACGCCCACACGTAAGGCAAAGACAACACGACCGCCCAAAAGGCCGCGCCCAGGAGGAGCGCAATCGATTCCGAGCGCTGTTCTTCGCGGAGCAAAAGACGCTGCAACCACCGACCCGTCGCGGCATGAATCGCCACGCGCCCGAAGAGATAGGCCACGAGCAGCAGCAGGATCGAGAGCGCGCCGACGAAGAGGCCGAGCACGGGCGGCAGGACGTGCAGCGCGACGGGCACGCCGAACGTGAGCACGAAGGCGGCGAGCAGCCCGATGACCGCGACGCGCAAACTCGTCAACTGTAGACGCGAGGCCGCGCGGCCGATCGCTCCGGGCGTCGCGGCGGTCAAGCCCAGAGAGACGATGAACCAGAAGAGGATCGAGAGGACGCGCAGGCCGAACGAGGCGACCGTCCATTTCGGTTCGAGCAGCGAGGCGGGGTTGCGCCCCAACTCGCGCAACTCCTCTTCGTAGCCCGCGAACATGATCGTCTTCGAGGCTGGGTCGCGCCCCGGCGCTTTCTTGCCGTGGTGGTATGCGCCGCCGATGACGAGCACGTCGCCGCCGATGTATGAATTCTCGCGTTGCGTGATCGTGCCGCCGATGACGCCGACATCGCCCTCGACGCGCCCGTGCTCTTCGACGAACACGTCGCCGCCAAAGGCCATCACGCCGTGCTTGACCCGCCCGCGCACGATGACGTTGCGCCCCATGCCGAACACATCCTTCGTGTCATCGCCCTCGACGATCAGCGTCGTCGGGTCGTTCTCGGCCACGCGGACGGAAGGCGCGCGCGCCGAGACCGCGACCACGGCGCAGAGCAGCGCGCATAGAACCGCAAGTGCGCGCGCGAGCGAGCGACAGGCGGGCAGCAGCGTCGGGTTTGGCTGAAGGATAAATGAAGTCACGTCTGTTATCGCGCACGCTGGCGAGGGGTCGAAATACGATCAGGGGTGTTACGTAAAAAAAGGGCGGAGAGTTTTCGCGCTCGGAGAATTTTCGCGCCCGTCGGCGCGCCGTCTAGTCGGGGAGACGCGGCGTGCGATGATAATCAACGATGAGCCGTAAGAGGAGGGCGACGGCCACGGCGAACACGATGTAAGTGCCCACGCTTCCCGCGCCCGGCTCCTCCAACCATTGCCCGCCGAGCACGCCGAGCGTGAGCGCAACGCCCGATGCCGCCTCTCCGATGGTGTTCGCAGCCATGTCGAACAACGTCGCCGCGACGCCCGCGACGGCGCGCAAGGGCGCGAACAGTTCGTCCCACGCCTGCCAGCCGAGCAACGCGAAGGAGAGCGCAGCCAGCCCAAGGCTGACGAGCACGGCGCGCTTTCGCTCCGAACGATGCCGCACGCTGCTCATGTCCGACTGCGCGCGCGCCTTGACGACTTCGGTGAAATTGGCCGGGAGTTGGATTTGCTTATGCGCGTCGCCGAAGGCCGCATCGAGAACGCAGAGCAGACGCCGCTGCTCGCTGAGTGCGGTCGCGCACGGGGCGCAGGTTTTCGTGTGCTGTTCGAAGCGCGCGCCCTCGCCGTCATTCAGTTCGCCGTCCAGATACGCGGCCACGTCCAGACACGGGCTGGTCGCGTCGGCTTCGATGGCTGCAGATGTCGGCGTTCGTTCGCTCACGATTCGGTGTTCGCTTCCCTTTTTTAAATGCCCGTGATGCCGCGTTCGACGAGCGGCATGCGCATCGCCTCGCGCGCGCGGAAGATGCGGTTCTTGACCGTGCCGAGCGGCAGCCCGGTCACTTCCGCGATCTCGTCGTAGCTGAGGTCGTGCGCGTGGCGCAGCACGATCAACTCGCGGTAACTGGCCGGCAGCGACCCGATCACGTCCTCGATCTCGGCGCGGCGCTCGGCGCGCACGCTCTCCTCTTCGGGCGTCGGCGCGCCGCTGGCGAAAGGTTTCTCGTAGGTGTCGCCTTCGGGCGTCGCCACTTCGAGTTCCTGTTCGCGCGTCGAGTGGCGGCGCAGATGGTCAATCGCCGTGTTGTGCGCGATGCGGTAAATCCAGGTCGAGAATTTGTATTCGGGACGATAGCGCGCCAGCGACCCGTAGACCTTGATGAACACTTCCTGCGTCAGGTCGAGCGCGGACTCGTAGTTGCCCGTCATGCGATAGACGTAGGAGACGAGCGGCCTCTGGTAGCGGCGGACGAGTTCCTCGAAACTGTCGTCGCGCCCACTGATAGCGCGCGTCACCAACTCGCAATCGGCAAGGCCCGCGAACTTCTGGATTGTGGGGGAAGCTGCACTCATAACTCTTGTAATGCGTCTTTACGTTTGCCCGCACGCGAAAGTTTCATAACTACCGGGGCGGCCGAGCGTCAACGACGCTTCCTGCGCGGCGCTTTGTTAACCGGCGATGCCCTCTCAGTTCTTTTCAACTCTTCATCGGCGATCTCCTGCGAGATCGCCTGCACCACGGGCGTCAGGCGTTCGCTGGTCTTCGCCATCGACTCTGCAAATAACTGGGGCATGATCTTGATTATTTTTTGCCCGGTCGCAGACTTGTAAAACGCGAGCATGTATTTCAGATCGTCGGTGCTGAGGTGTTTATCGTAAACCTCGTAGCTTATCTCTTCCACCACCTGCGAGTAATTTACTCGCTGGTTGAACAACTCTCTGAATCTGTCTGCGGAGCGTTGCGCGCCCGCGACTGCCGCCCGCTGCCGCTCCGCACGCTGCGCCGCCGTGAGAGACTTGTCGCGTGCGGCCGACTCCTCCAGCGTCCGCAGCATGTCTTGCTGTATCTGGTCGGTCATCGAGTCCAGGATGAGTCCGGCGTTCTTTTTCGCCTCCATCACGACGAGCAACTCTTTGATCAATTCCCTCTTTTCGGGAGACATTTCCTGCGCGTAGGAAGCGGCGCCGGAGAGCGGCAAGAGAATAAATAGCAGCGTGTAAAATATTTTGGTGAACAAAGCGGCTCCTTGCCTTCTCGATCAGGTCAACTTTCCCTCGCCCGGCAAAAAAAGGATGTCGGAGGTGCAGCCTCACGCACGCTTACGGCGTCGCGCGCGACGGTCAGATTATGACGGCTGGGACAGGATAACATTTACGAGACTTCGGCGCGCGCCGGAACATTCATCGGCGTGCGCCCGCGTCGGCGTCAAAGCTTTATCCCCAT
Source organism: Pyrinomonadaceae bacterium (assembly GCA_036389555.1). Lineage (GTDB taxonomy): Bacteria > Acidobacteriota > Blastocatellia > Pyrinomonadales > Pyrinomonadaceae > JAIVJZ01. The sequence goes on from DASVPS010000232.1 coordinate 12,810, forward strand.
GCGAGGGCGGCGAGTCCGGCGGGAGCGGCGATGGCGTCGAAGTCGAGTTCGTCGGACGGCAGCGCGAGACGCACGTCGGCGGCCGTGACGAGGCGCGGGCGCGCGTCGAGCGTTTCTTCGATGATGGCGCTCGCTTCCGCGTGCTCGATGCCGTCGCCGGCGATCATCATCCGCCCGACGGTGTCGGGGGGCGGAGCATCTCCGTCCGCCGAGGGAATCAGCACACGGTCGCGGTAGAAGAGTAGGAAACGGTAGAGTTCGTCAACGCGGTCTTCGGCCTCGCAGACGATGCTGCGCACAAGGAGCGGTTGGGCGTTGCGCAGGAGGACGGCCGTAAAGCCCTCGTGGTGCGTGCTGACGAGGAGCGAGTCGGACGCCGCGGCCGGGGCGACGCGCTCGCGCATCAGCCACCAGACCTCGCCCATGTGGCGCGGCAGGAGCAGACCCGCGTGCCAGCCGAGCGCGGAGAGCACCGCCTCATACTCGGCGAGGACGGAGACGCGCACGGCCGTCGCGAGATAGCGCGGGCGACCCTGCGCATCGGGGCGCAGTCGTTCGCGCGCGACGCGCAACTCCTCGACCGGCGTGCCGAAGCCGCGCTCGGTCTTCCAGCGCAGCATCTCTTCGGTCTCGGCGCGCGAGGCCGTGCCGCCTTCAAGCGTCAGGATCGTCGTGCGCGTCGCCGCCTCCGGCAAGGCCACAGACCAACGCTTGCGCTTCTGCATCCCGGCGCTCGTCGCGAGTCCCTGCACGATGGCGGCCAACTCCTGCGTGTCGGCCACGTTCGGCTCGTCGAAATTCGGGCGCACCAACCCTTCGGCCAGCGGCACGTAACCGGCGCGCCGCACGAGGAGCGTCCCGTCGCGCCTGCGGTCGAGCGAGACGACCGCCACGCCCTCGCCCGTCAAACCGAACGCGGCCGGAGGCAGTCGCGGTTTAATCAACCTGGAGAAAGAGTTCATAAGAATTAGTGAATCGTAAATCGTAAATCGTGAATAGAAGAAAGCAGGTTTTTTCTATTCACGATTTACGATTTACGATTCACGGCTTTCAGCTACCATGTGTTGTAGGGCGTGCCCTCGCTTGAGAGGTCGCCGGAGGTGCTGCGCACATCGACGACGCCCTGCCCGCCTTCGGCCGAGTTGGGGTCTTGTCCCATGACGACGTCCCACTCCTGCTGCCCCGTGATCGGATCGACGGGCACTTCGCGCAGGTAGCCCTCGGCGGCGAGGTCTTGGAGCGATTGCGGCAGTTTTCCCTTGTCGGCGGCGTACTGGTCGAGGAGCTTGCGCATCTGCGCGAGGTCGTCCCGCAAGACCGACTCGCGCGCCTGCAAGACCGTCTTCTGATACTGCGGCAGCACGATGATGGCAAGGATGATGATGATCGAGATGACGATCATCAATTCGAGCAAGGTGAAACCGCCTGCCTGACGCGACAGAGACGCGCGCCCACGGAGACCCGCCGCGACGAGCGCGCCCCGACGGCGAGAGCCTGTGAGCGGCGCGCGTTCGGCGGCGCGCGGCGCATCTTCAAGGCGTCCGGCGCGCTCCCCAACGCTCGCTCGTCTCTGTTCGCTCTCCACTGCTTTTTCCATTTTACCAATCACTGTATTTCTGCCCGTTGAGCGCGGTGCCGGTGGATTTAGAGTAAACGTCGAAGACGTTTTCGCCGCCCCACGAACCGGAGTCCGCCGTGTCGTAACAGGAGCGCATCCCCCACTCGGCCTCGCCCTTCGATTCGTCTTCGGGCGTCATCGGATCGTCCGGGATGGCGCGCAGGTAAATTTTCTTCTTGAAGGCGAGCGGCGCCTGCGAGTCGAGCATGTTCTTATTGATGTCTGTGCCCGCAGGCTGCACGCGCGGCGCGACGCTCACGCCTTCAACGAGCGTCGATAGTTTCGGCGGGAAGCGGTCGGGGTTGTCCACGCCGAAGATCGTCTTGTCGGCAATCGCCATTTTGCTGCGCGGGTCGGGGGGCACGACTTGTTGCTGCTGTTGCTGCTGTTGTTGCTGTTGTTGTTGCTGTTGTTGTTGCTGCGCGTCGAGATAGGGGCTGTTGAGGGCGTCGCGATTAAATTGCTTGATCGCCTCGCGCATCTCGCGCAGGGAGTCGCGGAGTTGCTGTTCGCGCTGCCGCTTGACGGCGGTCTTGACCATCGGGATGACGCCCATCGAGAGGATCGCGAGCACCGTCATCGTGATGACGAGTTCGATGAGCGTCCATCCACCCTCGGAACGGCGTGGGGCGAGGGCGAAGGCGCGCGGGACGCGGGACGCGAACCGCCTCGTCCCACTTTTCACTTTTACCTCTGCACCCTCTCCCATACCTTCTACCTATCCTTTAACTCGCACCGCCGCTATTGCTTGACGGTGAGGCGCGTGTGCGCCACTTGTGTCGCCACGTTCTGCCCGGCGACGGACATCAGATGCACGCCCGTCTGATCGAGCGTCACGTCGCTTTCGCCGGCGGCGATGGCTTCGATTTCGACGAACAGCAGCACGCCCATGCCGTTGATCGGCCTCGCCGCGGCGGGCGCGATGAGCGCGAGCAGAGAGCCGCGCGCATCAATCGAAGGCGTGATCGTCGGGAGCAATTCTTTCGCCTCGCCGAAGAGACTGCCGTGTGTAACGCCCCGCACGGCGACGACGCGCGGGTCGAACCTAAGGGTCGCGGCGGCGAGTCCGAGCGGCGTCGAGGTCTTGACGAGCAGCATCAGACGCTGCTTCTCGCCGACGCGCATCTCCTTCTGCCCGGACAGGACGTAGAGCAGCGTGCCGCCTTCGGTCATGGCCGTGAGCGGCAAGCCCGTCGTCGCAGTCGGCGCGGCGGTTCCTGCGGCGGCGGCGGGCGTCGTCGCGGGTTTCTCAACCGAAGGAGCGGGCGTCGTGTTCGTCGCCAACGTCGCGACGCTCGTGCCCGTCTTCTCGACGGCGTTTGGCTTGACGTTCGCGGCGGGCACAGGCGTAAGGTTCGCGCCGGACGTGGAGACGGGCGCGAATCCGGCCGCCGGAGACGTCCCGTTTGAGACGGCGGGCGCGGGCTGTTTGCTCGCTTCCGTGTTGCTCAGGCCCGCGGGCGCGCTCGTGTTATTGACGCTCGCGGCCTCGGTGCTGTTGACGGTCGCCGCCGTAGCGTCGGGCATGGCTCCCATGAGAGCCTTCGGCGCGGGCGCATAGGCGTGATGGGTGTCGGCCGCTGCTGCTGCCGTGGTCGTCGCCGCCGCAGTAGTAGTAGTGGCGGTGGGCGCGGCGGGCACCTGAATCGCTACGTCTTTCGGGAGTTTGCGCGCGGCGGCGAGTTGATCCTCGCGGTCGGACTGCACGAGCATGGCTTCGAGCGATTCGGAGACGGGCGCTTGCAGCGTGCCGCTCGGGCGCTGGTCGATGTCGCTCGGTTCGACGGTCGGCGCGCGTATCACACGCGGCGTCACAGTGATCACGATGTCGGAGTTCACGTCGTTGCGCGTGGGCGTGCTGAAGAGACGGCCGAGCACTGGGATGAGGCCGAGCAGCGGTATGCCGCGACGCCCGTCGGAGTGTTTATCCTGCGCGACGCTGGCGATCATCATCGTGCGATTGTTCGGGATGCGCGCCATGCCGGAGACGTTGCGCTGGCTAAAGGTCGGCGTCAGGTTCGATGCGCCGCCGATCACGTCGTTCGATTCGATCTCCATCTTCACCTGCACGTCCAGATTCGGGAAGACCTGCGGCGTGAACTTCAAGATCAAACCCGTGTCCTGATACTGGATGACCGGATAGCCCGTGCCGCCGAAGGCGCCGGAGTTGACGCCAGCCTGCTGCCCCGCCTGATTCGTGGCACCGATGGTGGAACCGAAGGGCGACACCTGCGCCGTCTGCACTGGGACTTTCTGGCCGATGCGTGTGGTGGACTGTTCGCTGTCGAAAGCATGCACCTGTGTGGCGGCGAGGAGGCGTGTGTTGTCCTTCGCCTGAAACGCCGAGATGGTCGAAGCGGGAAACAGGAACGCGCCGCCGATGACGCTCGCCGCCGTGTTGACGACTGTGCCGCCCTTGTTGGGGTCTTTGCCGGTCGTTCCGCCGGTCGTCGTCGTGGTCGTCGTTCCGAAACGCTCTTTGCCGCCGCCGAACAGGAAGGAGGTCGGCAGCAGGCCGCCGAGGTTGCCGAGCGTGGTGTCCGTGCCGAGCTGGTTGCCGAGTTGCAGGAGGTTCGTGCGCGAAACTTCGTAGATGTTCACGTCCATCACGACCTCGGCGCGATCCTTGTCAACGGCTTGCAGCAGTTCGCTGATGAGACGGATGTTCTCCGGCGTGTCGCGCACGGTGATCGAGTTGGTGGCCGTGTTGGGCGTCACCTGCGGCTGCCGGCCGGCCGTCGGCGGAAGGCTCGATTGGATCAGCGAGCGCGCATCGTTCGGAGCCATGTTCGACAGGTAGAACGTGCGCAGGACGAGTTGCTGATACTGCCCGCGCTTCGATTGGTCGGCGACGAGAATGGTGCGCCGGTCGAGTTTCTGGAAGAAGAGATTTTGCGACAGGAAGATGTGGTCGAGCGCGCGCGCCGTCGTCACCTCTTTGAGGTTTACGGTGACGGTGCGGCCTTTGGGGAAGTCGCGGTCGAAGAGGACGTTGAGATTGAGTTCGTCGCCGAGTTTGCGTATGAAGCCTTCGAGGTCGCCGTTATAGTTGATGACGCGCAGTTGCTCCGTGCGCGGCGGCAAAGCGAGCGAGGGGTCTTGCGAGGGGCGTTGCTGCTGCGCGCTGCCGTTCGCGTAAGACGTGGGGACGACGGCCGACGAGCCGGTCGAGGGCGTGCCGTTCAGGCGATTCGGGCCGTTGCCGTTCATGTTCGCCGGGTCGCGCCCTTCCTTCTCGCGCTGGAGGCGCAGCATGCGCTCCATCTCGGAGACGGCGAGTTCGTTGATCGGATCGTAGCCGACGGCCTGCCGGTAGGCGTTATACGCGCCCGTGAAGTCGCCCTGCTCGGCCAGCGTGCGCCCCTGCTCCATGAACCGCTGCGAGGCGTTGAAGATGGCGCGGCGATAGTGGAGTTGGTACTCGATGTCGGACGGGTTGGCGGCGACGGCGAGCGCGAATTCCTGCGCCGCGCGCTCCCATTGCATCGCACGCTCCTGTTCCAGCCCACGCCGGTAATTCTTCTCGCCCTTCTTCGCCAGCACCGCCACGGGCGCAGCCAGCAGACACAAAATCAGGACAAGCGAAGCATAGGCACGCACACTAACTGTTAATTTCATTTCGATCCTCAACAAATAAACCGGCGTTCGATTAATAAGGGTTTCCTGCTGCGGCCAGCGTGACCGGGCGGGGCTGACCACTTGTAGCACTTACACGTCGGGCGCGAAAGACTGTTCCAAAAAGGCGGTGAGCGGTAAGCAGTAAGCAGTAAGCAGTTTCAACTGCTTTCTGACTGCTCACAGCTTACTGCTCACTGACTGCTGACTCCGCGCTTGTCCCGTTGCCGTTCAGGACGACTTCTTCGACGAAGGTGGCGCGGTTGATCTCGTGCAGCGTCGAGACGCCGGCCAAAACTTTCTTGAGCGCGGACTCGCGCAGAGAAGCCAGACCTTCCTGCTCCGCCGCGCGGCGGACTTCCGAGCCGGGGCGGCGTTCGATGATCATCTCGCGGATGTTGTCCGAGAGGTTGAGCAGTTCGTGGATCGCGGTGCGGCCGCGGTAGCCCGTGTGGTTGCAGGCATCGCAGCCGACGCTCATGTAAAACTGGTAGCTGCGATACTCGTCGGGCTTCAACCCGGACTCGATCAACTCGTCGTCCGTCGCGTGATACGGGCGCTTGCACACGTCGCAGAGCATGCGGATCAGACGCTGTGCGAGCACGCAGTTGAGGGACGAGACGAAATTATACGGCTCGACGCCCATGTTCAGGAAACGGCCGATCACGTCGATGACGTTGTTGGCGTGGACGGTCGTAAACACCAGATGCCCCGTGAGCGCGGATTGGATGGCGATCTGCGCCGTCTCGTTGTCGCGGATTTCGCCGACCATGATCTTGTCCGGGTCGTGGCGCAAAATCGAGCGCAGCCCGCGCGCGAACGTCAAACCCTTCTTCTCGTTGACGGGAATCTGCGTGATGCCGTGCAACTGGTATTCGACCGGGTCTTCAATCGTGATGATCTTGTCTTCTTCGTTCCTGATCTCGTTCAAGGCCGCATAGAGAGTGGTCGTCTTGCCCGAACCCGTCGGGCCTGTGACGAGCACCATGCCGTAAGGCTCCGCGATGTAGCGGCGGAAGTTGCGCAGGTCGGCGGCGTCGAAGCCGACCACGTCGAGGCGCAAATCTTTGAACTCCTCGTTGATCTGCTCCTTGTCGAGAATACGAATCACTGCGTCTTCGCCGTGGACGGTCGGCATGATCGAGACGCGGAAGTCAACCGTGCGCCCCTTGTAGCGGACGCGGAAGCGGCCGTCCTGCGGCACGCGGCGTTCGGCGATGTCGAGTTCCGACATGACCTTGATGCGCGAGATGAGCGTCTGGTGATAGGCGAGGTCAATCGGGTCGACTTTCGCGTAGAGCGCGCCGTCGATGCGATACTTGACCTGAACTTCTGTGTCGCGCGTCTCGATGTGGATGTCGGAGGCGCGCGATTCCATCGCGTTGAAGACGATGGTGTCCACCAATTTGATGATCGGCGACATGTCGCTATCGGTCGCCAGACGGTCGAGGTCTAAAACTTCGTCGCCGTGCTCGGTTTCCTTGACGAGCGAGATGCGGAAATTGGAAGTCGCCTCTTGCAGAACGCGCTGCGTGGCGTCGCCCTTCTTGAGCACCACGTCAATCGCCCCGGCCGTGGCGACGTGCGGGACGATGCGTGCGCGCAGGGCGCTCGCCAGTTCGTCGAGGCGTTCGAGGTCTGACGGGTCGGCCAGCGCCACGTGAAAGCGACGCCCCTCGCGCCGGAGCGGGACGAACTGGTGGCGCAGCATCAGGTCAACGGGAATCTCACCGAGGAGCGCATAATCAATGGGCGAATCGCCTTCGGGCGGGAGCAGATCGATGTATGGCAGGCGGTAGCGGCGCGCCAGTTCCTGCGCGGCGCGCACTTCGGGCGGCAGCGGTGCGGCCGCCACAGTGGCGGCGGCGGCGGACGCGGCGGCGGCCTTAGACTGATCGCCGCGCGGGCTGCTGGTGGCGTCCGCGCCTTCGGTGCGGACGAGCGTGGTCTGGCCTTCTTCCCGCGCCAGCGTTTCATCGAGGGTGGTGTTCATTGCGCTTGTAAATTCTTCCGCTGCCAAACTTTCGTCTTCCTGTTTCTGATGCGAGAAAGGGCTGGGGGATTGCCCGGCGTCAACGGGCGCCAGGCCCGCCCGAGACGTTCGAGATGGATTGGATGATGGGGAGGTAAATCGCCAGCAAAATCGTAATGACGACCCCGCCCATCACCAGGAGAATCGCAGGTTCGAGCACGGTCGTCAACTGCTCAAGCCTGACCTCCGACTCGGCGTCGTAGAAGGTCGCCACCTCGTCCAACATCTCGCGCAAACTGCCGGAACGCTCGCCCACGCCGATCATGTCCAGCCCGAGTTCCGGGATCCAGTTGGCATCCTCCAAACTCTCCGTGAACGAGCGCCCTTCCCTGATCATCGGCAGGATGCCGGTCGAGCGTGCGCGCAGTTCCTTGTTCGTGATCGCCTCGGACGCAATCTCCCACGAATCGACGAGCGTGATGCCTCCGGCGAGCAGAGTCGAGAGCGAGCGCGTCACCTGCGCGACCGAAAGTTGGATGACGAGTTGACCGGCGATAGGGATTTTCAGCACCGCGCGATCAATCGCCATCCGCCCCTGCGGCGTCTTCGACCAGAACCAGAAGGCGACCACGCTGATGATGACGAGCGGGGCGAACCACCAGATGTTGGCCGCCATCCAGTTCGAGAGGCTCACGACGACGAGCGTGATGGTCGGCAGGTTGCGCCCGAAGCCCTCGAAGAGTCGCGCCATGCGCGGCACGACGTAGGTCGTCAAAAACGTGACCATGCCGAACGAGGCGATGAGCAGAAAGAGTGGGTAGGCGAGCGCGCCGCGAATCTTGCGCCTGATCTCGACGCCGCGCCGCATGTAGGCGTTGTAGCGGTTCAGCACTTCGTCGAGCGCGCCCGAACGCTCGCCCGCCAGAATGGACGCGGTGTAAATTCTGGGGAAGACCGACCCCTGTTCGGCGAAAGCCGAAGAGAGCGCCATGCCGCCGCGAATCTTATCCTCCACATCGCCGAGCATCCCGCGCAGGCGTGCGCTCGACGCGCGCCGCCTGAGCATGGCGATGGATTGCAAGATCGGGATGCCCGCGCGCAGGAGCGCGGCGAGTTGTTGATTGAACAGCAGGAAGTCGCCCGCCTTGATGCGGGGCGTCGTGCCGCCTTTGCCGCTGCGCGTCAGGGCGGCGATGCCGCGCGCCTTCGGCGGCGTCACTGAGAAAACTCGAAAGCCTTCGCTCTCCAGACGCACGCGCGCCTCGGCCACACCCACGGCTTCAATCGTGCGCGTCACCACCTCGCCCGCAGGCGTTCCCAAACGACAAATAAATTCGGCCATCGATCTATTATTTATTAATGCGTCGATCCCACGGCTGGCGAAATCAACGTCTAAACGGGGCGACGAGTATAACATGCGACCCGCCCCAAGCTCACGCGCGGGTGCGCCCCGCCCGCACTTACACGCCTGCGGCCGGAGAAAGTTGCACGGCGACGGCGCGAGTCAATAATTTTCACGGCGACGGCGCAGGCCGGTAATTTGATTGACACGGGGCGGGCATAGGTTTATGGTTCGTTGGCGTCAAAGTCCCTGCTGACGATAACTCGCACTGCCGTCAGCCTCACACATTCTCAAAACTTAGGCGAAGGAGAATTACCCAACCTTCAATTCCCGTCAGAGGCGCGCGCGCCGGGCGGGGCATTACTTCGGAGGCGACGCATCCCCCTCAAGGATTCCTCTCACCTCACCTCTTCACCCAAGCACGACAGACTCTTACGGAGGAAACCCCTCATGCGCCGAACTCTGCTCAGAGTAGGTTTGTTTATGTTTTTGACGGCTGCTTCCTTCACGGGCAGCTCATTATGGGAAGCACCCAGTGCGATTGCTTCAGTCCTGCCCGCCAGTTCCAGTCTCTTAGCCCCCGTCGCCAGCGCAGCAACCTCCACGCCCGCAGCCCTTTTGTGTGTGGGCTTCTGCTGCTGGGGCACACTCACCGGTTACGACTCGTATGAAGAAATGGGCATCCGAACTGCCACTTTTGATGTGGTCGTGGAGTGTTCAGACGGCTCTAGTTGCACCGGCCACTTCGAGGTGTCCACTGCTGGCGGCTGGTACGAGGTATCCTTCAGCAGCAATTGCTGAGTTGACCGGGCAATAAAATTAAGGAGCGACTCATGGACAAGAAAAAAGATAATTTACCGAAAAAGGCCATCACGATGTCGATTTTGGTCTTGGCGGCGTTAACGATGGGCTTCGCGCTCAATCGCGCGGTGGCCGTGACGGGAAGCGCGCGTATCGCAGCGCAGCAAGCGGAAATCTCGAAAGCGGATTTGCCGCGCAACAAATCCGGTTACAAAATGCATAGCGTCAGCAAGAGGGTGAAACTCGAACGCGCCGCCGGTGGTGCGTCGCCGTTCGTCACACTTCGCCTCGACGCTTTACAGCCGACGGATTACGTCAACATTCGCCCGACCGAGAAATCGGAGATCGAAGTGACGGCGGGTCTCATGGTGCAAAAGCCGGAGAAGACGGACAATGCGGCGACGGAGGAGAAGCGGCTGCCGGAATCGTCGCTCGAAGTGACGACGGATGCCATCGCTTTTACCCGTCCGCAGATGGCTGGCGTCGTCGTGCTGGACGTGGCGCTGCCCTCCGGCAGTCAGACCTCGGCCATTTTTGACGGGGAAGTGATTTTGAACGCCGTCTTGCGAGAACCGGTCTCCATCAAAGGGCGCGAGGTCAGGCAGGGCGCGAAGGACACCTCCACCGCCGTGCTGCAATCAGTCTTACCGCCAGCCATGCGCGGGCAATCCGTGCCCACCACAGCCACGAAGCTCCCTTACAGCGGTAGATATTTCGTCCCGTTTTCCCTGCTGCAAGTGCGCAAGCGGGTCGCTGTCGATCCGGGCTCACCGCGTATCCGTGCCGGAGTCGACATCGACAAAGAGGGCAAGGTGATCAAAGTCACTCCCTATAACGAAGACTCGGCCTTCTTAGAGAAGGCTCTCATGCAATGGGAGTTCGCACCATTCATAGTTGACGGCCAGCCGGTGGCCGTGATGACGGTGATCTCGCTCGGCGCAATCGGGAAATAAGCTGCTGAGGCACGCGGCGGGGAGAACTTTCACGGTTCTCCCCGCCTTTGATTTTCGCATGTCCGGCCTGCGCCCCGGTTTGCCTGCGTTCTCCTCGCGGGTCGGCCGCCCGACTCAAAAACTGACCTTTCGACAAAGCTTAATCTTGCGCGCGCGCCGTCTCTGTCCTACAATGCGAAGCGTCCCCCGCGAAGTCCCCAGCTTCACTGAACAGAGTCACGCGCAAAAGTTTTTTACGGCTTCAGGCATCGCTCTCGCGCGATTTCGGAATCGTAGGACATACAAGGTTTAGCTACGCAGGAGTTGATCCCGTCTAACTCCGCCGACTGGAGGTCTCCATGAGAGTACGGCGCCACTATCCCGGACTCCGTTCCGCGCTCGTCTCTTCGCACGTCATTGCCTGCCTGTTGCTCATCGCGCCCGTCGCGAATTTCGCCCAACAGAAGACCACGCCTCAATCCGCAGCCGAACAACCCGCCGCGAGCACCGTCACGACGCAGCCCACGCCGGCAACCGCGTCGCCCGTCGCGTCGCCCGTCGGCGCGGGCTTCGGGTTGTCTGCTCCCGCCGGTGCGGCGGGCGGCGGCGCGGCCGCAACGTTCGGCGACGAACAACTCATCGTCAACTCCGATCTCATCACTTTGAACGTCACGCTGACGGACATGTACGGCCGTTTCGTCACGGGCTTGACCAAAGAGGCTTTCACCGTCCTCGACGACAAAGAGCAGCAGGAGATCACCTTCTTCTCCGATAACGATGCGCCCGTCAGTCTCGGCGTCATCTTCGACGTGTCGGGTTCGATGGGCAAGGACAAGATCATGAAGGCGCGCGAGGCGCTCAAACATTTCATTGATACGAGCCACAGCGGCGACGAGTATTTCCTGATCGGCTTCAACCACCGCTCGCAGGTCTTGATGGACAAGACGCGCGACGCCGATGCCCTGCTCACCAAACTGACCTTCGTGCAGACCAAAGGGCAGACCGCGCTCTACGACGCCTGCTACCTCGGCGTCGAAAAGGTGACGCGCGGCGTTCATCCCAAGCGCGCGCTCCTCGTCATCAGCGACGGGCAAGACAACAGTTCGCGTTACACCTTCAGCGAACTGCGCCGGATCTTGAAAGAGACAGACGTGCTCATCTACGCCATCGGCATCACCGACAAAGGCGACCCGAACGGCCTCGACGTGACCGGCCAGGCCGTCCTCGACGAGTTGGCCGGCGTCTCCGGCGGGCGCGCCTTCTTCCCCGACACCGCCGCCGAGATGAACGAGATTTTCGAGCGCATCGCCATCGAACTGCGCCACCAGTATTCCATCGGCTACAAACCGAAGAACTTCGTCAACAACGGCAAGTGGCACAAACTCAAGGTGAAAGTCACGCCGCCGCGCGGGTTGCCGCGCATCTTCGTGCGCACCAAAGACGGCTACTACGCCACCACCCAGCCGCGCTAACGGCCGGTGCGTTCGGCCGCCTTTAAACGGCCGACTGGCAACGCGCGCGCCGCCAGACACTTCTAAAGATGTGTGTGAGCGCGCCGCCACCAGCGCCCGCTCCGGTTCTTTTTCAGCCCCAGCCGCGCGAAGCCAAATTTTTGGCTGACAGACAGAAGCGCCCGCGAACGCGCCCGCCGCCGCCGAAGCCAGTCGGAAGTGGCGGACGGGAGCTTCGCCGGGCGCTTCGGCTTGTTATCGCTAACAACCGTGGCAGCGCCGCGGGCTGGATGCCAGTTTTAGTCGCAGGAGATGACGGGATGACATACCGCAAAGTTGATCTGAAAAGTCGCCGCCGCCGTAATCTGAGCGCGAGCCTGTTGCTCTCGCTCAGTATCGTCGCCGCGCTCGCCATCTTGAGTTTCGCCAATCCGGCGACGCACGCACAGAAGACGACGGCGGCGACCGACTCGCGCCCGCGCCGCGTGAACGGCACGCAGCAGCAGCAGCAGCCGACGCCGCGACCGACGCCGCGACCGACGCCCGCGCCGCAGCCCGCCCCGCAGTTGCAGACTCCCCCGTCGCGCGAGACGCCTGCGGCCGCACAGACTCCTTCGCCGACGCCGGAAGGGCAGACGGTTGACGACGACGAAGTCGTGGTTGTCGACACCAGCCTGATCAACTTGAACGTGCGCGTCATAGATCGCTCGAACCGTCCCGTCAATGATGTCAAGCAGGAGGAGTTCAAAGTCTTCGAGGACGGCGTGCCGCAGCAGATATTTTCGTTTACGCGCGCCGAAGTGCCCATCAGCTACGGCCTCGTCGTGGACAATTCCGGCTCGATGAAGACGCAACTCGAAAAAGTGATCGACGCGACGCGCACCATCATCGACCAGAACAAACCCGGCGACGAGACCTTTCTCCAACGCTTCATCGACAGCGAAAAGATCGAAATCCTACAGGACTTCACCGCGAGCAAAGACGACCTCTTCGACGCGATGGATAAGATGTTTACAGAGGGCGGGCAGACCGCCGTGCTCGACGCCGTCTACCTCGCCGCCGAACACGTCGGGAAGCACAAAAAGGGCGATGCCTTAAACGACAGGCGTCGCCGCGCGCTCATCCTCGTCACCGACGGCGAAGACCGCAGCAGTTATTACAATCAGGCGAAACTCTTCGACTTTCTGCGCGAGAACGACGTGCAGATTTACGCCATCGGCTTCGTCAACGAACTCGACGCACAGGGCGGCATCATCCGCAAAAGCGAGAAGGATAAGGCCGTCAACCTGCTCAATAAACTCGCCACCGAGACGGGCGGCCGCGCCTTCTATCCCACGTCGCTCTCGGAACTGCCCGGCATCGCCGACGAGATCACGCGCGATTTGCGCACGCAGTACGTCGTCAGCTACAGCCCGACCAACAAGCGACGCGACGGCACGTTTCGCAAAGTGAATGTCCGCATAGAGGATTCCGGCAGACGCGACAAGCGCATCGCCATCACGCGCCCCGGCTACACCGCCCCGCGCGGCACCGACGCGCCCGCCCGCCGCACCACTTCAACCTCAAGCAAGCAGCCCTAAAGGCAAAATGATGAAGTAGAAAAGCGGAACGCGGAATGAAAGCAACTCGTCTTTCATTCCGCGTTCTGCTTTTCTACTTCATCATTTCGCTTTTATTCCACCATCGGCATCAGTGAAATCTGCCACGCGATGAAGGCGATGAAGAGGAGCATCGCGCCGACGATAACGATCACAACCGGCTCGATCTGCCAAACTCTGCCCCCGCCCGTTTCGGTGAGTTCCGGCGGGAGATTCAAATGGTTTGTGTCAACGATGAGCACGCCCTGCTCTTGAATCAGCGTGCCGCCGTTCTGAGCCGCGCCGCGGCCGTTCGTCGCTCCCTGCTGGCGGCGTGCGGCTTGCTTGTCCTGTTCTTCGAGGGGGGCGAGTTGGGCGGCGAGTTGCGCCGTGTCGCCCCTCTTTCTCTTCTTATAGCGGTCGCGGAGTGGGTGTCTGAGAGTCATAGCCATTTCACCTTTTTCAGGAACACGTAGAGCGCGAGGCCGACGCCGATCATCGAGAGCAGCGCGAAGACGTAGCCGTAGCGCCAGTGGAGTTCGGGCATGTAGTTGAAGTTCATCCCGTAGATGCCGGCGACGAGCGTGACGGACATCAGGATCGTCGAGATCGAAGTCAGACGCTTCATGATCTGGTTCATGCGATTGCCGGAGACGGAGAGATAGGCGTCCATCGTTGAACTGAGCATGTCGCGCAAATTGTCAATCGTGTCGGAGACGCGGATGAGATGGTCGAACACGTCCTGAAAATAGACGTGCGTCTCGCGCGGGAAGATCGGCTGCTCGCGCCTGAGCAGCGTGTTGAAGACATCGCGCAGCGGCGTGATCGAGCGGCGCAGGTAGAGCAGTTTCTTCTTGATGGCGAAAATCTCTTCGATGGCTTCGGGGCGAAACTCGCCGAAGATGGAATCTTCCAGATCGTCCATGCGGTCGCTCACCACGTCGAGGAGCGGCAGGTAATCGTCAACTATCGCATCGATCAGGATGTAGGCGAGCACGCCCGAGCCGTATTCCGCGCGATCCGTCCACTCGTGCCAGATGCGCGAGGCCGTGTCTATGGCGCGGATCGGGCGGCTGTGGACTGTCACGAGGCAGTTCTTGCCGAGGAAGATGTTCAATTCGCGCAGTT
>DASVPS010000233.1:0-20888 GCA_036389555.1 Pyrinomonadaceae bacterium
CCACAGCTTCGGCAATCTCTTTCTCGCCGCGCTCACGGACGTAACGGGCGACTTCATCGAAGCCGTCCGCTTCTCTTCCGAGGTGCTTGCCAGCAAGGGACGCATCTACCCGGCCACCCTGAACGACGTGCGCCTCGTCGCCGAACTCGAAGACGGCAGGGAAGTCTTCGGCGAGACCAACATCACGGCCTCGCACGGCACGATTCGCCGCCTGCGCCTCGAACCGGAACAGTGTCTTCCGCTGCCCGAAGCGCTCGCCGCCCTGCGCGCCGCCGACATCATCACGGTCGGGCCGGGGTCGCTCTACACCAGCATCCTGCCGAACCTGCTCGTCTCGCGCGTCGCCGAAACCATCGGCGAGTCCGAGGCCGTCAAAATTTTCATCTGCAACCTGATGACGCAGCCGGGCGAGACCGACGGCTACACCGCGCGCCGCCACCTGGAGACCGTGAAGCGCTATGCGCCCGCCATTAATTTCGACTACGTGATCGTCAACAACCGCCACATCAGCGACGAGCAGTCCGCGCGTTACCGCGCCGAGGGCGCGCAGCAGATCGGTTTGACCGATCATCTTTTTGAAGAAGAGTTCAGCCACGAGGTCGAGATCGTCCGCGCCGATCTGCTCGACGAGGGCGAGAAGGTGCGCCACAGCCCGGAAAAGCTGGCGCGCGTCATCATCGCCTGCTATGAACAGGCGTCGGCCGCCGCGCCGCATTCCTTTCACAGTCTCGCCTGAACGCTTGAGAACATAATGGACAAACAGCAGCCCCCGCCCAACACTCAGGGAACTCCAACGTCGCCCGCGACCACGGCGGGCACCAACGCGACAGGAACGACGCCCGCGACCGCTGCGACGAGCGCGCCGCTCGACGTGCTCATCCTCGCCGCCGGACTCGGCACACGGATGCACTCGCGCACGGCCAAAGTCCTGCACCAACTCGGCGGACGCCCGCTCATCGCACACGTCTGCCACACCGCCGCCGCGCTCGTCAAAGAAGGCCGCCCCGTCCACATCGTCGTCGGGCATCAGGCGGAAGAAGTGAAAGCGGCGGTCGCCAAAGAACTCGGCGAGGGCGGTGCGATCTTCATCACGCAGACCGAGCAGCGCGGCACGGGCGACGCCGTGATGGCCGCGCGCGACGTGCTCTCGAACGCCAACTCCACGCTCCTCGTGCTCTCCGGCGATGTGCCGCTCATGCATCACGAGACACTCGGCGCGCTCATACACCAGCACCGCACGCACCGCGGGCGCGGCGCGGCCTGCTCCGTGCTCACCGTCAAACTCGAAGACCCCACGGGCTACGGGCGCATCGTGCGCGACGCCGACGGCCGCTTCGAGCGCATCGTCGAACAGAAGGACGCCACGCCCGAAGAGCGGCAGATCAAAGAGATCAATGCCGGGATTTATTGCTTCGAGACGCGCTCTCTCTTCGGCGCGCTCGCCCGCGTGCAGCCCGCAAACGCACAGGGCGAATACTATTTGACGGACGTGCCCGCCATCCTTCGCGCCGACGGCGAAGACGTGAGCGTCTTCACACACACGGACGCGCGCGAAGTCTCCGGCATCAACACGCGCGTCGAACTCGCAGAATTCGAGCGGCTGCTTCGCCTGCGCACGTTGCGCCGTCTCATGCTCGATAGCGGCGTCACCATCATCGACCCGGCGCACACCTACATCTCTGCCGAAGCGCAGATCGGCCACGACACGATCATCCACCCCGGCGTCCACATCGAAGGACGCACGCAAGTGGGCGAGGGCTGCGAGATACGTCCCGGCACGCGCATCTCGAACTCGCGCGTCGGCAGCGGCGTGCAGATCAAAGACCACTCGGTCATTGTTGACTCCGACATCGCCGACAACTGCTCGGTCGGCCCCTTCGCGCACCTGCGCATGAACGCGCAACTCGAAGAACAGTCGGCGGTCGGCAACTTCGTCGAGATGAAGAAGTCGCGGCTCGGCCGCAAGTCGAAGGCGATGCACCTGACCTATCTCGGCGACGCAGACATCGGCGCACGCACGAACATCGGCGCAGGCACGGTGACGTGCAACTACGACGGCGTGAACAAACACCCGACCGTCATCGAGCAGGATGTCAAGATCGGTTCGGACACGATGCTCGTCGCGCCGGTCACGGTCGGGGCGCGTAGCGTCACCGGCGCGGGTTCGGTCGTGACGCGCGACGTCGCGCCCGACACGCTCGTCGCGGGCGTCCCCGCCACAGTCAAAAAAGACCTCCGCCCCGCCGCCGCCCCCCCCGGCCGCAGCGCGCCCGAACAGACGGAAGAAGAAACAAAGGCAGTGATGAGTGATGAGTGATGAGTGATGAGTAAAAACAACAGCCCTGTCTTTTACTCATCACTCATCACTCATCACCCATCACTGCTTTCCTGAAAGGAAAGCATTACATGTGTGGCATTGTCGGATACGTGGGTAACAAACAGGTCGTGCCGGTCATCATTGATGGCTTGCGCAAACTCGAATATCGCGGCTACGACTCGGCCGGCATCGCCGTCGTGGACGAAGCGCACTGTCTGGACATTCGCCGCGCCGAGGGGAAACTGCGCAATCTCGAAGAGGCGATTCGCCTCAAACCGCTCGACGGCACTTACGGCATCGGCCACACGCGCTGGGCGACGCACGGCCGCCCGACGGAAGAGAACGCGCACCCGCACCGCGATTGCACGGGGCGCGTCGTCGTCGTCCACAACGGCATCATCGAAAATTACCTCCAACTCAAAGAACGCCTGCGCAAGACCGATCATAATTTCGTCACCGAGACCGACACGGAAGTCATCGCCCACCTGATCGAAGAATACCTGCGCGAGGAAGAGAAGTTGGAACTGGCCGTGCGGCGCGCCGTGCGCGACCTGCGCGGCATCTTCGCGCTCTCGATCATTTCCGTTGACGAGCCGGACTTGATCATCGCCGTCCGGCAAGGCCCGCCCGTCGTCATCGGACTCGGCGACGGAGAGTATTTCGTCGCCTCCGACATTCCGCCCATACTCCAACACACGCGCGACGTGTTCTACCTCGGCGAGCGCGAGATCGCGGTACTGACGCGCGACGCCGTGCGCGTTACGGATTTTGAGGGCGATTTGCGCGAGCCGCAGCAGCAGCGCATCACCTGGGACCCGATCATGGCGGAGAAGGGCGGCTTCAAGCATTTCATGCTCAAGGAGATTTACGAGCAGCCGCGCGCCGTGCGCGACACGGTGCAGGGGCGCATCTCTCTGGACACGGGGCGCGTCTATCTAGACCAGATGAACATCACCGAGGCCGATTTCAAAAGTTTCGACCGCGTGATGATCGCCGCCTGCGGCACTTCGTGGCACGCGGGGCTGGCGGGCAAGTACATGCTCGAACAGTTCGCGCGCGTGCCCGTCGAAGTTGACTACGCCTCGGAGTTTCGCTATCGCGATCCGGTCATCAACGAACGGACGCTCTTAGTCGTCATCTCGCAGTCGGGCGAGACGGCCGACACCATCGCCGCCCTGCGCGAAGCGAAAGAGCGCGGCGCGAAGATTCTCTCGATCTGCAACGTGCAGGGTTCGATGATCACGCGCGAATCCGACGGCACGATCCTGACGCACGCCGGGCCGGAGATCGGCGTCGCCTCCACCAAAGCCTTCACCGCACAGATGATCGCGCTCTACCTCTTCGGCCTCCACCTCGGACAACTGCGCGGCGCGCTCTCGCCCGAAGAGGCCAAACACCACGCGCAAGAGTTGGCCGAACTTCCCGTCAAGATCGAACACCTTCTCAGCGAGTCCGATTCGCTCGAAGAACTCGCGCGCGAGTTTCATCGTTCGACCGATTTCCTCTACCTCGGCCGCGGCATCAATTTCCCCGTCGCGCTCGAAGGCGCGCTCAAGCTCAAGGAGATTTCCTACATCCACGCCGAAGGGTATCCGGCGGGCGAGATGAAGCACGGGCCGAACGCGCTGATAGACGAACGCCTCCCCGTCGTCGTCATCAACACGCGCGAGGAGGGCAACCGCGCCTCAGAACTGCGCTACGAGAAGACCCACTCCAACATCGTCGAAGTCAAAGCGCGCGAAGGACTCGTGCTCTCGGTCTTGACCGAGGGCGATGAGATGTCTGCGGCCGTCTCCGATCACGTCATCGAGATTCCCGCATCGAGCGATCTGCTCTCGCCGATACTTGCCGTCATCCCCCTCCAACTTCTCGCCTATCACATCGCGGTGCGCCGCGGCTGCGACGTGGATCAGCCGCGCAATCTGGCGAAGTCCGTCACGGTCGAATAAGCTGTGCCGGCGCAGGGTCGGTGCTGAATAAGCATTGACTCCGCGCCGCGAAAAGGAGACGTGAGGATGAGAAACACAATCTCTGTGCTGCTCATGTTGGTCTCAGGTGTGGTGCTGCTGCTGCTGCTGTCGCCAAGCCCTGCTCAAGGGCGGCGTGCGCGCATCGGCAACCGCCCGAACATCGTCCTTATCATCTCCGACGACCATCGTTGGGACGCGCTCGGCGCGGCGGGCAATGCGAAGATTAAAACTCCAGTCCTCGACCGCCTCGCCCGTGAAGGCGTCTATTTTCGGCAGGCGACGATTCATGTCTCGCAGTGTGCTCCCAGTCGTGCCACACTGTTGACGGGATTGTCGCCGCACCAGAACGGTTATTACTCGAACAACTTTTTGCGTTCAGACCTGCAATGGGCGGATCGCTTCAAGGTGCCGACCTTGCCGGGGCTGCTGCAACAGGCGGCCTATCAGACGGTGCTCGTCGGCAAGTGGCATCTGGGCACTGACCCGTGGCTCATGGGCTTCACAGATGTTCGCACCTGGTTGCCCGAAGGCGCGGCGAGCTACGTCGATGCGCGGCTGGCTCGGGGCAACTCGCGCAGGAAAGAGATACGGAAGGGCTTCACGAACGGAATCTTCGCCGATGATGCGCTTGAATTTTTGAGCAGCGCGGCGGCCAAAGAGAAGCCGTTTCTCCTCTGGCTGGCCTACACCATTCCGCATTCGCCCTACCAGCCCAACCCTTCGCATATCGAGCACATGTACGAAGGGGAAACGATGGCCGACTCGCCTCCGCCCGGCTTCCCTCGAAATTCGACTCTCAATCTCGCGCTCGAACCGAGTTTTGACGATACGGCCGGCCCCGCGTTGGTCAAGTATTACGAATCGGTCAGCTACCTCGACGAGTTGGTGGGTCGTGTGCTGGCGACGCTCGACAAGCAGGGTTTAGCCGACAACACCGTCATCGTCTTTCTGGGTGACAACGGTTTGATGGCGGGTAGCCGCGGGGTGAGAGGCAAGGTCGTGCCATGGGAGGAATCCGTGCGCGTGCCGCTCATCATTCGCGCCCCGAAGTTTGCGGCCATACGGGGGCGCAGCGACGTTCCCGTGTCGAGTCTGGACATCCCTGCGACTTTGCTCGCGCTGGCGGGCGTCAAGCATCCGAAGGATTGGGGCGGGCGCGATTTGCGACCCGTGCTGAGCGGCAGCAAAAAACACGGCATCGATTACGCTGTCAGCGAGTGGGCGGACACCGAGAGCCAGTTTCGCCATTACACACACCGGCTGGTGCGCACGCCGCGCTATAAACTCGTGCGCTGGGACAAGGCACATAAGCCGGATGAACTATACGATCTGATCACAGACCCGCACGAGACGAAGAACATCGCGGGCGAACCGGCCATGCGCCCTGTCCGCGAAGGGTTGCTGCGCCGCTTGACCACATGGATGGAACGGACGAACGACCCGGCGCGTTTCTGGGCTAAGAAAAATGGCAAGACGCAAGACCAGGCGGAAGAAGCCAGAGCCGAGTCGGAGTTGTGTGCGGGGCTGGAAGATAAAACGCCGGTCAAAGTTGACACGCGAAATTACGATGCATACGCCGGACGATATGAGTTTGTCACGCGCGCGACCATCTCCATCTCTAAAGAAGGAGATCGGCTGTTCTTTTTAGGAGAGGCCGGCGGAAAGTCTGAATTGATCCCCAAGGCGGAAAACGAGTTTTTACACAGAAGTCTGCCGATGCGCTTCACCTTCGTGAAAGACGCGCAGGGGCGTGTGACGCACCTGATTCGACGCCACAGCCCGCCGGGAGCGGTGCGTACCATCGACATGAAGGCTAGAAAAATAGAGTGAACCCTTCGCATGCTCGCAAGCCCCGCCAGCCGCGACTGACAGACTTCGTGCGCGAAGCGCAGAGGGCGACTTTCAGGCGAACCTGGTCAGGCTTCTTTCGCGTCGCATGACACGCGCCGCCTGAGCTTTCTTCGCGCAGAAAACTTCTCACATCGAAATAGCAGCGGACGCATGTCCGCCGCGGAGTTTGTTCCGCCGTGCGGCTTAAACATCTGTCAGACACCCTCTCAACGGTCATGGCCTTCCACTTGCATTGAAGGCGTGGCACGAGTTTATTTTCCGTCAAGCATCTAGTTCGTTCCCCGCAAAATCGGGCATCCCCCTGCCGGAGGCGTCGCGCGGCGTAGTGAAAACCTACACCGGCGCGGGACGTTGTTGGATAAGAGCGAGACAGAGTTTCCGAGAAGCCGTGGAGGGATAGGCCAGTGAATAAGATCAGATTTACAGTCGCATGGGGCTTGGTGTTCGCGCTCCTGAGCGTCAACCTGTCGGCGTCGGCGCAGCGCCGGCAAACATCGCCGCGTCGCACGACGACCGCCGCGCGTCAAACCACGAAGGCGCGTCCCGCGACGACGGCGCGGAGGACTCCGCCGCAACGCACCGCGGCGGCGGCGACGACCGACACGCGCCTGACCGGACTCTACCGCCTCGACCTCACGCGCAGCGACGACCCGCGCGCGGCCGCCGAGCGCGCGACCACCTTTCTCCTGCCCGAAGAACAGGAGCGCGTCGCAGAGAGTTTGACCGCACGCCTCACTTCGCCCGACCAGATCGCCATCGAACGGCGCGGGCAGAGCATCAGCATCGGCTCGACCCGCGCGCCGCGCGTCACCTTCGAGGCAGACGGGCGCTCGCGCACCGAGCAGGCCGGCGACGGCCACACCGTCACCACGCGCGCCGCGCTCTACGGCGACCAGTTGATGGTCAGTTCCAACGCCAGCCGCGACCCCAACGACGAGTTCTCCGTCAATTTCGATTCTCTCGACAACGGCAGACGCCTGCGCGTCACGCGCCGCATACGCGATGCGCGCGTCGCCCAGCCCGTCGTCGTGCAAAGCACCTACGATAAGATTTCCCCGGTCGCGCGCTTCAACATTTACGGCGAGCCGGAGGCGACGCGCACGACGGCCACGGCGCGCAGGCGAGACGCGCCGCGCGAACCGGCGGGCGACCGCAGGACGATGCCGAACGAGCAGGCGAGACGGCAGCAGCCGCGTTCCGCGCCGCCCGTCATCAGGAGTCGCGAGCCGCGCCCGCCCGCACCCGTGGACGAGGGTTTCATCATCGGGCGCAACACGCAATTCATCGCCACACTCGACAACGGCCTGAGCACCTCGAACGCGCGCGAGGGCGACCGCTTCACTCTGACCGTGCGCGAGCCTTCGGTCTTCGCGGGCGCGATCATCGAAGGCACGGTCTCGCGCGTTGACCGCAGCGGGCGCATTTCCGGTCGCTCCGCGCTGACCTTTAATTTCGAGCGCATCCGCCTGCGCGACGGGCGCACGGCCGAGTTCGCCGCCGAGATCGAGAGCGTGCGCCCGTTGGGCGACGAAGGCGTGCGCGTAGACAACGAGGGCGAAGGCTCTGTGCAGGACAGCGATAGCCAGAGCAGTCGCACGACCCAGCGCGCAGCCATCGGCGCGGCCGTCGGCGCGATCATCGGGGCGATCTCCGGCGGCGGCAAAGGCGCTGCCATCGGCGCTGTCATCGGTGCGGGCGCAGGCGCGGGTTCGGTCTACGCTCAGGGACGCGACGACCTCGAACTCGGCGCGGGCACGGAATTCGTCGTGCGCGCCGCCGGTTCACGTTAGACTGGACGACCCCGGCACAATAAAACCGCGCCCCGGAGAGCTGCGTTCGCTCGCGACTTTCCGGGGCGCAATTTTTGTGTACAATGGCGCGGCACGGAGGCGACAGGCGATATGACCAACGAAGAGATGGAGCGCGCCATCAAGTTCTTGCTGAAGAATCAAGCAGCCTTTGACGCTAGACAGGCAGCCCTTGATGCCAGATTCGAGGCGGAACGAGAAGAAACCAACCAGCAAATTCGCCAGTTGGCGGCGGGGCAGCAGCAGATACAGGAAAATCTCAACACTTTGACTCAAGTCGTCGCACAGAACACGCAGCAAATCAACCATCTCAGCGTTGTGCTGATGAACGTTGTCGAAGTGCAGAACCGCAACAACGAAGAGATCGACGCTCTGATCAAACTCGTCGGCGGGTTGATTGAAGGCAAAGGAAACGGGCAGTCGAAGGGTTAAAGTTTAGCGTTCGAAGGGGTAGAGTTTTAGCGTCGGAGGATTAGGGTTTTAGCGTTGGAAGAGTTAGAATGCTGCCCGCTCACCGGGCAACTTTTAAGCCTGTCAGGGCATCTATTTGTGCGCGCGTTTATCCACTTTCGTTTGCGTGAGTTCGCTTCAACCAGTCTCGCGTAGACGAGCAATCTCAAACATTCTCTGAAGGGGCGATGATTTAAGGGTCGTCTCCTGTTCAAGTCGCCCGATTACCCCCACTTTTACGGATACCTGTGCCCGCGCCCGCACTGGCGCAGAGCGCTCTCTATCCATAACCCACTGCACCTTATACTCAAAGGAGAAGATTTATGCGCCTTGTCAATAGCGACCGTCGGCAGCGCGGATGGAAAAGCATCCTGCTGACGACGAGTTTTCTGTTCCTCTTTAGCGCGTGCGCCTCGCTTTCAGCGTTCGCGCAGGACAACCCCGCCTCCACCCCCGACACCAACGCCAATCAGGACGTGACCGTGACCGACATACTGAAACTGCAAGGCCGCGTGCTCGGCGAAGGCGCGAACACCAGAGCGGTCGGCCATCATAAAGTGGCAAGCTATCGCGTCGAAGAAGTGACGCTGCCCCGTATGCAGGACATCAAGATCAAGGGCGAGACGCGCTCGGTCAGCCGTGCTTTCCGCCTGACGATCACGGGCGGCCCGTTCCCCGTCCGCGCCATGCCGGCAGTCATCTGGTTAGACGAGACGGCCATCGGCTACGGCATCGAGAATGAAGACCTCAACGAGATCACCGTCATCACCTACGACGAATCCGCGCTCAAGGAAGGCGCGACCATTTACCTCTCCTACGGCGACAAGAAGAACAAAGAAGACCGCACGGCCGTGCCGGAGAAATTAAAGCTCGCCGGAGCCAAAGGAGGTAATCAGTAATAATGAAAACCTTACGCAGCAAACACCTCATCGCTTTAGCTTTCCTCATGTTCCTGAGCACCGCGGGCGCTATGTCCCTGCGGGCGCAAACCCCTGACCCCGGCACGACCGGCACCCTCGCCGTGACGCGCGTAGAGTACAACTACGGCGATTCGATTTTCCGACCCGTCGGCTTCCCGATCTCGGTTGAAGTGCGCGCCTCCATTCACTACCCGACGAATCTTCCGGGTGGCCCTTACCCGGTCATCGTCTTCATGCACGGACGCCATGCCACCTGCTACCGCAACACGACCGCCGCGCTGCGCTGGCCGTGCCGCGCGACCGAACAACCCATTCCCAGTTTTCAGGGCTACGACTACATCGCGGAGAAACTCGCCAGCCACGGCTACATCGTCGTCTCCGTCAGCGCGAACGGCATCAACGCCTACGATAATAATCTGAACGATCTGGGCATGCAGGCGCGCGCCGAACTGATCCAGGAGCACCTCCGCCGCCTGAGCCTCTTCAACACGACGGGCGCTTCGCCCTTCGGCACGCAGTTCGTCGGCAAACTCGATCTCACCAAAGTCGGCACGATGGGACACTCGCGCGGCGGCGAAGGCGTCGTCAAGCATTACGTACACAACGCCTCGCTCGGCTCGCCCTACACGGTCAAAGCGGTGCTCCCGCTCGCGCCCGTGGACTTCAACCGTCCCGTCGTCAACAACGCCGCGCTCGAAGTCATCCTCCCTTATTGCGACGGCGACGTGAGCGATAATCAGGGCGTACACTTCTACGACGATGCGCGCTACAACGTGCCCGGCGACGCCGCGGCCAAGCACACCGTGCAGGTGATGGGCGCGAATCACAACTTCTACAACACGGTCTGGACGCCGGGCATGTTCCCCGCCGGCACGGGCGACGACTGGGGCTTCGTCACCGGCGGCTCGAACGACAGCAACTGCGGCACGGTCACGGGCAACAAGCGCCTGACGAGCGCGCAGCAGCGCGGCACTGGTCTGGCTTACCTGTCGGCCTTCATGCGCGCCTACGTCGGCGGCGAGACGCAGTTCCTGCCGATCCTGACGGGCGATGCGCCGCCCCCGGCCTCGGCTCTGACGACGAACCTGCACGTCTCCTATCACGCACCGGACACGGCCGCGAAGCGTCGCGACGTGAATCGCCTGCTCACTGCGACCAACCTGACGACGAACACGCTCGGCGGCGCGACGACGCAAAGCGGACTCACCCCGCACGACCTGTGCGGCGGCGACTCTCCGCAGCCGCAGCACTGCCTGCCCTCGACGCAGTCCACCGCGCGGCAGCCGCACACGGTGGCGAGCGCGCGGTCAACCAAGCGCGGCCTGAGCCAACTCCGCACAGGCTGGGGCGCGTTCGGCTCGACCTACACGAACGACCTGCCGCTCGGCGCGCGCGACGTGAGCGGCTTCCAGGCGCTCCAGTTCCGCGTCAGCGTCAACTTCAGCGACACGCGCAACGCAGCGAACACGCCGCAGAATTTCAGCGTCGTGTTGACGGACGGCACGGGCGCAACCGCCAGCGTGGCCGTCGGCAGCGCGACCAGCGCGCTCTTCTTCCCTCCGGGATCGGTCGGTCCCGTCCCGAAGGTCGTCTTGAACACCGCGCGCATTCCGCTCACGTCGTTCTCGGGAGTCAATTTGTCGGACATCCGTTCCGTCAAATTCGTCTTCGACCAGACGGGTTCGGGTTCGCTCCTGATCACCGATCTGGCCTTCGCCTCCGCCCCGTAAGCGGCGCGAGCAACTAACACACGAAGAGGCGGCGGAGTGAAAATCTCCGCCGCCTCTTTCGTGTGCGCGTTTGGAAGCGTTAAAGGTTTTTTAGGGTGGCAGCAGGCGGTCGAGCGAGCGTATCAAATCCTGTCCGCGCAAGGATGGCTGCCCCT
This sequence comes from Pyrinomonadaceae bacterium, assembly GCA_036389555.1. Classification (GTDB taxonomy): domain Bacteria; phylum Acidobacteriota; class Blastocatellia; order Pyrinomonadales; family Pyrinomonadaceae; genus JAIVJZ01. The sequence continues at coordinate 11,202 of DASVPS010000233.1, forward strand.
TCTTCGTCTGGTTGAGCGAAACGATCTTGCCTTCGGGATCGATGAGCAGCGTGGAAGGGTAGAGGTGTATGCGGTAGTTGCGCAGCACCTCGCGGATGCTGTCGAGTTGCGCCTGCGTCCACGTCAGGTTGTTCTGCTTGAGCGTGGCCTTGAGCGACTGCATCATCTCCGGCTGGTCTGTGTTCATGCCGAGGATTTCAAAGCCGCGCGCCTGAAAACGCGAGTAGGCTAATTTGAGATAGGGCAACTCGGTGCGGCACGCAGGGCACCACAGCCCCCAGAAATCTATCAGCACATACTTGCCGCGAAACTCTGAGAGCTTGCGCTTCTTGCCCTGAAAGTCCGTGAAGTTGAAGTCGGGCACTTCGCCGCCGATGCGCAGTTCGACGCGCTTATAATCCGTGGCGGCGTGCGTGCGCAGCAGGATGATGTTCTTCTCCACGTCCACGCGCTTCGGCGAGACGTACTGGTCGCCGACGCGGAAGATGACCGTCTCTTCGCGCGCCTCTGCGGCTTCGGGCGAGAAGCGATCCATGTCGATCTCGCCGTCGCCGTCGCCGTCCACGCCCACCCATCCGTTCGTCGCGCTGATCTTCTTCGACTGCGGTTTGTAGCCGAACTGCACGAGCGTACGCTTGCCGGCCACGTCCACGTAGCCGCGCGCATACGCCGTCTTCGACTGCAACAACATACGCTCGTCCTCACCCATCTCCTCCCAACGCACGCCGCGCAGGTATTGCACGTGCAGCGGGAAACTCGTGAACAGCCCGCCCGTGAGCGGCAATTTCAGCGTCGCGGAGAGGATGTAGGGGTTGCCGTCCTCGCCGCGCGTCAACTCGAAGCGCTCGTTGTCGGACATCACGCTGTCGAGATTGAGATCGGCGTAGAGGTAGGGCGTCTCGTCTTCCACCTCGACGAGCGCGGCGAGTATGACGGACTTGTCCTGCCCCGGATGATAGAGGCGCGAGGCCGTGACGTGCGCGCCCGCTTCCGGCGCAGTGGCGAACTTGATCTTCGATAGCTGAACCGGCTTGAGCGTCACCTGATCCAGGTCTTCGCGGTTGGCGACGAGTTCCGGTTCGAGTTTGCCTGCGTACTCCGTGTCTGCGGCGCGAGTCGCAGCGGGCGACGACAGCAGCAGCAGCAGCAAGAGCAGCGCGCACGCCGGCAACAGCAACGCCGTCCGCCACGCGCGCAAACGCCCGCGTGCGCGTTGGTAACGAGGGTAGTGCAACATGTTGAAAATTCCTTAAGAGGTGTGAATGCTTTCAGGCGACAGGCCGCGAACGGGCTGCCGTGTTGGGTGCGACGCGCGAAATACTAAGCCACCCACGCGCGGGCTGTCAAAGCGTTGGAACTCAGGGGTGCCGTGTGGAAAGTCCTGTCAGGGACGATTACTAATAGCGAAAGTCCCGTCAGGGACGATTGCTATTAGCGAGAGCGATTTATCGCTGGGAACAACGTCCGTGAATTTGAGTGAGTCCCGTAGGGACGATTGAAGTTTCTCCTTCGCAAACTTCAATCGTCCCTACGGGACTCACTCTTTAATACTTACTACCCGGCCATAAATGACCGGGCTATTAGCAATCGTCCCTAACGGGACTCAAATTTATGGGCGTTGTTTCCGGCATTAAAGTGCCGTGCTATTAGCAATCATCGTCCCTCGCGGGACTACACGAATAAACTCTCCGGCTCGTTTACGTCTTCTCGCTGTTCGCGGCGAGCAGCGTGCGGATAGTGTCCACCATCTGGAAGAGGTCATACGGCTTGCGCAGGAAAGCGTTCGCGCCCGCCGCTTTCGCCTTCTCCGCGCAGTCTTCTATCGAGAAGAACAGAATCGGCAACTCCTTGCGGTGCGGCAGCGAACGCGCGAACGTGACGAGTTCCAGTCCCGACCTGCCCGGAAACAAGTTCAGCGGCGGCAACTCGTCAGCCGTCATGAGCAAGGAGAAGCGTTGCTGGCTGCACAGCAGCGACTCGGCACTTTCGACGTTGGAAGCGCGATGGGCATGCCATCCGGCGAGGTCGAAGACATCGGTCAAGAAGTGGCGCAGAATAGCATTGCCTTCGGCGTAGAGGATGATAGGCTGTTTGAGAGAACCGTCCCAGAGGCGCGTGCGCGGCATGTGGCGGCAAGGGTCTATATCCATGATCATGATGTTCTGCTAAGATGGCGCGCGTTCGGTGATTGAAATTGCGACGGCTAATGCGTAGCTCACCCTCAACCTCAAACGAGTGATGAGCATCGCCGTTGAGTCTGGAAGGCCAACTCTCTCGGCGAGCAATTTACGCAAAGACATTTTATGTGTAGTTACCTATAGTTGCAAGGCAAATCTTGCAACTACGAGTCCGTCAGGAGGTAACTCCTGATGGGGCACCCGCGTCCGAAGCCCGCGCGGCTGGCCGAAAAACTCCGACATATTCGGCTGGCACTCGGATTATCTCAGCAGGAAATACACAGGCGTCTTGGAGTGGAAGACCTCATCGCGTACAACGAAATTTCAAAATACGAGTTAGGAAAAAACGAACCGATACTAAAGATTCTCCTCCAATACGCACGCCTCGCAGGCATCCCGGCGGAAGTCCTCATGGATGACGACTTGGATTTACCGGAGCGGTTGCCTGATACGGCAAAGCATGAAGAAATTAAGCGGCGGTACGCCTCTCGCCGGCAGTCAAAGCGATGAACAATTTAGTGAGTACTCAATTAAGAGGTAACTCCTGATGGGCTACGCGCGTCCGCGCCCTAAGCGTCTGGCCGAAAAGCTGCTACAGATTCGGAACGCTCTCGGTCTGTCTCAAACAGACTTTTGGAGGCAATTAGGAGTTGAGGACGAGATTTCGCACAAGCTAATCTCCAAGTATGAACTAGACCAGAACGAGCCACCACTAAAGGTTCTCCTCCAATATGCCCGCGTCGCAGGCATCCATATGGAAGACATTGTTGACGACGAATTAGACCTACCCGAAAAGCTCCCCGGCAACTACAAGCACGTAGGCATCAAGAGCAAGACCGGCTCGCGCGGTAAAGCAAAGCGATAGGCTCAAAGCAAACGTGCCTCGTACATCTCAGGGTAAACGCACCCTGCCGCCTTTACATGCTGTGAATATTCCCACCGTAGACTTGTTAAACTTCAGTCACGGTAAAACTATCTAAAGTCCATGACTGCTCCAACGTTCCGATTCTAAGGTCTCCTGCTACCTCAACAGCTTGGCGGAGTAATTCTACGCTCTCTGGACTTAAGCTTACTTTAGAATCATTTTCTCGATAATAAGCGAGGTTGAACAGTAGAAGCTGCAATCTATTGAGGGCTTCTCGTTCCCATAAGGAAAATCTGTCTTGATATTTTAAGTTCAGCTTTTGAGCAGAATATCTTTTTCTATATGCAAGAAAGTCTTCTAGGTCTCCTTTATACTCAGCAAACTGATTCCAGTAGACGGGCGAGGTAATATAATTTCGCCACCCTTTCAGAACCGAAATCCAATCCGATGAGGGAGGAGCTAAATAAGTCTCACCGTCATTATGAATTTGAAGAGTAGTAACTCTGGGCAATATCAAATCCAGAAGGCGACGAGCCAGATCTTCTGAGTTATGTCGAATCGAATTTCCTTCACAATTCTCCCAAGTTTCAAGTGCCTTTTCATCAACTCCGTCTTCACGAAGTCTCAAGAGCCATTCTTGCCGCGCAAGCCGATATATGGTGAATGCATCATACTCTTCTTCCAACCAAGAGAGTTCTTGCAGAGAGAATGCTCGCGAGGAACGCACCTCAATGCCCAACATTTGACCCTCGGGCAATTCATCAACGTGTTGAAGTAAGTGACTAAGCCATAGACGTTGCACGTGTTTCGCAATCAACTCCTTATCTGACATTTCATTACGCGCAAGATTAGGCGTTAGATACCGCCTGTTAGTTCTAGATGTCCAACTGAGCCGAAGCCTTGCTATTAATTTATTATCACCAGCGTAGCTCTCCGGTAGTCCGGGCACATCACCAACTCTAAATCCGCCTCTCAGGAGTGCAGACCTATAGCTATACATTTCTCCGCCAGAATCCAGATTCTCTCTCTCTTGCCGCTCGACTATTATCCCTTCTCCTTTTCTGAGAGCTTCTGCCCTTTTCCATACAACATACCTGTTAATGAGGACAATCTCACCTTCAAGACCAAACTCTTTATCGTCAACGGGAATGCGTAGAGCATCCGATTCCATATCGGGCGGCACTTTTACGGTTAAACGCAGGGGATCAATGCGCTCTCTTGTTTCTTGTCTGTCCGACTTATATTCAAGATTCAAGCTATAAGGTAAGTCCTGGCAAACTCCACGAAGGTACTCTTTAATTTCCTCCCACGTAGCCGTCCTGATTTCGTTGCTCCGGGAAACTTTAGGTGAAAGAAAAAGCGTAATCTGCGTCCCTTTGAAACGTGCGGGGCCGTCGTTGCGCTGTTCGTTGAGGCGAATCAATCTGGTAGGGCCGTCAATCATTAGAGTGCGCTTCGTCGTATCCCCGCGAGGCGATTCCCAGATTGCGGTCTCAACCTGCAAGTGATCGGCCAAAAGGAATGATGAAAGGAAACCGATGCCAAATTCTGAAATCGGCGCAAAATCCAGATTGTTTTTGCGTAGTTGGACGCGAATTTGATTAAAGTCGGAAGAGTTGTAATAAGAGCGGCCTACCTGTAGGAAATATCGCTCTAAAGTGTAAGCATCCATCCCCGTTCCGGTGTCACGCACGCTCAGCCGAGCCTGCGGGCACTGTGCTGTGGGTTCTTCGTAGCGAATGGTGATGCGGTTAACTTTGCTTGGCTCTTCGTGCGGTTCATACAGACGAATTAAAGAGTCTCGAAGCTTGCATGCGTCCACAGCGTTTTGCACAAGTTCGCGCACGGCTACGAGCGGATCGTCATAGATAGCACCGCCCATCAGGAGCGAATACACCCGGTCGTCGTCAAGCTCAAACTTATATGGGACGTAACGATAACCTTCTTCGTGTATATCAGCCTTGACGGATTGCGGAAGAATGAAAGGCCAGGATGTTTCGCCGAGAGGGCTGAACGTGGCATGTGTAGCCTTAATCTCATCGGCGATCACTGAGCAGAATTGAACGACGGCGTGGTGAATGATGTGGCTTTGACTGCGCCCGCGAAATACTATTGCGTCCTTATCAATGTGCCAGTTTGAAATCGCTAAATGCTTGCTCCATTCCAGAATCGAACGATTCTCCAAGCCTCCGAGCGTTCCCGGCAGCAAGTAGTGAAAGAGGACTGCGGGCGTTCGCTCACGATCAAAATCGAGTATATCGGCCAGCCGCAACGCTGCCGCGACGGTGTGGAGATCGGCATTGCAAGAGCCAACGGGAAAATTCGTCGGGAATCTGGGACGATCAAAATTCTTCTCATCGTTGCTGACCAGCGCGTCTGCATCCTCGTTATGACTCATACATACGTCAATAACTTTTTCGAGGAAAGAGTCTCCGTCAAAGGACAGTGAGGCCACAATGTCAGGAGCTTTTATAGGGTTTTGTTGGTGGAATTGTGCGAGTAAATCTATGATTTCTTCGTAACGCTCTCTCTTGGCATGGCGTTCACGAGTATCCTGAGTCAGCAAGGCTTCCTGTGCTTGAAATAGCTCTTGTTCCGCCCGTCTCTTAACGGAGTCAGATGCTTTGGGGTCGCCAATTTGTGCCTGTAGTTTTTCGATTCCGACTCTGACCGAGTCTTGAAGTTCCAGCTTGTCCCACAAATCGGATTCCGGCGCGAGACGTTCGGCACGCTCGACAGGGCTAAGCCCCATGCCTAAATCATGTAAGTGAGCGGCGACGATTAAGATTCCAATTTCAGGTGGGGTTAAGCGTTCTCGCCTTTCAGGCTTCAGAATGTGCCACATGAGATGTGCGACTTTACGCCCGTGGACACGGTCGTGCATCGTGAACGTTTCCATCTCACGCGCCGTTACTCTATCGAGTATAAAAGCGAACATGCCGTTCACTAAATTAGTTAAATTAGTGTGAAGTGTCCGGCATGCCTGTCTAGCATTCTCGCCAATTGCCCTTTCATCAGGCAGCCACGATGCCGAGCCGTTAGCGTACTCGTCCAACCTCCGCATCAAGTCCAATTCCATGACAGATGAGGGTGTTTCAGGAATTTGCATTGGGATTCTCCGTGCGCTTTATTCGATTGATTTGAGCATCAGGAGGCCGTCGCCGCCGTTGGAGTAGTAGCGTGGGAGGCGTTGGGTGACGGTGTAGCCGAGGCTGCGGTAGAGGTTTTGTGCGCCGCTGTTGACGGAGCGGACTTCGAGGCGGATGGTGCGGACGTGGCGGCGGCGGAAGCTCTCTTCGACGCGCACCAGCATGCGTTCGGCGATGCGGCGGCGGCGGTGTTCGGGGGCGACGCCGAGCGTCGTGATGTGGCCGGTGTTCTGCGGTTCGACCAGCCCGACGATGAAGCCGACCATGAGGCCGTCGGGCGTGACGGCGCGATAGGCGACCGATTCGGGCGAGGTCAAGAGGTACTCGAAGGTGTCGCGGCTGTAGGCTTCGCCGTCCACGAAGCAGCGTTGGTCGAGTCGCCAGCATTCGTCGAGTTGGGAGATGGTGAGCGGGCGGATGTCGTAACGCTCCTCATGGAGTGTGAGGGCTGCGTCTGGCAGCGCGTCTCCGGTGTCCGCCGACGCGGTGGGCGCACCGTTCCCCCCGTCGCCGTTTGCGGCCACTTCCTCCGGCGTCGAAAACAGACGCGAGCGAATTTTTTTGAGCACAGCCATGTCTGGTAAATAGTAAATGGTGAATGGTAAATGGTAAATACCTCGCGGCGTTTTTCCTCCATTCACCATTTACCATTCACGATTTACTAAATGATGAGCATGCAATCGCCGTAGCTGTAGAAGCGGTAGCGTGCGGCGACGGCGTGGGCGTAGGCGGCGAGCGTGAGTTCGCGCCCGGCGAAGGCTGCGACGAGGACGAGCAGGGAAGAGCGCGGGAGGTGGAAGTTGGTGATGAGCGCGTCCACGATTTTGAACTCATAGCCGGGGGTGATGGTGAGAGAGGTGGAGCGCGCGCCGGGCGCGAGCCGGCCGGTGTGTGCGTCGGCGGCGGATTCGAGTGCGCGGACGGTGGTTGTGCCGACGGCGATGATGCGTTCGTTGCGCGCGCGCGCTTCGTCGAGCGCGGCGGCGGCCTCCGGCGTGATCTCGTAATGCTCTGCGGCGACCGCGTGCCGGCTGAGGTCGCTCGTGCGTACGGGCGCAAACGTGCCGTAGCCGACGTGCAGTGTGATCTCCGTGATGGAGACGCCGCGCGCGCAGAGGGCTGCGAGGACGCGGGGCGTGAAGTGGAGTCCGGCGGTCGGGGCTGCGATTGCGCCGCGGCGCTCGGCGTAGATCGTCTGGTAACGTTCGCGGTCTTCCTTGAGTTGGCCGTCGGGCGCATCGGGCGCGTCCGCGCGTTTGATGTAAGGCGGCAGAGGCACGCGGCCGACCTCTTCGAGCATCGCATCAAAGTCGCCCGCGCAGTCGAACCTGACGGTGCGGCGGCCTTCGTCGCCCGCGTCGATAATCTCTGCGCGCAAACGCCCGTCGCCGAAGGATATTTGCTGGCCGCGCGCGAGACGGCGGGCGGGGCGCGCGAGGGCTTCCCAGACGCATGCCTCGCGCTCCTCTATGAGAAATAGTTCGACCTGCCCGCCGGTCGGTTCGCGCCGCCCGACGAGGCGTGCGGGGAAGACGCGCGTGTTATTGACGACCAGATGATCGCCTTCGCGCAACTCTGCGGGCAGCTCCGCGAAGGAACTGTCGCGCCACGCCCCGTGCGCGCGATCCAGCAAGAGCATACGCGAGGCGTCGCGCTCGGCGAGCGGGGCTTGCGCGATCAACTCTTCGGGCAGTTCGTAATCGAATTCGGAAATCAGCACAATAAACAAGAGGGAAAGGGGAACGGGTCAAGGGGAAGGGGGCAAGAAAAGCAGACGGGAATCATCAGCCGGATCGCCATCTACCCTTTACCCTTTTACCTTCACTCTTCCCCCGATCCTTCCCCTGATCCTTCCTCAATCCTCGCCCCTTCCCCTCAACTTAAGGCATCGGCACGGCGGGCGTTTCCATGTCATCGACGGCCTTTGCCAACACCGCCTGGTGCGCCGTCGAGTGCTCCTGGTGGAAGACGACGGAGAGTTGTGCGCCGAAGAGTAGGATGAGGCTCGACACATAGCTCCAGGTGAGCACGGCGACGACCGCGCCGACCGAGCCGTAAATCTGATCGTAGTGAAAATAATGCAGGCTGGAGGCGAAGATGAATTTCGCAGCCTCCCACAACAGCCCCGCGACGACCGCGCCGGGGATCGAATCGCGCAACTCGACGCGCCCGCTCGGCATGAAGCGATAGACGAGCGTGAAGAGCGCGACCGTGACGGAGATACTGACGAGCGCGAAGATGAGTTGCCAGAAAGCGTTGCCGACGAGCGCGAGGATCGGCACTCTTTGCAGCACGCGCAGAGGGAGCCGTTCGGCCAACTCTTTGAGCGCGACGAGCGTGTAGGTGAGCATCACGGAGGCGATGAGCAGCACGCCGACGCCGCCCATCATGCCGAGCGTCAGGCCGCGCCCGTGTAGAAAGGCGCGCGGCTTCGTGCCCCACAGGCGATTGATGGCGCGCTCCATCACGTTGAAGACCCAAGAGCCAGCCCAGAGCGTGACGATGATGCAGGTGATGATGACGCTCGTGCCGACGTTCTCCAGCGAGCGCACCGTCGTGCGCAGGAAATCGCGCGAGCCGGGATAGGCCTCGACGGCGCGCGTCAGCATCTCGCTGCCCACGTCGAAGTAGTTGCTCAGGGCGAGCAGCACGAGCAGCATGGGGAACAGCGTGAGCAGCCCGAAGTAGCTCATCGCGGCGGCGGGCGTGAAGAGATCGTTTTCGTGGAACTGGTGGAACGAGTGGCCGAAGATGTTGAGCCACGGCGCGGCGTTACGCACGCCGAAGTGTTGGCGGGTGAATGAGCGAAGCCACTTCAACATAACTCAGGCGGCGCGCGCCGTGCTACACGCCGAACAGCCCCGGACTCGCAGGCATCTGGCTCAACCCGAAGTGCTCGTAGGCGAGACGGGTCGCCATGCGCCCGCGCGGGGTGCGGTTGAGAAAGCCGATCTGGATCAGATACGGCTCGATGATCTCCTCTATGGAATCTTTCTCTTCGTGGACGGAAGCCGAGATCGTGCCGAGGCCGACGGGGCCGCCGCTGAACTTTTCGATGATCGTGAGCAGCAGCTTGCGGTCAACTTCGTCCAGCCCGTAGGTGTCAACCTCCATGCGGTTGAGCGCGTCGTGGGCGACCTCCTGCGTGATGTGTCCTTCGTAGTCAACCTCTGCGAAGTCGCGCACGCGGCGGAGCAGGCGGTTGGCGATGCGCGGTGTGCCGCGCGCGCGCCGCGCGATCTCGCGCGCGCCGCCTTCGTCGATCTGCGTGCCGAGAATTTCCGCAGAGCGGCGCACGATGAGTTCCAACTCTTCGTGCTTGTAAAAGTCGAGGTGAAAGACGATGCCGAAGCGGCCGCGCAAAGGTGCGGTGATGAGACCGGCGCGCGTCGTCGCACCGACGAGCGTGAACTTCGGCAAGTCCAGTTTGATGGAGCGTGCGGCCGTGCCCTGCCCGATCATGATGTCGAGCTGGTAATCCTCCATCGCCGGATAG
>DASVPS010000234.1:0-5857 GCA_036389555.1 Pyrinomonadaceae bacterium
CGTGAATAGAAAGAACTGGTTTTCACTATTCACGATTTACGATTCACGATTCACGGCTTTATTTACGGCTTTTTCGTCGCCCGCTCCGCGAGATTCATCAACTCTTCGGGCATCCATTTGTTGACGCCTTTGGCGAGCGGCTCGCGGATGCCGACGCTGCGGTCGTGCCATTCGTCTGCGGCTCCGGCGTGGCCGCGCTCGCGTTCGTAGCGGTCGGTCTGGTCGAGGCTGAGGGCGATGCCGTCGGCCACGTCGTTCCAGTCCTTGCGCTGTATGCCGCGCAGGACGAGCGAGAGGCCGGCCGACCAGTCCTCTTCGGGCGCGCGCGCGTCCTGTTCGGGAATCGTCAGGTTATAGACGGGCGGAAACTCCTCGCCCCTGTACTCGCGCACGAGTTGCGCCTTCAAATCCTTGAGCGGCATCTCCGGACGCTCGCGCCGGATCGCCTGCGCGCGGCGGAAGATGTCCGCGACGCTCGTCTGCTTTTGTGGTTCTGCCATTGTGTTTATAGCCTCTCGGTTTTGCCCTTAACTTACACGCCCGCTGCGAGAATCACAACCCTCGAACCCGCGCCCGTGAGAGACACGCGACCGCCACAATTTCGCCACTCAAAGTTGAGGCTTCCCCGTTCCGTCTCCCCGCGCCGCGTGTGTTATCGTTCCCCGTTCGTAAGGTTGGCGAGAGCGAGGTTCAGTTTAAGGTGTCAGAGACGATTCCCGTTGATGGAGCGACGGCTGCGCAACACGACAGGCCGATGGGTTTCCCGACCTGTCCGGTCTGCGGGCGCGAGTCGAAAGACGAGTTGACGCCGCTCGACGCGCTCGACGATTGGTTGCGCTCGCTGGTGGCGGCGAACGCCCCGGCCGGGCAGTTCGTGGGCGTGGTGTGCAAGCGTTGCGTGGAGATGTTCGAGCGCGCACGCACCCAACTGCACACGGACGCCGTCATCTTCGAGCAGGGCGGTCTCGTCCTGCCGACGCCGCTCCGGCTCGACGCCGACGACCGCTTCACGGGGCGCGGCGTGACCATCGCCTTTCTCGACTCGGGTTTCTACAAGCACCCCGACCTGACGACGCCCGACAACCGCATCCTCGCCTATCACAGCATCGTGCCCGACCACAAAACTTCGCTGGAGACGAGCGACCCGGCGAGCTGGCATGGGATGATGACCTCGGTGGTGGCAGCCGGCAACGGCTCGCTCTCGAAAGGCTTCTACCGCAGCATCGCGCCCGAAGCGAACGTTGTCCTTATCAAACTCGCCACGTCAAGCCGCATCTCGGAACGCAACATACAGGACGGCCTCGAATGGGTGCTCGCGCACCGCGAGAAGTACAAGATTCGCGTCGTCAACATCTCGGCGGGCGGCGACGACGAGGAATCTTATCTCAACAACGAGTTGTCGCGGACGGTTGAGCGCGCCGTCAAAGAGGGCTTGATCGTCGTCTGCGCGGCGGGGAACGCCGGACACATGCCGGGGCATCCGGTGTTGCCGCCGGCGAGCGCGCCCGCTTCCATCACCGTCGGCGGACTCGACGACCAGAACTCGCTCGACCGCGCCCGCCGCGGCATGTATCGCTCATCCTACGGCCCGACGATTGACGGCCTGCAAAAACCCGAAATCATCGCGCCCGGCATCTGGGTGCCCGCGCCCATCCTCCCGCACACGCCCACCGCAGACGAAGCCGAACTCTACGCCAAACTCGACAAAGCGCCGGACGAAGAACTGCACACCATCATCGCAGCCAACGCCGAGGTGGACAAAGACCTCTACAACTCGCGCGACATGCGCACCTCGCTCCTGCGCCATCTCATCACGATCAAGCTCCGCGAGGGCGACGTGATCAGCGAGCACTACAAGTACGTTGACGGCACTTCGTTCGCCGCGCCCATCGTCTCCTCGATCATCGCCTGCATGCTCGAAGCCAACCCGCAACTCAAGCCGCAACAGGTCAAACGCATTTTGATCGAGACGGCGGAGAGACTCCCCGGCATCGAGATCGACCGGCAGGGCTGGGGCGGCGTCGCCCCGCGTCGCGCCGTCGAACTCGCGCTCAGGTCGAAATCAATTTAACTATTCTGAAGCCCCATGAGGGGCGGAAGAGTGATAGCTGTCCCGTCAGGGACAATTGAGAATAGCCAGGTCATTTATGGCCGGGGAGCGTCAACGTGTATTTATACATAGAGTCCCGTAGGGACGATTGAATTGTTAATAACATTCAATCGTCTCTACGGGACTCAACTATTATCTTGCAACTGATCCCCGGCGCTAAAGTGCCGGGCTATTAGCAATCGTCCCTCGCGGGACTCATCCATACAGCTTCCAAGCTATTTCACGACGTAGGCATTCAGTTCCCTGCTGTTCTTCAAATTGAAGACGCGCCCGGAGGCTTCGTCCACCTCGTAATCAGGCTCTTTGTCTTTGAACATGATCTGTCGGTCGCCCTGCCCCGTCTCCATGTTGACGCCGACGACGCCCGCGCCCTTCTCCTTGTCCTGTTTCACGTCCGTCAGCACGTAGACGTAGAGGCCGCCCGCCTTCGTCGCGCTGTAACGCTTCGACATGAATTGCTCGTAAGAGGACATGGCGTTGATGAAGTTGCGGTTCGAGTCGCCCGCGCTCCGCCAATTGCCTTGCGAAGCGTAAGCCGCCTCCTGCGAATTCGACATCGCCGCGCTGGCAATGGTGATCGCCGGCATGGCGATCTTCTGCCAGCCGGGCACGCCGGGCGCGGCATACTTCGTTGACCACGAAATCTGCTTTGTGCGCGGGTCAAAGGCGAGCAGGTGTTGCTTGCCGCGCACGACTACCGTGCCGTTCTCGCGGCGGCTGATCGAGACGGGTTCGTCCGTCGTGTCCGCGCCCTTCGAGCCGAGCGCGGAGAGACCGCCGAAGCCGAACTTGGCGACCTTCGCCACGGTCGCCGCCGCGCCGAGGTTGAACTTGAATTCGAGTTTGACCTTGTAAGCCTCCTTCGCTTTGCCCGTGGCCGCCGTGTCGAGCGCGATCAGGTTCTTGCTGTCGGCGATGAGAATTTGATTTTGGTCGGGCAGGAAGGCGAGGTTGGTGATGCTGTCGTCGGCCTTGTCGTAAAACCAGTTGGCCGTGCCCGCGCGCGGGTCGAGCGCGACGACGCCGAGCGGCTTCTTGACCACGTACTCGCGTTTGCCGAAATCGTAGAACGTGCCGCCGAGCCGCCCGTAGAGCACGCCCCCGCGCAGGTGCGTCTCGGCTATCGCGCCGCCGAAATCCCTGCTCGTCCAACGGAGCGCGCCCGTGTTCTTATCGACGGCGCGCACCTGCCCTTTGGCCGACGTGTAAATCGTGTCGCCGTCGATCAAGGCCTGCGCGTTGCCGCGTTTGATCTTGCCCTCGGTCACGTCGTAGTCAACTTTCCAGACGAGTTTCCCGTCCGAGAGGTTGTAACGATGAAGCCCTGCGTAGGTGAAGTAAACCGAGTCGCCGTCGAAGATGGGCGGCTGCGCGCCGGAGAGGTCGAACTTCGGAAAGTATCGGCTGCCGCGCTCCATCCCGTAGAGGTCTACGTTCGAGGTGAACTCCGATTCCCAGATCGTCTCGCCCGTCCCCAACTTGAGCGCGATGATGTCCGGCTTGTCTTTCGAGGCGGAGGCGTTCTTCGTCGTCAGCAGGAGCACCATGTCGCGTTCATAGACGGGCGAGACCTGCACGGTCGCGCCTTTCAACTTCTCCGTCTCCCAGATGGTCTGACCCGTGAGCGCGTCGAGCGCGGAGAGTTTCGTGTGTCCCTGCACGCGCCCCGAATTTTGACTGACGAGCACGAGCGGCGTGCCCGCGATCTCCTGCGTCTGGTACTCGGCCACGCCTTTCAAATCGTCGCGCCGCCAGAGCGTCTCGCCGTTTTCGGGATTGAGCATGTAGAGGCTCGCCTCCGTGCCGACGAGCAGCGTGCCCGCCTCGGCCACGCGATACCACTTGATCTCCTGCGCGGGCTTGTGCGTCCACAGCATCGCCTGCGCGCGCACCGTGGTGGTGGTGACGACGAAGGGCGCGAAAACGGCTGCGACAACAAGAGCGTAGAATAACGTCAGGGTTGTTTGACGAGCGCGACGTGTGAGGCGCGCGGCGAGTTGCGCGCGTGAATTGGCCGACGGATGGGCAGGGTGATTTAACATGGGGGAAGTTTTTATCTCCTGAGTCGGGCTGAATGTTTAGTTGACCTGAGTGTTCCCAGCTTAGGAGCGCGGAGTATATCGAACGCGCCGCTTTGTTCGCATCGGCCGAAAGTCTTACGCGGGGGTAAACTTTCGATATAGTCGGGCGCACACACTTTGAATGCCTTTCGAGATGGCCGGGGCGGGCATCGACATCCGGCGCATAAAATTTGCGCGCCGCGCCCGCCGGCACGCGCTAAAATGGCCGCATTGTTTTTGCGCGCAGACCGAATGGCCGCACCTCGTAAGGAAAAACTTTTGCGCGATTGTCGTTTACACGATCATTCGACGGTCGTCATCATCGGCGGGGGGCCGGGCGGGGCGGCGTGCGCCATTAAGTTGTTGCAGGGCGCGCGTGCGGGCGGTCTCTCTTTGCGCGTGCTCATCTTCGAGGGCAAGGACTTCAACGTCCACGCCAATCAGTGCGTCGGCGTGCTCTCGCCGCCCGTCGAAGAGGTGCTCGCGCGCGATCTTGGCATACACCTGCCGCGCTCGCTCATCAAGCGGCAGATTTTCGGTTATCGCCTCCACGGCGCGCGCGAAAACGTGCTGCTCATGGGGCACGGCGCGCAGGCGAGCGAGGCCGGGCACGGGCAGGCGACCTACGTCGTCGAACGCGCGGAGTTTGATCGCTTCCTGCTGGCGCGTGCGCGCGAACTCGGCGCGGAAGTGGTCGAATCGCGCGTGACGGGCGTCGAGTTCGTGCGCGAAGGCGCGCTCGACGAGGTGCGCGTCTACAGTGAATCGCGTTATGAACGCGCCGAGGCGGTCGTCGGCGCGTTCGGTTTGGACGAGGCGATGCTGTCGGTCTTTGAAGAGGTGACGGGGAGACGCGGTGGAGGTGGCGACGGGTTCGTGCGCCCTTCGAAGTGGCTGAAGAGTTATTTGACGACCATCGAAGCGGGGCATGGCTTTCAGGGCGAGCGGCTCGGCCACATCGTCCACGCTTTTTTGCTTCCCGTCGGTTGCCCGCGCATAGAGTTCGGCGCGGTCACGCCGAAAGGCGATCACATCCTCATTAACATCGCGGGCGAACAGGTCTCCTCGTCCGACCTCGATCAATTTCTCCAACTGCCGGACGTGCGCGCCCTGCTTCCCCCCTTCGACGAGCGCGCGATCAACTACTATGAAGGTCGCTTCCCTTCTGCGCCCGCGCGCGGCGCGTTCGGCCATCGCTACGCGCTCGTCGGCGACGCTACGGGCTGGCTGCGCCCCTTCAAAGGCAAAGGCATCTCGACGGCGATCATCACGGGCTTGCGAGCCGCCGAGACGATGCTCGCGCACGGCGTTTCGCGCGCGGCCTTCGCACACTACCAGCGCGCCTGCCGCGACCTGTTCGGCGATCACGCTTACGGTGTCGCCGTGCGGCGCGCGATGCTCGCGGGCGCGCGGCTCTTTCTCGACCCGATGATCGATGTCGGAAAAGTTGACCCCGTGATGTACGATGCGCTCTTCGATGCCGTCTCCGGCCACGAGACGTATCGCAACATCATCCGGCGTTCGTTCAAACCGCGCCTCGTGCGCAAGGTCGCCACGCGTGTCTTCAGCGGCGTCCGGCGGCACAGGGCGTTTCGGGCCAGACGTATGAAAGACATCATAGTGCGCCGCATGACCGTGCGCGACATAGACGAACTGCTGCGCATCAACGAAAAGATCACGGGCAAGC
>DASVPS010000235.1:0-15778 GCA_036389555.1 Pyrinomonadaceae bacterium
GACAATGCGTTTGACCGTTGCCGCGCTTCTGGTCACATTTGAGGCCAGAGGGATCGTCAGAACGCCGCCGCCGACTCGATGTGCTTCAGGCTGAAGCAAACTCTTCCATGCGAGCCACGAACCCGACAGCGTGAGCGCCAACATCGCGGCCGCAAACGTCAAGCCAAGCGATAGTTTTCGCCCGCCCTTAAAGAAAGGGAATAAGCGCGCCCACAGAATGGGACGCGCCGTCTCCTCACGCTCCGCGCGTGCCGGCTGCGGGGTATGATTCGTGACGTAGGCGCGCAGAGTGCGCGCGAACTCCAGTTTTTGATGGCGTTCGGGAGTTATCAAAAAGTGCTGTAGAAACTTTTCCCGCTCGTGCTGGTCGAGCCTGCCGCTGAGGTAGTGATCTATCAGCTCGTCTTCCGCGATTAAGAGTTCCTCGTAGGCCGCTTCATCAACCATAAGTGTCTCCTCGAACTGCTGACGCGAATCCGTCTCCAACTCGCCGAGCAAGTAGAACCTGATAAGCTCCGGTGTTGCCATTTTGCCGTTCATGAGAAGACCGTTAGTCTGCGCGTGCGGCGCTCCCTCTAAGTTATTATCGGATTGTGACGAAACTAAAGTTCACGTCACGACTCTTTCTTTCAGACACTCAAGCACGCACGCGCGGAGAATCTTTCGCAGGCGAAAGACCCTGATTCTGAGCGCGTTCAAAGGGATATTGAGACGCTCAGCGAATTCTCGCCGGGTATCTATTTTCGTCTGCTTCTCCTCCTGGTAATAATTCAAAAGCAGCTCACGATTTTCCTGCGTCAAACTCATCATACATTTCTCAAGACAGTCATACCTGGCATCTTCCTCTTCGCTTTTCTCAACCGGCGGGGGCGGCACCAGCGGAGCCGATCTTTTTCGCAAGTACTCCTGATGCACCTTGTGCCCCACACCGTAGAAGTAGAGGGCTTGATCGCCCGTGTACGTGTCCTTAATGTCGGGCAGACGGCGCGTTACACGATTGATCGTCTCGTCGGCCAGTTCTTCGGCTTCTTGGCAGCCGCGACATGTAAAGATCGTGATGAGGCGGCGGCGAATCTCCTCGTACCTCTTCGCGGCCTGCTCACGGCTAGGCGACAGCCAGAGGAGTAACTGATTAAAGTGCTCTTGCGTTAAAGCCCATTCTTTATTCATGCGGGGTTGCGTACCGGCTGCCGGAGTCTTAAATCTCCCGACCTGTGTCTTGAGCATTTCCGCTCTGCCAATGCTCGACTAAAGATTTTTAGCGAGTTGCCGCCGCCGGCGGCGGACGACATGAAACCACCCCGCCGAGAGAAAAACCAACATACCCGCGCTGAGCAGCTTGCTCGAAGAGATGAAGTTGGACGGGCGATTCACAGTGCCCAGTTTCTCTCTGTACTCGCCCTGCAAGACGAAGGCAGCCCAGTAATAAGGCGGACGCCACTGCTGCTGCTTCCACATCGTGAGTTTCGCTTCTCTCAAGGCCGCTGCGGGTGTCATGTCACGCCGCAAAAGATTCTGGTAGAAGTGGCTCATCAACTCGGCGGTGGCCTCGTCGTCAACTTTCCACAAGCTCGCTATCACACTTGACGCGCCCGCATACATAAAGCCGCGCGTGAGGCCAACGATGCCCTCGCCCCTGACATCCTTACCAAGCCCCGTGCTACAGGCACTCAGGACTACTAACTCGACCGGCAAATCCAAATTGTAAATGTCGTGCAGTCGCAGAAAGCCGTCTACAGGCTGGCCGCGCTCGTCTACGAGCGAGAAGACGATGCCGGACAATTCCGGGTGCTCGTCATTGAGAAGACCGTGAGTCGCGATGTGAACGATGCGGTAGTGTCCCAGGTCAGGACTCATGGCGCGCGCGCGGCTGGCGTCGAAGCTGACCGCTTTAAGACCTTCATCGGGCGCGGCAGCCGCGATAATCGCTTCGGCCTCTTCACGCGAGGCGAGCAGGCGCGGCATGCGGCTCCCGTCGCCCAAAACTCCCACGTCTCTCAAAGCTCTATGCGCTTCCGTCTGCGCGTCTCCCGATGAAGGCTGTGCTTGACCGGCGAATTTGACGCGCGTGTCGTCGCGCTCGAAGACCGGGTCGGCCAGCACGGCCACTGTTTTCGGATCCTCGGGTCTGCGCCGCATGTTTCCGCTTCGCAGCAGCGCAAGCGCAGAGGCCGAAGGCTGATTAACGATCTCGTGTTTGATGATGAGAGGTGCCGGCGATGAGACTACTTCAGCGGCGCGCGGATGATCGGCGGCAGTGATAACAGCCGCGCCCGGCTCAGGTAATGCCTCGAAAGGAATATATTGCAGCGCCCCGTCAGGTATCACCATCAGCCGCTTATCTCCGAGCCGTCCGGCTACAGGGCCGAGCAGCATGTCGGCGAGCGTCCCGGCTTGCTTCCAATATTGCTCGTCGGCAGCAGCTACGCGCACACGGCGCTGCTCAGAAGTGTCACCCGGAACGGGCTGGCGAGCGATTAGCAGTTGATAGAGATTTCGGGCGGCCTCTTCAATCTCCGCCCGCTTCGGCAGTTGGTAACTCATCACCTCGTTTCTGCTGACAGCCCACAGGTAGCTTTTTTCCTCGCCGAGCGAGTATTCCAGAAGCAGCGTATCATCATCCAGCACCTGCTCCTGTATCGCCTTGAGAGAGAGCGGCCGCGGTTGCGTCAACGCTGCGTAATGCGGATTCGCAACTCTGATTTTCGCCCGCACCGCATCGTACTCAGCCGAGACTTCCTTTATCTCATTAGCAAGCGCCGCCGCCTCTTTGTTCTGCTGACCTTGCAAAAGCATCTGGCGCTCGGCCTTGTCGTTAAGAGACTGTTGCAGTTGCCGTTCGCGTTCAAGCAGCGCCGGGTCAACGCCCTGCCGAATGTCTACACGGACTTCCGCCAGAGTTTCAAGCAACGACCGTGCGCGTGCGCGCTCGCTGGCTTCGAGGGCAAGCGCGTCGAAGCCTTCGTGCGGCCTCGCTTTGTGCATCAGCATGAGCACGTCTATGTAAAACTCGTAGTATTGATAAATAGAGGCTAAATAAGAGGCGCGTAAATCCCTGCTCACAACTTTCGTGCGCAGAGATTCGACGATCTCCAGAGAGGCTTCTATGCGCGCCCGCGCATCACTCAGTTGACCGCGCCCGCGTTCGAGCCGCGCAAGATTGTAGAGCGTCTGAGATTCGCCGAAAGGGTCTGCGGCGCTGCGGTTGAGGTGCAACGCTTCCTGAAACCTGCTGGACGCTATCCGCCACTGCCCCGATTTAACATCGAAGAGCGCGATGCTGTTGAGCGTGTAAGCTGCCTCTCTTTTATCGCCTCCCTGTTTCTGGAGCAAGAGCGCACGCTCGTAGAAGCCTCGCGCCTTCGCCTCCTCACCGAGCAATTCGTAGACAGCGCCGATTCCTTTGAGCGCATAATGCTCCAAACGCTTATCGGACATCGCGCGGATAGCTTCGAGTGATTGCTGGTAATATGCGAGCGCCGCCTGTAAGTCCACGCGCGCATAGCTGACATCGCCCAGGCTTCTGAGCGAATTGGCCTCGCCCTCGCGATAGCCTGCCTCTCTGAAAAGTTGGAGCGCCTGCTGATAATACTCAAGCGACCTCTGGTTTTGGCCGAGTTGAAACTGGACGTAGCCCATGCCGTTCAGGATGAAGCCTTCACTGACCTTATCGCCCATTGAGTTTAAGAACTTGCGTGCCTCATCGTAGAGGTTGAGTGCTTTCTGCTTTTCGCCCTTTTTAGCGTGAAGATGTCCGAGCGCGGTCAAGGTGAGAGCCTCGCTCCGGCGGTCGCCGACCTTTCGCCAGAGCGGTAACGCCTGCTCGTAGAACTCTAAAGCAAGATGCGTTTCGCTCAAATCCGAGTAGGCGTAGCCCAGATACAAAAGGGTCTGGGCTTGCCCGCGTCTGTCTGCGATCTCGTCGTAGATGGCTTGCGCCTGACGATAGTAGGTGAGCGATCTAGGCAGTTGACCATAAGCGGAGAAGGCTTCGCCGATGTTGTTCAGCGCGCCTGCTTCCGCTTTCCGGTCATTTATCAAGCGGCTGAGCTTGAGCGCCTGCTGAAAAGATTTGAGGGACTGCTCGTTGCGCCCGAGTGAGAGCAAAACGTAGCCGCTCTCGTTGAGGACGGCGGCCTCCATTGCCCGGTCACCGCTTGCCCTGCTGAGTTTCAGCGCTTGCTCGTAAAACTTGAGGGAGCGTTCCAGGTCGCCCAGGAAACGCAGAATTTCACCGACTTTCCTCAGAGCGTAAAGCTCTCCGCCTCGTTCGCCCGCCTGCTTCCAGAGTTGCAACGCCTCTTCGTACTTTCCCAACGCTCGATGTAAAGACTCTTTGCTCCATTCAAGAAGCATGCGCGCTCCATCCGACTGGCTCCGTGCGGCCGCGACGCGAAGCCCGTCCCGCTCTACGCTGGCGCGCACCTCTTTAAGGTTGATGTTGTAAGACCCGCCCTCGGATTCCTCTCCGAGCAGATTCACATCCAAGCGGTAAGCGCCTGAGGTCTCGGCCACGAAGTGCAGAGGGTTCGTCTCCCCCTGGAGGCAGATGAATTCAGTGAGTTGTCGTCCGGCGGGGTCGTAGAGCGCCACGCGCAAGTTGACGTTCTCCTGCGAGATCGAGGCGTTGAGAAATTGATGTGAGTCAAGTTCGACGCGAAATGAATGCACCGCTCCGCGCGCGATTGAAGCACGCAAGGGCTTGCGCGGCGCAAGTTCGACTAAGGTTGCGCTGTCGCCTGCGACGCTCGCATGTGACTCGCCGGGGATGACAGAGGAGAAGGAAAGAAGGGAGAGACAGAGGATTGCGAAGAGCAAGAGCCGGGGCAGCCCTCTGGCTTTCGCCTCGCAGTCTAGACCGGGCGTGGCAGCGTGCCGCTCCTCTTGCACCCTAATCAAATGCACCTCCACTGTAATCCAGCGAACTGAAGAAGCCCGGGTACTCGACGGACAGCTTTATAAAGACATGCGCCCCGTTTCTTGCGACGGGACTTTCGCCATGTGATCTCTTCCCGCCGCCGACAGTTTATTGCTCCGTCTCGAAATGAGTGTGCGCCGGTCTCGGTATCTGTGCGGCGCACACTATATCACCAGCCGATTGCTTCAGGCATCGGATTTCTCACCCGTCTCCTGTGGCCGCGTGTCGCTACCGTCGCGCTCTTTTTTAGCGCAGGGGCTTTTGAAATAATAGGGCGTCGGATTTCTCATGCTACGCACCCTTGCGTTCGGCCCCCTGCTGGCTGGTGGCCCGGAACGCACCCCATCGCTAATTTTAAGTTCCTTGAAAGAACGCGGTGGGCGAAGAATCGTCGCCTTAAAATAGAGTCTCAGAAATTCGCCCCAGCCCGTAACTTTGTTTGTAGGAAAATCGAGATGGGCGTGCTCTTGCTCCTGTCTTGCCTCCGACTCCTCGTGCCTACGGAAGTAGTGTGGGGAGAACTCGGTGCAAGACCAGGGGAAGTAAATCGAAACACCGTAGGAGTATTGGTAGGCAGGGCCGTTGTAGCAAGAATGCAGCACGACGGAATCCTTTTTGCCGGCGATGGCATCCATCACATCTAAGCAAGCTTCCTGTACCGCTTTAATCTCTTTCTCGTCGTCCTCCCGAGCCACTTTCTTCGTGTAACGCTGTCGCAGGATGTTGCAGAAGTCATAGAGGTCAACAAACACCTCGCCATTGTAGGACTGCGCCTCCCAGTGCGACATGATGATGGCGTCGATGAAGGGCGGAGGCGGGCCTTCATAGGCATAGACCGTCCTCCTAGTGCTGCGCTCCGTGCAATACACTTTCTGCTGTTCGAGCGCCTCGTTTAATTTCCGCGTAAGGACTTCGACCAATTTTTTCACCTTCTTGGTCAAGTTCTCGATCCTGTCTATTTTCAGAACCGAAATATCAACCGACAATCCGCCCAACTCGTAATTCAGGTAGAAGCGCGTGTAACGATTGACTATCCTGCGGGCTAGTGGTTCAGGCTCGATGTTCGGCTTGTTGTTGAGGACCTTGAGAATACTGTGCAGCGGCCACCCGGCGCTGGGGCTGAATCCTTCCGAGCCGATCATCAGATCAACCACCGAGGCGCGGAGTTGGTAGCAAATCTCGGCCATACTCATCAGGCAGGCGTCGAACCCGAGAATATTGATTTTTCCGCCGCGCTTGGCTTCTTCAAGGGCTTTGTCCACGTCTCCGCCCTTAGTAAAGACTTGCTCCAGGTCTGGGATGTTCAAGGAGGAGGGGATGAGTGATAACGGGCCATTTTCGTCACGCAGGAAAAAGTCCTGTTCAGTGCCGCTGCCATGCCCCGACAAAATCACCATGTAGTAATCAGCCGGATATTTCTTAATGCCGAAGCACAAGAAATCTATGAGGGGTTGGGTCGTGCCTGTGTCGATCTCGTCCAATTCCTTTATCTTGTCTTCATCAAACAGCTCACCATCATCATCAGCCTTTTTTATGCGGAAGCGGAAGGTTTTATTTCCGCGGCCGCTCGGGTCGAATTGCACAACTATGTCAGCTTCCCAAAACGGCTCGGTTTGTGCGTCGTGTGTCTGTGGCTTCTTCGTCCCGAGCTTCTTCATCTCCTTCAGCGCAAAGATGCTTTCTTCGGTGAGGTTGTTATCGGCCGCCTGATAGATCAGCACCGTCCATTTTTTCTTTTTTTCTATGTTTTTATCATCTGCCATGAGATTTACTCCTTACGCTATTCGCCGACGCAGGATTCGAAGTAAAGCTGGATGTGAAGCCGCGCGCGACATTAACAAGACTGCTGACGCCTGTATCGGATACGCTGTTGATAGAATGGCCTTTTGGGTTCGTGTGCAGATGCGTTTTGGAGATATCAGAAGCTCGTGCAAAGCTTGCACAAGGTAGTCGCATCTTTATCTGCTGTCAATCAAATTACGAGGCGCAGCGAAACGGTAAGGTATCGCCCTCAGTCGCTTCAGTTTCAAAACTGAAACGTCATCTCCTTTCACTTGATTATGTTGATATCCAGAGAAACATTTCAGAAGCCGCACCTCAAGGTGAGCGCTCAAGAGCGGCTAAACAATTGGCATGTTTCCGCAAAAGATCTTTCTCATTTCTGAGTTCGGCGACCGGCGAAAGGTTCGAGCGGTGTTCCGTGTGGAGAGCCAATATCTAAAAGTTGTTACGGGCATCAATTCGATGCCCGTTTTAGTGCGCCGCTTCGTGCCCTACCTTTAGCAGATAAGGATGCCGAACTCGTCCGCGCCGGTTGAGGCACGGCCGACTTCATGTGCGTTGATGTCGAAGCGCTCCGTCCGGCGGATGGCGAGCAAATCCTCCTCGAATTCCGTCCGGTTCAAGTCCGTCCACGAAGACCTGCTTCCGGTCGCGGAGGGGCGGTGCGGCGATGCCGCTATTTAATTCTCGCTCGCTCGCCGGGGCGGCTTTAGTGCCTGACAGCTTGCAACTTAGAGGCCAGATGGTGCATCATAGTGACTGGCAAATTCCTTCTCTCTTGCGTCAACGGTGATGCGCCCCGCTAGACAGGTTTTCCGAGCGGCGTTCTGGATGGTTCGAGAGTGGGCTGATTTCAACTTTAGAAGCGCTCCCTTGAGCACCCGAACGCAAGCCTTCGCTGCCTACCGTTACATCGAAGCCACTTTGATTCGACAGCTTCTCTCAGATACTCCTTCCTATAGGAGAGGTACATCCACATGTCTATGAAACTTTACGTCGGGAACCTGTCGTTCCAGACTTCGAGCGATGATTTGCAGCAGTTGTTCGCGCAGGCGGGCACGGTCGAGTCGGCTTCGGTGGTCGAGGATCGCGAAACGGGTCGCTCACGCGGCTTCGGCTTCGTCGAAATGTCCAGCAATGAAGAAGGCCAGAAGGCCATCGAGCAGTTCAACGGCAAGGAATTTAACGGCCGCAACCTGACCGTCAACGAAGCGCGCCCCCGCGAAGACCGCGGCGGACGCGGCGGCGGCGGTGGCGGTGGTGGTCGTGGCGGCTTCGGCGGCAATCGGGGCGGCGGTGGCGGCTATGGCGGCGGCGGTGGTGGCAACCGCGGCGGCGGTGGTGGCTACGGCGGCGGGGGCGGTGGCAACCGCGAACCGCGCTGGTAAGTTCTTAAGAGAACTCGGCCGGTGACTCCCTTCAAGCAAAGCGCCTCCGACGATTGTTCCAAAAACGCCGCCGGAGGCGCTTCCACATTTTCAGTTAACACGGGTGCGCTCCCAGTGATGGTTGCAGCCGCGCCAAAGGATTTTATGAATTTTTCTGAACTGGGACTCGACGACGCGCTGGTGCGCGTGTGTGAGTCTCTCGGATATACCGAACCAACACCGATTCAACAACAGGCGATCCCTGTTGTCTTAAGTGGCGCAGACCTGATCGGTTGCGCCGAAACCGGGACGGGCAAGACCGCCGCGTTCCTGCTGCCGATCATTCAACGCATGTCGCAGCAGCCGCGACCCGGCATACGCCTGCTCGTCCTCGCACCGACGCGCGAACTGGCAACGCAGATCGAAGCCAGCTATCGCTCGCTCCTTCCGAAAAAATCGGCGGCGCGCTGCGTGACGCTCATCGGCGGCGCGGGCATGTCGCGGCAAACCGATTTGTTGCGACGCGGCGTGAGCGTGGTGATCGCGACGCCCGGCCGCCTGCTCGACCACATGGAGCGCGGCGCGGTTAATTTCGCACACATCGAAGCGCTCGTGCTCGATGAGGCCGACCGGATGCTCGACATGGGTTTCTGGCCTGCCATACGCCGCGTGCTCGCCGCATTGCCGGCCGAACGCCAGACGCTTCTCTTCTCGGCCACCATGTCGCCCGCGATTGAAACCATCGCGCGCTCAAACATGCGCAAGCCGAAACTGGTCGAAGTCAGCGTGCGCGGCGCGGCCGCCACGACCGTGGAACAGACCGCTTACCCGGTGGCGATGGAATCGAAGACGGCGCTCCTGCTCGATCTGCTGGAACGCGAGCGCTTCGAGCGCGTGCTCGTCTTTACGCGCACGCGGCGCGGGGCGGAACGCCTCTCGCACATACTTGAAGCGCGCGAGCACAAAGTGAATCGCATCCACGCCGACCGCACGCAGCCGCAACGCGAAGCCGCCCTGCGCGGTTTCAAAGACGGGAAGACGCGCGTGCTGGTCGCGACCGACATCGCAGCGCGCGGCATCGACGTTGACTCGATCTCGCACGTCATCAACTACGACGTGCCCGCCGCGCCGGAAGACTACGTGCATCGCATCGGGCGCACCGGCCGAGCCGGAAACCGCGGTCGCGCGATCACACTGGTTACGCCGGTCGAGGAATTAAACATGCGTGCCATCGAGCGCCTGACGGGTCAGGCCGTCGAGCGCGTCCTCTTGCAGGGATTCGGCGGTGTGCAGTTGACGACGCCCGGCGCGTCGAAGCCCTTCGGAGCCAAGCGAGCGGGCGCAAGCGCCGGACGCCGTTCCTTTCGCCCGCGACGCGGCAGATAAGTTTGCCGCCGCGGAGTCGCAATAGATAACTTCGCCCTGACAACTCAATAGGCCGGACGGCCGCCTCGAAAAGCGGTCGCCCGAGCCGGTGAATCAGAATCGCGCTCCCGTTTGACGGAGAGGCGCAAAAAGCAGTTTGAAAGGAAAGCGTGTATGACGGAGAACATCGAGATGAGTGTGGCGACTACCGGGAAAATCGAGAAGCGCACTTACGTCGTCGGCGAGCGGGTGGAGAAACTCTGCACGAAATGTGAAGTCGAGCGCGGCCATGTCGTCGCGTCAGTCACGAAGCGCGGGCAGGTGTCGCGCGTGACGTGCCCGATCTGCCAGACGCGCAGTTCGTTCAAGAGCGGCGTCAAGATGACGGGCGGCCGCGCCTCGCAGGCCGGTGCGCCTTACGACCCGACGCGCCAGTATCGCGCGGGACAGACCTTGATGCATCCGTCTTTCGGTCTCGGCGAAGTGACGGCGCTCGTCGAGCCGCAGAAAATTGACGTGCTCTTCGCCGACCGCATGCGGCGGATGATCCACGCCCGTTCCTGAGAGAGTGAATTTGGCGGGGGCTGATGCTGCCTGTCGGATCAGGTAAGGACGGGAGATGTTAAGCCCCGCCGGGGACGACCGTAGCGTAGTCCCGGTGGGGCTTAAACTTCGGGTGTGCCTGCGGCGGGCGTTTGCGCGTCGCCGTCGTCGCTGCTACTACTGCTGCTACTACTGCGTCCTCCGGCAATGACGCGATCAATCATCTCTTTAAACAGTTCCAGATCAATGATCGGCTTCGTCCAGTGTTCGTCGCAGCCGGCGTGAAGCGAGTGCTCGCGGTCGCCGCGCATGGCGTGTGCGGTGAGGGCGATGATCGGCGTGCGGTCGAACGCCGAATCGGCGCGCAGTCGCCGGGTTGATTCCAGACCGT
Source organism: Pyrinomonadaceae bacterium (assembly GCA_036389555.1). GTDB lineage: Bacteria > Acidobacteriota > Blastocatellia > Pyrinomonadales > Pyrinomonadaceae > JAIVJZ01. Next base: position 10,367 of record DASVPS010000235.1, read on the forward strand.
CTATCGCGCCCGCCAGACTCAAGTCCATCAGGATCGCATCGGGGAGCAACTGCTTCGCCTGCGCGAGGCCGTCTTCGCCGGTCGCCGCCTCGTGGAGTTCGTGCCCGTCCATCTCCAACACCATGCGGATCAGATCGCGTATGTCGCGGTCGTCTTCAACCACCAATATTTTTGCCATTCGAGGGTTCAACTCCGATTTCTTCGAGGGTTTCGCGCAAGCGCAATTCGAGGCCGGACATGAGCAGGTCGCCTTTGCGGATGACGTTGGCGATCTGGCCGCTGATGAGGCGTCGGTCTTCGGGCAGCATGTCTTTGCCCGTGATGACGACGACGGGCGTGTGGGCGGTGCGCGGGTCGGAGCGCAGGCGCGCGACGAACTCATAGCCGCTCATCCCGCCAGGCATCATCAAATCGCTCAGCACGAGGCGCGGCGTGGCCTGCGCGATCAACTTCAAGGCCGTCTCGCCGCTCGCCGCCGCACGCGCATTGTAACCCGCGTGCCTGAGCGCCGTCGTGAGCAACTCGCGGATGCCGCGTTCGTCGTCAACCACCAGCACGTAGCCTTCTTCGGCCGCCAGCCCTTCGGCGCAGACGCCGCGCAGCGTCGTCAACAGTTTTTCCGGCTCGACGGGCTTGAGCAGGTAATCGCTCGCGCCGAGACGATAGCCGAGCGGGCGGCTGTCCACGATGGAACAGACGATGACCGGAATCTGCGCCATGCGCCGGTCGGACTTCAACGTTTGCAATACGCGCCAGCCGTCCATGCCGGGCATCATCACGTCGAGCGTAACGGCCGAGGGTTCGAGTTCGCACGCCAGTTGCAGCCCCGTCGTGCCGTCGCGCGCGACGCGCACGCGGTAGCCGGCGCGCGAGATCGTTTCCGAAAGCAGCGCGGCGGCGTCCATGTCGTCTTCGATAATGAGGACGAGCGGCAGCGCATCCTCCTCTGCGGGCGGTGACTCATGCGTCGCCCCTGCCGCGGCGGCGGCGGTGGCGGGCGGCGACTTGCGAAACGTCGCGGCGGCCAATGATTCCGGCAGGCCGGGTTCGGGGCCGACGAGCGGGAGCGTGACGACGAAAGTCGAGCCGCGTTCGCGCTCCGAAGTCACCTCGATGTGCCCGCCGAGCAACCCTACGATCTGGCGCACGATGGAGAGGCCGAGTCCCGCGCCGCCCACGACGCGCGTCATCGAGCCGTCCACCTGCCGGAATCGCTCGAAGATGAGCGAGAGCGCGTGCTCGTCGATGCCGACGCCCGTGTCGCGCACGATGAAGCGAAACTCAGTCTCGCCCCAAGGCATCAACTCCGCCTCCACTGCGCCCTCGGCCGTAAACTTGATCGCGTTCGACAACAAATTGATGACCACCTGACGCACGCGCAGAGGGTCTGTGAAGGCGACGGGCAGATGATCCGCGATGCGCAGCTTGTAGCCGATTCCCTTTTGCTCTGCGAGCGATTGGAGTTCGCCGAAAGTTCCCTGCACCATCTCGGCCAGATCGAAGTGTTCGCGGTGAACCTTCATCCGTCCCGCCTCGATCTTCGAGATGTCGAGCACGTCGTCGATCAAGGCCAGCAGGTGTCGGCCATTGCGCAGGATGCGCTCGAAGGCGTTGACGCAGAACGCGGGAAGCGGCTCGGTGTTGCGCGTGATCTGCGCGAGGTTGGCGAAGCCGATGATGGCTGTGAGCGGCGTGCGCAACTCGTGCGACATGTTGGCGACGAACTCGGCCTTGAGCCGGTTGTACTCTTCGAGGCGGCGGTTCGATTCCTTCAACTCCTCTGCCAGTTGGCGATAGCGCGCCTCCGATTCGCGCAGAGTCTTTTCCGTCCCCTTGATCCGCAAAAACGCCTTGATGTTCGCCAGTAGTTGCCGCTCCGTAATCGGCTTGGCGAGATAGCCATCCGCGCCCGATTCGAGCACCTCCGCCTCGCTCTCCGCCGAAGTCTCCTGCCCTGAAATATTGATGACGAAACTCGCTGCGAGTTCGGGGTCGGCCTTGATCCAGCGGCACACTTCGATACCGCTCGCGTCGGGCAGCGTCACGTCGAGCAGGATCAGGTCTGGGTGCTCGTTGCGCGCGAGGCGCAGACAGTCGCCGCCTGTCGCGGCCTCCAACACGTCGTAGCCCGCCGTCGTGAGCATCCGCGCGTAGTCGCTCACCAACTCCGGCTCATCGTCAACCACCAGTATTTTTGATCTATTCATCCCTCTTTAACACTTTGCCCGGCCGTAAAAGCGCGATCCGTTCAGACGCAACAGACCGCCGCACCGGGCTGCCCTGTGAAATTTCACCTTCTCATTTCTTATAGCAAATAGTTCGGGAGGCGTCCACGGCGAAGGCCGAAAACCCTCGGGGCAATTTCGCACGCCTCAGTTCGGGCGCACAAAAAGGTGCGGGGAGGCCGCCCGCGCCTCCCCGCACCTCTCGTCTCCGCCCCCTGTAAGAAATTCTGTTCACCCGCGCCGATTCTTTCGACGGCGTCGGCGGTCGCCTGCCCTGCCCTTCACCCGCTCGTCAACGGCTCATCACTTGCTCGTCGCGGCGGCGCGCACGGCCGTGGCCGCCTGTCCTGCGAGTTGGGAGATGAGGTCGTCGCCGTCCGCCTTGGCCTTCGCCTTGAGCGTGTTGGCGACCACCGAGTCCGCGCCGCGTTGCAGTTTATACTCAAGCGTCAATTCGTCTCTGGCCTTGAGCGAACCGGCCACGCCGCCCTGTCCGCCGCCGCCGCCGTCCGTTGGAGCGACCACACCGCCCGCGATTGCGGCAGACTTCTTGAGGAAACCGCCGAAGCCGCCACCGCCGCCCTTCTTGTGCGAGACCGTGCTGTAGAGAACGTAGTCGCACTCCTTCTGTCTGGCTTCCGACTCGACGGCCTCCGTCTGCCGCGCTTCGAGCGCGACGACTTCCACCGTCGAACCGTTCAAATTATTCAACAGCACCTTGCGCACCGCGTCGGCCAACGCCGAAGCGTCAACGTAATCGGCCGCCGCCATCGTCTTCGTCAACGCCACGCCGACGCGCACCACGCCAGCCCTCTTTGCGCCCGTCGCCGAACTCGCGGCCGCGCCGCTGCCCGCCCCGTTATCGTTATCCGCGTCTGCGCGCGCGGCCGAAGCCATCGCCGCCGCGCCGTACATCTCGCGCACGTCGCTCACCTGCCGGTAGTCTGCCGGAGCGTCGAAGAGCGCGTTGTCGAGGACGGCGTTCGCGATTTCCACTACCTCCTGCGAGAAGGTGAACGACTCGTTGCCGTTTTCATCAAACAGCGTGGTCGTGACCATCACGGGATAGCCGGCCTTGGCCGTGCCGACCTGCTTCGTGCGGTATTCGTCGCGGCAGCCGCCCCCCTGCGCGGCCGCTGCTGCATAGGCCGCCGCGCCCTGCATGTCGCAGTCGAGCGCAAACTGCGCGTCGATGTACCAGCCGTCGGTCTCCATCCGGCTGCGGGTCGTCTGGCAGGCATCGGGCGAGGATTCGGTGACGATGGAAGTCTTGATGCGCCGCGCCGTGTAGCCGAACATTTTCTTGCGCTCGCCCGTGTCGGTCGTGGTGAAGGTCGAGGTCACGATTCCGCCGCGACGCACCGCCGGGGCGGCGGCGGGCGTCTGCCCCGTCGTCTTCGCGCCCGTGCCGGTCGCCGTGGTGGTGGTGTCCGCTTTCTGGTCGAACGGCGTCACGACGTAGGTCTTCGTCGGCACGCCGAGTTGGAGTTGCCGCCTCAGATCGCACTGCATGATCGAGACGGTGGTTTCATTCATCTCGGTGCGCTGGCGTTTGCCCTTGATGTAGGTGGTTTGCTCGGAAACTTGCCCGCCCGAAGTGTTTTTGGTCTTGATCTTCACGTCGGCGCGCGACCGTGGCGAAGCCTGCGCCGCAGAATAAAATGAAGGCGAGAGAGGCGTGGCGGAATAAATTTTTCATGATGTACGGATTCCTTTGGGCTGTTTTGCTGTTGCGGGACGGGCGTCTCGCGCTCGCGGTCGCGGCACATTTTTTTCGTCCCTATTATATTACGCGCAGCCGCAGCGGAAAAAGGATCATCCAGGATTCGGATTTTTGCGCGTCGCCGGGGCGCGCGCTTTGATAAGGTGCAAACAGTCGTTTATACTTGCACTTGCGCGCGCCGAAGCAGAGAGTTGGCAGTGTCAGAGTTGAGATGTCGAAAATTCCCCTGTGACCACATCCTCCCCACATGACGTGACCCGTTTGCTGATCCAATTGACGGATGGCAACAGGACTGTGCTGGACGACCTGCTGCCGCTCGTCTACGGCGAGTTGCGCAGCCTGGCGGCCAACTACCTGCGCCGCGAACGCTCCGCACACACGCTGCAACCCACGGCACTGGTTCACGAAGCCTACCTCCGGCTCATCGATCAGAGTCAGGTCAGATGGCAAAATCGCGCGCACTTCTTCGGCGTCGCCGCGCAGATGATGCGCCGCATCCTCGTGGATCACGCGCGCAGCCACAACGCAGAGAAACGCGGCGGCGAAGTCCACAAGTTCTCGCTCGACGAAAACGTGGACGTGACGGACGAACGTGCGACCGACCTCATCGCGCTCGACGACGCCCTGACCGCGCTCGCCGCCCTCGACGAGCAGAAGAGCCGCATCGTCGAACTACGCTTCTTCGGCGGCCTCTCGGTCGAAGAGACGGCCGAAGTGCTCGGCGTCAGCGCGCCGACGGTCAAACGCCAGTGGCGCATGGCGAAGGCATGGCTTTACGGACAAGTGCAAAATCAGTGATGAGTGATGAGTGATGAGTGATGAGTTGAAGACAAGGCTGTTGTTTTCACTCATCACTCATCACTCATCACTCATCACTCATCAATCATCACAGTTATGACCCCCGAACGTTGGAAGCAAGTAGAAGAACTATTTCAGGCCGCGCTTGATCTGCCCCGCGATGAACGCCCCAAATTCATCGCCGAGGCGGGCGCGGACGACGAGGCGCTCCGCAAGCAGGTGGAGGCTCTCGTCGCGCAATATGAAGAGGCGGGGGATTTCATCGAAGCGCCCGCTTTTGCCGCGGGTGGTTTCAACCCCGGCAGCGCCCCTTTTCGCACCACCCAACCGAACGATTTAGAGGACGACCCGATGGCCGGCGCGCGCGTCGGCGCGTACAAGATCGTGCGCGAGATCGGGCGCGGCGGGATGGGCGCGGTCTATCTGGCCGTGCGCGCCGACAGCGAATATCAGAAGCGCGTCGCCATCAAACTCGTCAAGCGCGGCATGGACACGGACTTCATCCTGCGCCGCTTCCGCAACGAGCGACAGATTCTCGCCTCGCTCGACCACACCAACATCGCGCGCCTCCTCGACGGCGGCACGACCGAGACGGGCTTGCCCTACTTCGTCATGGAGTACATCGAGGGGCAGCCGCTCTATCGCTACTGCGACGGCGAGAAACTG
>DASVPS010000236.1:0-8152 GCA_036389555.1 Pyrinomonadaceae bacterium
CGACAACTTCGCCGCCTACTACTCGAAGGGCGCGGCGCAGGCGATCACAGGCAGCGACATCGCGGCCTTTAACCCCGGCGTGCCCGTCGCGCTCTATTCCGTCTTCCGCATCCCACCCGTCACCTATGTCGTCAGCGCGAGTGCCCCCGGCAACAGCTTCGCCTCGCTGGCGAGTTACTACGATCTGTCATCGGATGCCCTCGGCGATCTCACGCGCAACGTCGCCGGATTGTTCGCCGCCGGCAGCACGCTCGCAACCGACTCGCAAAATTACGACGTGCAACCCGCGCTCGGCACGGGCAACGTCGGCGTCGAACTCAGTCGCGCCAATCTCGGCACGCCGCCAGACCTGCCCGCGAACCCCACGCCCACACAGCAACAGGACTTCGCGCGCAAGTATCTCTTCTCGCTCTACACGCTCCTGACGGCCGGACTCTACGGCAACGCCTTCTTCGACGCGAGCCAGCCCGGCCTCTCCTTCGGGCCGCGCAAGTCTCTGACCTCTGCGGACGCTGCCGCCCTGCGCCACCCCCAAACCCGGCAGATGCTGCTCGCCGCGCAGGACGACGAGCCGTTCGATTACGCACAGGCCGTCGGCTTCAGCCTCTTCTCGGGCTACAATGCCGCGCCCGTGCCCGACCCTCTGAAACCCGGTCTGCCGCCGCAGAGCGCGAACCCCTACATCGGCGTCGGCACGCTCGCGCAACTCAACCTGCGCTGGCTCGACATCTTCGGCAATCGCACGGTCACGCCTTTTGAAGCCCCGCCCGCCAACTACACGGGCGCGCTCAACAACCCGCCCGCCGTGATCGATTACGTTGACCGCCTGATCGGCCTCGACCGCTGGCCGAACGTGCGCAGCTACTACACCTACGGCGGCACGACGACCAATCCGCAGGTCGTCCTCACGATGCAACTCATATCGGCGGCTTATGACCAGCCGACCAATCAGAAAGACCCGCGCAACCGCGCCTCCGTCACGGGTCTGCCCGCCTGGCAACAGAACGCCGTCAACGATCTCAAAACTTTCACCCAAATCTATTTCCAACTCAATCAGAATTACGACGGCTTAGGGATTCCCGGCCTCTCCGGCCGCGCCGTCTCGATGCTGCTCTCCAACACGATCCTCGCCTCGCCCGACGCGCCGCTCTCCGGCCCCGACTCGCAGGCCATACGCGACTTCGTAGCCGACTGTCTCATCTACGTCTACAATCGCTCGAAAGCCCTGCCGGGCGGCACGCAGCCCGCGCTCACGCTCAACGTCGCCGTGCCGCTCGGCGCGGTCTCCAACGCAAACATCATCCAGCTTACGCTCGGACTCACGCTCGCACGCCAGGCCGCGCTCAGCGACCCAGCCCTGCGCGCCATGAGCGACGGGCTCACCGTCACCTCCGCGATCCGCCCGCTGATGGACGACGACACCCCGGTGCCGCCGAGCGACAACGCAGAGGACGCCCTGAATGCCGCGCCGCCGCCTCCGCCGCCGCAGACGATGAAGCGTTTCGCGAATGATCTGGAAGGCGTCTTCAACCAACCCGGCTGGCAGTTCCGCGTCGGCACGGGCGCGGGCGCGCCCGACCAGCCGCGCGGCCAGAGTTCGTATACGGTGTGGGCTGTGCGTATGGGCAAGACTCAGGCGAGCGGCCTCTGGTATCAATTCGGCTCGCAGGCCAGTTTCTACGCGCCCAAACCCGTCGCCCGAACCATGCACACGGGCAAGGTCAACATCAACGAGTACAAGACGGGCACGAAATACCCGACCGGCGAACAGGTCGAGATGACCTTCACCGGCGTCGACTTGAACGCATGGGCGAACACGGCTCTCTCGGCCATCGACACGTTCCTCGCGCCAAGCTTCGCCGGCCCCGCCTTCATCGTCGACTCGCTGTTCAATGCCGACCCGGAGAAGAACGGCTACCTCGCCAAAATACTCAAACACAAAGAGACGCTCGCCAACGCCATCGCCAGCACGGTCAGCCCCATCCTCGTGACCAGCGCGACCGATCAGGTCAGCCTCGAAGCGGCCGAGGAGAAACTGCGCCAATCGCTGCTCAATCGCCTGAGCAATGCCTTCATCGTGACGGCCATCACGGTCATTCCCGTCGCGGGCGCGGGCACGAACGAACCGTCCGAGCCCGGCACGGTTAACCAGCCGCGCTTCTTCGGGCAACCGCTCGGCGAACTCGTCACCGACGGCCTCGAAGCCTCGGACACTTCCGACTCCGAACGAAACTACTCTCTCTCGACCGGCAAAATATCCCTGCCCCCGCAGCAGGTCGCCCCGTCGAGTCTCGCGTTCCTCTTCTCGTCGAAGAACGTCAAGCAGCAACCCTACGTCCAACTCAAACTCTCCTACGCCCTGACGCATCTCGAACACAACATCAGGAACGTGCCCGGCATCGAGAACTACGAGCAGAGTTCGTGGATACAATTCGTCAACGGCCCGTTCGTGACGCCCATCAGCGCGAGCGTGGAGAAGGAGGTCGTGCAGCCGACCAACATCCCCATCGTGCTCCGCGCGCTGCCCACGCCCCCGACCATCGTCGCGCAGACGGGGCTGCCCACCATCGAACCGCAGCTCGAAGGCGACGATGCGCAGAGCGGGACAACACCCGACCAACTGGCCGAGTGGGACTACTCCTTCGGCTATAGCTACCAGAACAGCGCGCAGGATTCCGTCAACGCCACCGTCGAGTTCAATCTGGCGGACACGAACACCATGCTCGCCTCCGACGGCGACATCCTCTTCGACCCACTGGCGCAGTTCGTCACCATCAACCCGGCCATCGCCAACGATTTTGCGAACTTCCTACGCAAGGTCAACTCCGGCAGCACGCAGGCCGACCCGGCGGTCATCAACGCGAAAGCGGCGCTCGCGGCCTTCGAGACAATCGTCGGCAACGTCGCCGCCGCTTACGATGCCTGGGCGAACCCGCAGCTCATGATGGACGCGGGCGGCGAAGTGCCCCGCCTGCAATACACGTTCGACATCGTGCTCGTTGACGATAAGGGCAACGCGCGCGTGGACATAGACGACGTGGCGATCAAACAACTGGGCGGCAGCAGCAACGCACTGCCGAAACTCACTCTCCCCATCATCAAGATCAAACCCGACACTTATCAATGGGAGCCGGAAGTGCCGCCTGCCGAGCCGCCCGTCTCCTACAAGTACAAACTGATCACGTCGGGCAAGGCTTCGGGCGGCGAGGTTAAAGACGACGACGTTTATCTCTCTTACAAAGACGCGCTCGACACCGCCGGGCGCATCGTCAGCATCAACGTGCTCAACGTCTTCTCGCTCCAGAACGCCTGGGCGGCGGTCGCCGTCACGCGCAACCAGTTCCTCGTGCCGAACGTGGCGACGACCGAGACGTTCAAGTTCAGCACGCCGGAGGTCAAATTCGCCGCGCCGCTCGTGCCCCTGCTCAACTACGGCGGGTTCGACCTCGGCGCGTCGGCCACAGGCCCCGCCAAGTTGGAGACCTATCTCGCCAACTTCTTCGCGTCGCTGTTCACGGGCGCGACCGGTCTGTCGCTGACGGTGAAGGTCGCGGCCTCCTTCTCTTACTCGCTCGTGCCCTCGGCCGCGTCTCTGCCGCGCACGTCGCTGCCCGTCAGCCTGCTCCCGCCGACGGGCGTGACGCCGCAGATCGGGCAAACACCCGCCTTCATCGCGCCCTTAGCAGGCGCGGTGACAACCTGGCTCAGCGAGCAGTCGCCCGCGCTCAATGCGTCTTCTCAACTCAACTTCAAGCTGGACATTTTCGCGGGCGGGTCTTCAAGTCAGGCGCTCCAGATGCCGCTCCTGACCATTCGCAACCTCTACCTCGATGCCAATCAGGTGAAGTTGAAGGATTAAAAAAGCGGCTTCCGGGTCAACCCTTGGTTGACCGGACTACACACGCGCACAGGGGCGGAGTATTTAACCTCCGCCCCTGTGCGCGTTTCTCTCTCTCGTATACCCTGCGCCGCTTGCCGTTGCTCAAACGTGTGCGCGTTGAATTTTACTTTTGGCGAGTTTTACTTTTGGCGAGTTTTACTTTTTCTCCTTCGGCACGAGGCGCGCGCCGGTGGGGACATACTGCTTCTTGTTCAAGTCAACGCTGACGATGTAACTACCGCTCGCGCCGACGCGCCGGTTTGCGCCGAAGGTGAGCGGCGGGACGACGCCGGTCTTGAAGTCTCGCAATCCTTCGAGCGAAGTGATGAGCGCGGCGCGCGACAGTTGCCGCCCGCTCAATTTCGTCGCCTCGATGAACGTCTTCGCCGCGCCGTAGGCGACCGACTGAAACGCCGGACTCGTCAACTTAACGTCCGCCTTGCGCATGGCGTTGACGAACTCCGTGAAGTCGTCTGCGCCGGGCAAGGCCGCCGGGTAGGCCAGGAAGATTTGCGGCGCGAGCGACGCGGGCGCGTCGAAGGCGCTGTGGCCGATCATCACCACCGAACTGAACAGCGTAGTCGTCAGCTTCGCCGCCTCCATCCCGCGCGTCAACTGCGCGAACGCCTCCGCGTTGCCGAAGAAGAAAATCCCGTCCGGTTTCTTTTGCGCGAGCATCCCGACGAACGCCTCCGCGCGAAACCCGCCCGCCCCGTAGGTCTCTTCCGCCACGATCTGCATCGGGTAAAGTTTCGCCTGTGCCAGCGCGCCCGCGCGCGCGTCTGCGTCAAACTCGTTTTCGGAGGAGATGATCGCGATGCGCGGCGTGCGCCCTGTGAACTTCGTCGCCGCAAAATCGACGAGGGTGCGCGCCTGATCGTTGAAGGTCGGCAGCAGGTAGAAGACGAAGGGGTTCGGCGGGACGGACAGGCGCGGCGAGAGCGTGACGGGGCCGACGAGCGCCACCTCGCTCCGCTTGAGATAATCGTTCGTCGCGATTTCAGCGCCCGCCTCGAAACTGGAGACGAGCGCGAAGACGCCTTCCTGCTCCACCAGACGCTCGGTCGCCGCCAGCGTACCGGCGGGTTCGCCGCGCGAATCCACGACGACGAGATCGATCTGGCGGCCGTAGATTCCGCCCTGCGCGTTGACCTCCGCGAAGTAAGCCGTGAGCGTGGCGCGCACGTCCTCGCCCACCTGCGCGAGCGCGCCGGTCAGGGGCAGCGCCGCGCCCACTTTGATACGCTTGTCGTCTATGCCGGGGTCTGCGTCGTCCGCTTTACCGAGCCGCTTGAGATAGGCGATGAGATCGGCCATCTGCGCGGTCGTCAAAGCGTATTGCGGCATGCCGGGATGGAGTCGGCCGCCGGACGAATCGAGACCGGCGATGATGGCGCGCGAAAGTGTCGCTTCGGTGTAGGGCGGGCGCTCGCGCCGGGTCAGAGGGGAGGTGTGCGGGGCGACGAGCGTCTCCCAGTTGATGGGCGGTGGTTGAAGTCCGCCTTCCTGCGTGCCTTGCCCGCGCAGGCCGTGGCAGTTGGCGCAGGCGAAAGCGTTCGCCGGCACTTCGAGTTTGTCGCTGCCGAGCAGCGTCTTGATCTCCGCGCCGTCAGAACTTTCGCCCTTGAGGTAGATCAGCTTGCCGCGTTTTTCCTGCGGCGACAACTCGCGCCGAGCGCCCTCGCCTTGCGCGCCGCCCGTCCGTCCGCCGAACGCCAGCCAAAAGACGGCGAGGCTCGCGAGGACTGTCAGGGTCAATTTGAGGCGACGGCAGCGGGCGCGCATTTATGTTAATGACCTCGATGACAACAGTTGGTGCTTCGTCTCAGAAGCAGTTTGAACAAGTCCCGACAGGGACGATTGATAATAGCCCGGCACTTTAGTGCCGCGGATCAGTTGCAAGATAATCGTTGAGTCCCGTAGGGACGATTGAATAGTTGCAGCAGACTCAATCGTCCCTACGGGACTCTATATACCAGAGACGTTCACGCTCCCCGGCCATCAATGGCCGGGCTATTATCAATCGTCCCTGCGGGACAAGCACAGTTTACTTTTCACACAGCATCCCCGCATCACTTCGCCTGCGGCAACAACTTCAGCACGGCGGCGGCGATCTCGGTCGGGTTCGACATCGCGTGCAACTTCAACCACTCGCCCGTCGCTTCGTTGCCGACGATGAGTTTGAGGCCGTGTTGTTCTTTGTCTTCGACGTAATTGCCGAGTTTGTAGAGCACCCAGTCGAGGTTCTCCTTCTTGCCCGTCAGGAAATACCAGCCCGGCTTGGCCTTGAACCCTTCAGCGTATTTTTTCAGCGCGGCGGGCGTGTCCGTCTCCGGGTCAACGCTGACCGAGAGCATCACCACCTCTTTGCCGAGATGGTCGCCGAGTTGTTGCTGCACCTTCGCGAGGTTGGCCGTCATCGGCGAACACGCGCCCTTGCAGGTGGTGAAGAGAAAGTTGATGAGGACGATCTTGTTCTTCAACAGATCGTCGTAGAAACGGACGGGGCGATTGTCCTGCGTTAAGAGCACGTGGTTCGGGAAGTAGGCCGCGCCGCCCGCCGACTTCGGCGTCCCGCCGACCGTCTTCACCGTCGCCTCCGGCGCGCCCGCGCTCGCCTGCGGCAAAGGAATCTGCGCCTCGCCGCGGCTCGCGGCGTCGCCGCCTTTGGCCGCGGCTTCGTTGACGACTTTGATGAGCGTCGAGGCCGGGGCGAGACCGTAGGTGCGCGTCCAGTAGCCGGCCGCGTCGTTGCCGATGAGGAGCATCGGCGTGTGGTCGTTCTTATCGGCGACGGCCGCGCCGAGCGCGCCGAGCAGTTGATCGATTTCGGGCTTGCTGCCCGTCACGAAAGTCCATCCCGGCCCGGCCTTAAACTTCGCGCTGAACTCCTTCAACCTTTCGGGCACGTCCGTCGTCGGGTCAACGCTGATCGAGATCAACTCGATGTCGCGCCCGACGCGCTCGCCGAGTTCCTGCTGCACCTTGCGGAAGGTGGCGGTGAGCGGCGGGCAGATGGTCGTGCACGTGGTGAAGATGAAGTTGATCGCAACCGTCTTGCCGCGCACGAGGTCGGTGTAGAAGTTGAGCTTCCGGCCGTGCTGGTTGTAGACGACCGTGTCGGGAATTTTGAGCGAGTTCGGGGCGATGGCGGTCGTCCCTTTCTTCACCGTCGTGTCGGCAGCCGTCGCGGTCGTGGGCGCGGCTTCGTGCTCGTGCCCTTCATGTGAATCGGCGGCAGCGGCGGCGGGCGTGTTCTTCACAGGGCGAAGAGCCATGCCGCACTTCGGACAGCGCCCGGGCTTGTTCGATTTCACTTCCGGGTCCATCGGGCAGGAATAGACGACCGCCGCCCTCTGCGCCTTCTTACGGGCGGCGGGTTTCGGGCGTTGCGCCATCGCGGACGAATGCGCGTCGGCGAAGTCCGACGGCAAGGCGGCGAGCGCGAAGAGGGCGACGAACGATAAGAGCGCACTGGTAATTCTCGATTGCATGTTTGACTTCCTTTCCTTGCGGGCGGTTACTTCTGCTCCGGCTTCTGCCCGGCCACGTCGCCGTCCGTTACGACGACCGGAGTGAACGGCAGATCGGCGAAGGTGACGCCGCGCGAGGAGACGCGCACCATCACGTTAAAGACGCCTGCGTGCGGGAACACCTGCGTGATCTCATACTCGCCCGCGCCCACTTCCTTCGCCCACTGCCGCTGTTGCCAGACACCCGGCGGCTCGAAGACCAGAATTTGCACGTCCTGAAGACCGGCGATGGGTTGTTTGGAAATCGAGTCGGTGATTTTGAAACGGAGCGGGACGCCCGCCCCGCCCGACTTGAACCCTTTGTCGGCGAACGCGGCCGTCACGACGAGCGTGCTTTTCTCCTCGTCCTCCTTAAAGCCCGGCGACTTGCCCACGTCGGCGCGGAAGCAGTGTGCGATGCGCGTCTCGTTGATCAGGACGGGCACGTCGAAACTGCCGGAGCGTCCCAGTTTGACGGGCGTTGCGTAAGTGCCCGGCGCGATCTCGGACAGGCTGCGGTCGAGCAGGAGGATGCCGCGCGCGCGCCGTTTGTAATTGCTGAGCGTGCCCATCGGAGCCATCATGCCTTCGACGTAGAAGTAAGTCATCGTGTCGGGCGCGTGTGCGATCATCACGGAGTTGCCTTCGGGCGTCGGCACGATCATGCTGGCGACGCCGAGTTCTGCGGGCATCGAACTGGGCGCGGTCTGTCCCGCCTGCACGTCCACCGCCGCGACCTTCGCCGTCTTGCCGATGGCGT
>DASVPS010000237.1:0-23303 GCA_036389555.1 Pyrinomonadaceae bacterium
CACGTCGCTGGTTTGGCTTTTCTTTAATTCAATGATCACATACTGCTTGGTTTCCTTATTCTTGACCAGTAAATCTATGAAACCTACGTCAGTTCTATACTGAGGACTGACTATGTCGCCATCCTGTTCGATGAGTTCATACTTCTTGCCTAACTCGGTGGACTCCCAATTCCTGACCAAGAAGTCTTCCAAGTGTTTTTCCAACGCGAATTCCACTTCGCTGACAACTTCGCTAAGTTCCTCAACCTCGGCGACGACTGGTTCCGGCGGTATCGGCTCGCCGCTTTGCCAATAAACTTTGACGTTAGTCGTGTAGCCGTTGTGAGGTGTATAGAGAAATTCAGACAAGCCTCTGGGAATGGTCTCTATCCCATACTTATCACGGAAGCCGTCTAAGATTTTTCTGTTAGACAGAACTATCTGCTCACCATAAGACTTAAACTCGTCAGGGTCGCCTAGCTCGAACGCTCGCATTATCTGAAAGCGATGTGACAGGGAGACGGTACTGAGAAACTTCGTCGGGTTGTTGATGAAGAGCAGAGCATTCAGGGCAACTGCGGACTTGCCCGTCAAGCCATTCTTGTTCTTCTCGTTTTCTTTAACCAAGCGGTCGATTAAATTCACGAGCTTGGACTCGTCCGTCTCCGCGAAAATCTGATTGAGTGTCTGCTGGATATCTAGCTTGTTCTTCAACTGGTCAAACAAACGTTCCAACAAGCCCTGACGCAGTCCCGTCATGGCGACCGCTTCGTCCGTTCGTTGGTGGCCTCGCGCCTTGATATCCAGCAGCCTGATAATCGCGTCGGTATCATCAACCGTCAGTTCGGATGTAGGATTGAGTATCTTATCGTGCCAGAAGCGTTTGAAAATCTGACTCTGGCTCTCCCAAATCTCAATCATCCTCGCCGAGTCAAACTCGGACGAGAACTGTTTGAATAAGGTTTGGATTTTGGTGCTTTCCATCAATCCTCTTCTTCGCCCCTGATCCTGCCCTCGGCACGCGCCTGTTCGACGATCTTGTGGGTGAGTTGGCCGGGGACTGGGTCGTAGTGGGAGAACTCCATGTGGTAGGAGCCGCGCGCGGCGGTGATGGAGTTGAGTTTGGATTGATAGTCGAGCATCTCGGCCATCGGGACTTGCGCTTTGATGACCTGATTTTTGCCGCGCATCTCCATGCCCTGCACGCGCCCGCGCCGCGAGTTGAGGTCGCCCATGATGTCGCCGCTCGCTTCCACCGGCGCGACGACTTCAACGTCCATGATCGGTTCGAGCAAACTGGGCTTCACCTTTTCAATCGCGGCGCGAAAGGCCTTGCGGCCGGCGGCGCGGAAGCTGTGCTCGTCCGAGTCAACGTTGTGATATGAGCCGTCGATGAGCGTGACCTTGAAGTCCACGAGCGGATAGCCCGCAATCGCGCCGCCCGATGCCGCCTCGACGATGCCTTTCTCGATGGCGGGGCGGAACTGCTGCGGCACGCTGCCGCCGAAAATCTTGTCCACGAACTCGAAGCCGCCGCCGCGCTCCAAAGGCTCGAAGACGACTTTGCAATCGCCGAACTGGCCGCGCCCGCCGGTCTGCTTCTTGTGTCTGCCCTGCACCTCGGCGCGCGCCGTGATCGTCTCCTTGTAAGGGACTTTCGGCGGGTGGAGCGCCACTTCGACGTGATAGCGATCCTTCAACTTCTGCACGACAGTTTCGACGTGCAACTGGCCTGAGCCGGAGAGGATAAACTCTTTCGTCTGCGCGTCGCGCGTGAAATGGAGGCTGGGGTCTTCTTCCAGAATCTTGTGCAGCGCGACGCTGATCTTCTCTTCGTCCTGACGTGATTTCGGCTCGATGGCGAAGGCGATGGCGGCCTCCGGGTAGGCAAGCGCGTCGTAGACGATGGGCGCGGCGCGGTCGGAGAGCGTGTCGCCGGTCTGCGTCTCTTTGAGCTTGACGCAGGCGATGATGTCGCCCGCGCCCGCCTCTTCCACCTTGTCTAGTTGCTTGCCCTGCATCGAGTGGAGCGCGCCGAGCCTTTCGGTCACGCCGCGCGTGGTGTTCTGCACGGTGGCGTCGTGTTTGACGTGGCCGCTGATGACTTTCATCACCGTGATGCGACCGGCAAAGGGGTCTGCGACGGTGCGGAAGACGTAGGCCGAGAAAGGTTCGCTCTCGTTATATTTGCGCGTCAGCGCTTCGGCACCGGCGTCCGTGCTGGCGTGACCGCGTTCGGCTTCGTGCGTGTCGGGCGCGGGCGCATAGTCAATGATGCCTTCGAGCAGGCTTTGCAGGCCGACGAGCGTGAGGCTCGAACAGGCGAAGACGGGGCACAGTTTGCTCGCGGCGATGGCCTTCGAGATGTTCGGGATGATGTCTGCTTCTTCGAGCGTGCCGTTCTCGAAATACTTCTCCATCAGTGCGTCGTCGGATTCGGCGATGACTTCGATGAGGCGTTCGCGCTCGCGGTCTATCACATCGCGGCCGGTTTCGGGTATCGCGCGCTCCGTGGCCTTGCCCTGTTCGTCGAACTCGTAAGCCTTCATGTGGACGATGTCCACGACGCCTTTGAAGTCGGCCTCTTTGCCGATGGGGAGCGTGAAGGGAACGATGGCGCGGCTGAAGGTGTGGCGCGCGCTGTCCAAGGCCGCACCGAAGTCGGCGCGCTCCTTGTCGAGCTTGTTGATGACCATCATGCGCGGCACGATGAACTCGTTGGCGTAGCCCCAGGTCTTCTCCGTCTGCACCTCGACGCCGTTCACGCCGTCAACGACGACGAGCGCGCAGTCGGCGACGCGCAAGGCCGGGCGCGCGTGCGCGACGAAGGCGGCGTAGCCGGGCGTGTCTATGAAGTTGATCTTGTGTTCGCGGAATTCGAGGTGCGCGAGCGCGGTGTTCAGAGTGATCTGGCGCGCGATTGCGTCTTCCTCGTAATCGGTGACGGTCGTGCCCTCGGCGACTTTGCCCCAGCGCGGGGTCGCGCCCGTCACATAGAGCAGGGAACTGATGAGTTGCGTCTTGCCCGCGTCGCCGTGGCCGATGACGGCGAGGTTGCGAATCTGGTTGGTCGGATAAACTTTCATAGGCGGAAGAAAAGCATCCTTTCAGAGGGATTGAATTGCGCCGAGAAAAAGCGAGCCGCTGTTGGGCTGACAGACTAGCGTAAAAGAATGGCGGCGTCGCGCTCCGGGTGTAGCGCAAATTTATCCGAGCAGGGGGGGGAAAGCAAGCGGGCGCGGGAAGGGACCAGCGAGGGCTGAAGGGGAAAGGGAAAAGGTTCAGGGAAAAGAAAGGTTGAGGGTGCAAGGGAAAAGAAAAGGGGAAAGGTTTTTCTTAACCCTTTCCCCTTTGCCCCTTGCTCTTTCCCCTTGTTGTTAAGGCTGGCCGAAGCGCAAGCGGTATTCGACGGACGACTCGAAGCCGTGAACCATCGTGCGATAGTCTCCGGGGTTGGCGTCGAGGACGCGCAGCCAGTTGTTGTAGCCGTCGGCGTCGGGGTCGCGGCGCAGGTAGCCGAAATACTGCATGGCGACGAACGCCCCGTTGTATTCAACCGCGGCCACTTCATCGCTCTCTACGATGGCGCGCAGAACTTGCGCGCGCGAAAGCGAGCCGGCGGACAGTTGGTTGAGCAGTTGAGAACTCGTGAGCGTCACCCGCCCGGTCGTATCCGGGTTGGCCGGGTCGCGCGTTGTGATGGTTGTCAGGTTGTAACGATTCAACAGCGTGTTGACGAAAGCCTGATCGGACAGGGCATCGTACTGCTCGCGGAAGGCCGCGCGCCCGACGAACCCGGCGGCGAACTCGGCGCGCTTACGGTAAACTTCGTCCTCGCTCTGGCCGCTGACGCTGCGCATGTCGGGCGTGATCTCGGCATACTGCGGCAGACGGTTGAGCGCGACTTTGTAGAACAGATAGGCGAAGAGTCCCTTCAGTTGAAACTCCTTTGAGCGGAAGAACGAAGACGAAACCGTGTTCCGATCACAGGCCGGGTCGCCGGGCAGGCAGTTGTCGAGGACACGCAGCCATGCCGCCTTGCCCTCCGCATCCGGCTCGCGGTTGAGGAAGTCCAGATACTGCATGCGTACGAAGAACTCGTTGCTGTCGAGCGCGTTCCCCGCGTTCGGCGCATCGTTGTCAGTGATGGTGAATCGCGCGTTGGTCTGGCCGCCGAGCTTCGCGCCCGTCGGTTCCAACAGCACCACCTCGACCCACTCGTTATTCTCCGCATGCGAATCGTCAACGAGCGGGATGGTCAGCGTTGCGCTCGACTCGCCGGGAGCGAAACTGATGCGGTCAACGCTCGTCGCGTAGTCGCAGCGGGCGAAGGCCATGCCGGGCATCGTCGCGTTGTCGTCGCAGCGGACGGCCGCCGGGTTGTCGGTCGTGCGATAAGCCACGCTTAGTGTCCCGTCCATGTTGCCGGTGCGCGTGACGTTTAAAGTGATCGCCCCTCTGCCCTCGCTTTCGGTGAAGGTGGCCGCGCCGAATTGCACGCTCGCCGTGTTCGGGACGGCAACGAATTCGGCAAACTGATCCGTCGCCGGGTTGGTGAATACCAGTTGGGAAGGGTTAAAGGTGAATCCTTCCTTGGACGGGGTCAGGGTGTAAATCCCTCCAGACAGGATATCGCGCAGCACGAACTGGCCGTTCGCGTCCACGTTGTATCCCACGTTGCGCTCTCCGCTGACAGAGAGGTGGACGCCGTCAATCGCGTTCCCGCTCGCGTCGCGCACGCGCACGCTGATCGTGACGGTGTTGGGCGTGCCCGTGAAATTGGCGGTCTGATTGCCGCCCAAATTGTTGAAGGTGGCCGACGCCGGGTTGAAGCTGAAAAAGCTCCGGCTCGGCGTCACGATGTAATTGCCGCCCGCCGGGAGTCCTTCGAAGTAATAGACGCCGTTCAAATCCGCCACCATGGTGTCCGACCGCGAGCCGGAGAGCGTGACGGTCGCGCCGGGCATAGGGGCGTTGTTGCCGTCCCTAATGAGGCCGCCGATTGTGTAAGTGCCGTGCGTCGCGTTGAAGTTCGCCGTCTGGTTGCCCGACAGGTTGTTGAAGGACTGGCTCGGCGGCGCGAACGTGTAATTCACGCGCGACGGCGTGACGGTGTAGTTGCCGCCCGCGAACAGGGTGAACGTGTAGTTGCCGCCCGCGTCGGTCGTCGCCGTGCCCGTCTGCGTTCCCGTGAGCGTGACGGCCACGCCGGCAAGCGCCGCATTGTTGTGGTCCCTGACCTGGCCGCCGACGGTGAAGGTGTGGCGCGAGGCTCCGAAGTTGGCGGTCTGGTTCGCGCCCAGACTGTTGAACGACAGGCTCGTCGGGTTGAAGGTGTAATTGGCGAGCGATGGCGTGACGGTGTAGCTGCCGCCCCGGGGCAGGTCGAAGGAGTAGTTGCCGCTCGCGTCGGTCGTGGCCGTGCCCGTCTGCGAACCTGTGAGCGTCACGGTCACGCCGGCGAGCGCGCTGTTCCCGCCGTCGGCGATGCGCCCGCCGACGCGGAACGTGTCGGGCGCGCCGGTGAAGTTGGCGGCTTGATTGGACGTCAGGTTGGTGAACGAGAGGCTCGGCGAGGCGAACGTGTAGTTCGCGAGCGTCGGCGTGACGGTGTAGTTGCCGCCGGCTGCCTCGTTGAAGGTGTAGCCGCCGTCCACGTCCGTCGTCGTCGCGGCGGATCGCGAGCCGGAGAGCGTGATCGTCACGCCCTGCACGCCAAGCCCCTGCGCGTTCGTTACCCGGCCGGAGATGGAGTAGGTGGCGGTCCCGGTTTGAGCCGCGCTGCGGCGGTTGATGCCGCTGTAGCCGGCCGCCCAGCCGTTGTCCGCGTCGGAGAATAAGACGACGGAATACGAACCGGGGCTGTCGGAGGTGTTGCCTGCGCCCACCACTTCGGGATACTCGCGATGCCACGTCACGCCGCCGTCCGTCGTGCGTGCGACGAACCCGGGGGAGCCGTAGCAGGCGATCCAGGCCACCGTCGGGCTGACGGCGTTCACCGAAAGTACCGCTTCGCTCGTCCCCGCATTTATCTGTTGCCACGTCGCACCGCCGTCGGTGGTGCGGAAAATGACGCCGCCGTATCCGACCACCCACCCGTTGTTCGCGTCTGCGAATGAAACGTCGCTCAGCGGTAATTCCGTGGGCACGCTGACATCCGTCCACGTCGAGCCGCCGTTCGTCGTCTTGATCACATTGCCGCTTGATCCCGCGACCCAACCCGTCGTCTGGTTGATGAAGTGGACGGCGTAAAAGGCGGCGCGCGTGTGATGGCGGAATGGAGTTGTCACTTCAGCCCACGTCGCGCCGCCGTCGCGCGAGCGGAGCACGATCGCGCCGCTGCCATCCACAGAAGCGTAAATAAAGCCGACGGCGAGGACGGTGTTCGCATCCAGCGCATCGACGCCGAAAAGCTCGGTCGTCCGTCCGGTCGGCTGTCGCACGAAGGTACGCCCGCCATCGGTCGAGCGGAGCACAGCATTATCCTCACCGCCGACGACCCAGCCGGTTTGCGTGTCTACGAAATCCACGTCCTGTGCGTGGTTGTTGTTGCCGCCGCCGATCTGCACGTTGACCGTGTTCCAGGTCAGGCCGCCGTCGGTCGTGCGTGAGACTTTCGCATTGATGTGCGAAGCCCACACATGTTGTTTGTCAACCGCCGAGAAACCCATCACTTCGTAGGGCGCGCCGTTCATGTCCGGCCTTCTGGACGAAAACTGCTTCTGCCAGTTGGGCGTCTGGTTCGGTGCGTTGAGCGTGAACGTGACAAAGTGTGACTCGGCAATGCTTCTGCCTCCCCGGTCGTCGGTAGCAATCGCGCGCAGGGCGAACGTGTCCGCCCCCGAATAGGTAAAGGTCGCGCTGTAAGGCGCGGTCGTGTCGGTGCCGAGGTGGATGGTCTGGAAGTGGAATGCGCCGCTCCTGTACTCGGCATAGAACTCGACCTTGCTGACAGTGCCGTCCGCGTCGCTCGCGTCCGCGTTGATCGTGAGCGTGGCGGGAGCGACAAAGGTCGCATTGTTGGCGGGACTCGTCAGAGTCGCACGCGGGAGTTGGTTGGTGGAGGTCGCCGTGAACGATCCGCTCACGTTCCCCGTCAGGTTGCTGTAGGTCAGGCTCGCGGGGCTAAAGGTGTAGCCGGAAAGCGAGGGCGTGACCGTGTACGTGCCGCCCGCGGGCAGGTTGAAAGAGAAGTAGCCGGACGGGTCGGTCGTCGCCGTACCCGTCTGCGACCCCGAGAGCGTGACGGTCACGCCGCGCAGGGTGTAGCCGGTGTTCTCAATCACGCGGCCGCTGATGCCATGCGTGTTGCGCGTGCCGGTGAAGTTCGCGGTCTGATCGGCCGACAGGTTGGCGAACGACTGGCTGGCCGGCGCGAACGTGTAGTTGACGAGCGTCGGGGTGATGGTGTAGCTGCCGCCGGCGGGCAGACTGAAGGAGTAGTTGCCGTCCGTGCTGGTGTAAAAGGTCGTGGGCGTCGGGCCGCCGGTGACGTTGAGGGCGACCTCCGTGAGTCCAACGTTGTTGTTGTCTTTAATCTGGCCGCGCACGGTGTAAGAGTCGCGCGCGCCGTTGAAGTCGGCGGTCTGGTTCGCGCCGAGGTTGTTGTAGACGTGCTGCGTGGGCGTGAAAGAGTATCCCGCTCTGGACGGCGTCACGGAGTAGTTGTTTCCTCCGCGGAGGTCGCTGAACAGGTAGGTGCCGTTCGCGTCCGTGGTCGCCGTCGCCGAGAGCGAGCCTCCGAGCGTCACGAGTACGCCGGACATGGGCTGGCCGCCCGGGTCGCGCACCGTGCCGCCGATGGTATAGACCGGCGTCGAGGCCGCGCCGACGATGATCGTGATCGCAGTGCCCAGGCTGAGACCGCTGTTATCCGTGGCGGTGGCCGTGAGTTCGTATGCGCCCTGCGGCGGGTTCGCCCACTCGATCTGGTAATTGCCGTTGGCGTCCGGCGTCGTGTCGGAGCCGAGCACGTTGTAGCCGACAACGCCGGTCTGGTAAGTCTTGAACTCGACCCCGACGATCTTCCCGTCCGGGTCGGCGGCGCGCGCCGTGAGCGTGATGCTCGCGGGCGCGGCGAAGCTTGCCCCGTCGGTGGGGTTCACCCATGAGACCGTGGGTCGCCGATCGGTCACCCAGACGAGGGCGGACTGAGAGTCGCCGCGCAGGCCGCCCACATCATAAGCGGCGGCGACGATGCCGTGGCCGCCAGTCCGGGTCGGCGTGAACTTGGCGCGGTAGGTGCCGTCGGCGTCGGGCGTCGTGTCCGAGCCGATGTCTGTTCGGATGCCGTTGTGGATGTAGTAGAAATCGACGCGCGCGATCTGCCCGTCGTCCTCGACTTTGGCCGTGATGTTGATCTCGGTGTTGACGGGTGAGTCCGTGTTATAGACCGGGCTCGTGATTGTCGCCTTCGGCGGCTGGTTGATGGGCGCGTTGTTGTCCGACGTGTCGAGCGCGTAGAAGAAGGAGTAGGCCGGGATGGTGGCCGAATAGTCTGCGCCGGACACGTGCGCCGCGATGTAGGCGGTCTGGCCGTCGGCGGTGAAGCGCGCGCGATACTTGGGAACGACCTGTCCGTAGGGCGTGAGTCCCGGCTCGTCCGGCAGGTGCTGCTTCCAGAGCTGGCGGCCGTCGCTCGAAACGGCCTCAAAGAAGCCGGGCTGATTGTAGTTGGCCTGCCCGCCCATCAGGACGAGGCGGTCGTCGGGGCTGGCGATGGGGTCGAAAAGCGACTCGTTGTTGTCTACGAACGTCCAGACAATGGAACCGTCCTCCGGGTTGAGGCGATGGAGCTTCGCGCCGTCCTGCCTGACGTAGACGGCCGACTCGCTGGGCGGCGTGTCCGGGATGGAGAAGCTGTGGGTCGGCCGGATGGGCGACACCCAGCGCAGCGCGCCCTGCGGCGAGACGGCGAAGAAGCGGCCTGCGGTCTGTTGATCTGTTGACGTGTAGACGGTGCCCGTCCGCTGACCCGCGACGGGCTGGGTGATGCCCACGGCGTTGAGCGGATGGAGGAAGACCTGCTGCCCCTGAAGCGTGAAGCCGTAGAGGCCGCCCGATTCATATTGGAAGTACTTCTGCGTCGGAGCCTGCCCCGGCGCGGCGGGGCCGAAGACGATCTCCGTGCCGGTATCGCCGTCCACGCCGAAGCGTCCCGTGGGGGCGTGGGCGAGCGTGCCGTCCGGCTTCAGGGCGAAGGCCCCGATGCCGATGGACTCTGTGACGGCGTGGATGTTTCCGTCCGGCCCGACGTCCGGGCCGGAGAGCAGTCCGTCGCAGGTCTTGTCGAAAAGCCACTTCTGCGTGCCGTCCGGGTTGAGGGCGAAGATGCCCTCGACGTTGACGATGGTGTTGCTCTGGCACGGCGTCGCAGGGTTCTTCGGCACGAGGCCGCCAACGTAGACCGTTCCGTCCGCGCCGACCGAGACGGAGCCTCGCGCGCCGACGAGGCCGGCCTGAAAGACCCACTTCAATGCGCCGTCGGGCGCGAGCGCGTAGAGCCTGCCGAGCACGTCGTTAACGTAGACGGTGCCGTCGGGGCCGATGGCGGGACGGCGGGGCACGTGGCCGGCCGCGACGGTGAAGCGCCAGCGGATGTGTCCCTCAGTGGGGCGCGTCGTGACGTTCAACGTCGCCGCGCCGCTCCTGCCTGCGGACGTGATGCTCACGGGCACGTCGCCGAGCGCCGAGGTCTCTGGCACGTAGGCGATGATCTGGTTGTCCGCCCATTGGACGATGTGCGGGGACTGCTTGCCGTCAATGGTCAACTGCCCGTCGCCGCGCGCGCCGAAGTAGGCGCCCGTGATGCGAACCAAGCCGCTGCGCGTGACGGGGTTCGGCGACAGCGCGTCGATGCGCGGCGCGGACAGGAGCGTGCCGAACAGGTCGAACGACATGTCGTACAAGCGCCCCGCAATTCCACTCACTGCCCACGCTTCGTTCGCCAGCCGATCCCGCTTGACGAGGGCGGAGCCGCGCACGTTCTGGTAGTTGCTGCTCGACACCCCCCACGTGTCCTGACCGCCGAAGACGGGCTGGACGGAGAGGAAGTGTTTGCCTGTGGCGTTGAAGGCGGCGGGGAGCGTGATGTCGAAGGTGTTGGGCTGCGCCGCGTCGAACACGACGCCGGGCGTGCCCGCCGGCAGATAGTGTTCGACCTGAAGCGCGCCGGGCGTGCCCCCCGTGCCGTCGTAGAAGCGCACGTAGACTCCGTAGTAGACGGGGTTCGGCGGCATGTTGTAACCGCCGCGCACGCCGCGCACCAGCACGCGCGTGATCGTGGCGTTCAGATCGAAGTCGTCGGCCGCCTCGCGGTCATACTGCGTCCCGCCCTGTATCTTCGAGCTTGATTCGCCCGACTGGCCGTCGTACGGCTGGCTGTAGATCACCGTCGCGTTTGGATCGGCCGCAACGGCCGCGACAGGCGCGTTCGCGAAGTTTGCCGTCCGGCGCGCGGAATCCACGCGAGCGTCGGTCGCAGCCGGCGAGACGGATCGGCTCGTCGCGGAAGCTCCAGATTGGAGGGGAAAACCCAACGCGAGGCCAAAGGCCAACAGCGAATGGAAAAGGGTCAGGCTGCGTGTGCGCAAGGCACACTTCGAGGGGGAAGAAAGACGCGAGGGTGACATGATAATTCCTGCTTATCCTAAAAATTCTAACTCTGAATATTAACTGACTTGATAGAGGGGAAAATTAGCCTCCCTCAGATGTTTAAGCCGGACGGGAAGTTGCTCCCGATTCCGTGCTTTTTTTTAGGAAGGAGGGTTGAATTTATCAAACACTCCTTCCCGGTTTGCGTGGGGGCTTTATCTTCAAGCACCCGCGCGGCGTGCGCGTCGTCACGGCTGGCCGAAGCGCAGGCGGTATTCGACGGACGACTCGAAGCCGCGCACCATCGTGCGATAGTCCTCAGGATTAGCATCGAGGACGCGCAGCCAGGCCTTAAAGCCGTCGGCGTCCGGGTCGCGGCGCAGGTAGCCGAAATACTGCATGGCGACGAAGGCGGAGTTGTATTCGCGCCGGCTGACCTCTGCGCTCTCCACCACCTCGCGCAGCACCTCTGCGCGCGTCTTCACGCCGCCCGCGAGCGCGGCGACGAGTTCGTTACGGTTCGGGAGCGTGACGCCAGCCGTCTCCGCGAGGCGGTCAACGAAGAGTTCGTCGGTCGTCCCGTCGAAGCGGCCGCGAAACTCGGCGCGCCCCATGAACTCTGTGGTGAAGGCATCTTTCCGCGCGGCCACTTCTTCGGCGGTTGCGCCCGTCACGCGACGCATGTCCGGGATGATCTCGGCGTAGAGCGGCAGGCGACCGAACGCGACTTTGTAGAAGCGATAGACGAAGAAGCCCTTGAGTTGAAATTCCTGCGAGCGGAAGAAGGCCGAAGAGACCGTGACGCGGTCGCATGCGGGCGAGTTATTGACACAGCGGCCAAGCACGCTCGTCCACGCGCTGAAGCCTGCGGGTTCCGGCTCGCGCGAGAGGAAGTCTATGTAGTGCATGTTGACGAAGAACCCGTCGTCGTCGAGCGGATTGCCGGACGGGCGCGCCGCATCGTTGTCGTTGATGGTGACGGACGCATCCGTCTGCGTGTCGAGCGACGCGCCGCTCGGGCTGCTCAACTTGACGGCGAGCGTCTCAGCGTTCTCCTGATGCATGTCGTCGAAGACGGGCACGGTGATGCTCTTCGTGGTTTCGCCGGGGGCGAACGAGAGCGTCTCAATCGTGGTGGCGAAGTCGCAGCGCGAAGAGGCGATGCCCGTGTTGTTGTCGCAGCGCACGAGCACGCTGCTCTGGTCAATGGTCGAGACCTCGACGGTGGCTGCGTCCGCGATGTCGCCCGTGCGTGTGACGGTCACTTGCGCGCTGCCCGCGCCTTCGTTCGCGCTGAAATTCGACACGCTGAAGCGCATCGTGTTGCGGCGCAGAGAGGGCGTCGGCGAAGGCGTCGCGGATGGTGACGGCGTAGCAGAGGGCGAAGGCGTCGGAGTTGCAGAGGGCGAAGGTGTCGGCGTCACCGTCGCGGATGGCGTCGGCGTCGCGGTTGGCGTCGCTGTGGGCGAAGGTGTCGCCGTGGGCGTTGGTGTCGCGCTTGGAGATGGTGTGGCCGTGGGCGTTGGTGTTGCGGTCGGCGTCGCCGTCGGCGTGGGGGTGGCCGACGGCGTGGGGGTGGGGGTGGCTGAAGGCGTGGCCGTCGCGGTCGGCGAAGGCGTCGGGTTGGCGGACGACGAGACGGGGCGCGACGAGAGCGATTTCAGGTACATCACGAGGGCGTCGAAGTCGCTCGCGGAAAGGTGCGAGGTCTTGCCGTGCGTGTCCTTGATGACCTGCACATTGTTGGCTGCGAGCGCCGGGTTGATCTGCCCGCCCGTGACGAGCGGCAGGACGTTGCTCGTGCCGAGACGATCAATTTGCGGCTTGCCGTTTTGCAGTACGACGGGGCTGTCGAGGCTCACGAAAATCGGCCCCATCCCGTCGCCGGCCAGCCCGCCGCGGCTGTCGCCGAAGGTGACGGGAACTTCAGTCGGCAAGTTGTTCGCGCCGCGTCGGTGATCCGTGCGGACGGTGCGGAAGTTGAAGCCGCGCTCGCCGGGCAAGAGCAGCGGCGAATCGGGGGCGAGCAGAATCTCGCGCGCCGTGTGGGCGAAGCCGTGGTGCAACCACTTGGGCACGCTGTCCCACCAGGTGCGCAGGTGCTTCGTGTTGCGACTGGAGAAATTCTGCGGGATGCCTACGTCCTGCGGCGGGCCGAAGCGCGTGAAGAAGTAATCGTTTTCGGGACGGAAGAAGGGGCCGTCGCCGTCCACAGTGGTTTCGGAGATCACGCCGGGTTCGTGGATGTTGAAATCCTGAAAGGTGTCGTCGAGCGCGCCGTTCGTAAACTTGTTGCCGTTGTGATGACACTCGGCGCAGCCCGCGCCGCCCTGTGCGACGGAGCCTGTGAAAATCTGTTTGCCGCGCGCCACCTGCGCCGCCGTGTCTGCGTCGGGAAACTGGTTGAGCGGGTTGGGCAGTTGGCGCGTCTCGTTTTGCGACCAGAGGATTTGCAGGTAAGCCATGTCGTAATAGCCCACCTTGCGCGCCTTGCCGTTCAACTCGGGGCGACCGATGGCCGCAGAGTTCTCTTCGGTCTTGCGCAGGACGTATTCCTCGCGCGCGCGGAAACGGTCTTCGGCGTTGGCCTGCGGGAAGAGGGGCGTGGGGTCGCGTTCGCCGAGCAGCACCTCGCCGTTGCAGGCAGAGGCGTAGGCCATCATGTCGTTGTTCAGTCCTTCATACCACTCCGGCCAGTTGTCGGAGATGTCCTTGTTCTGCGGGCAGACTTTGACGCCGCCGACGGCGTTGGCCGCGACGTTCCACTGGCAGCCGTCCTGGCGTCCGTCCCAGTGGCAGAAGCCGCACGACTTCTGGTTGTCGTCCGAATAGGCGTCGGAGAAGAACCAGCGCAAGCCCGCCTCTTCGTCCGTGGCGAACAAGCCTTGGCCGTTGCTGCCGCGCTTCGTCGGGTCGGGCGTCGAGGGCGTGACGCCGACGGCCAGATAGCCCTGCCGCTGCAAGCGTCCCTGCGCGTCAACGGAGAGGAAAGACACGTCTTCGGTCTGCAAGTTTGCGACGAAGATGCGCGAGCCGTCTTCGGAGACTTCGACGCCCTGCGGCGTGATGCCGCCCGTCAATTCGATGCCGGTCTCGGTCAAAATCTGCGAAGGGTCGGCCGGGTTCTGGTTAATGCGAAACGCCTCGACCTTCTCCGAGTGGGCGTGCGTGACGAAGAGCATGTTGCCTTTGACGACCATCTGTTCGGGGCCGCTGCCGCGGATGATCTCCTGCGCGGCCACGTGGTCGCCGAGGTCTACGTATTTGCCGGGCGTGACGAGTTGCGAGATGTCTCGATCCTTGTCCACGTAGCGGTAGATGAAGAGGTTGGTCGCAGTGTCGAAGATGTTCAACTCGCTGCCGATGTCGTCGAAGGTGGTGGCTTTGGTCGCGTCGGTCATGACGGGCGTGTAGCCGAGCGGTTGCCCGTTGTTGCGTATGACCGTCCCCTGCGCGTTCTTCGTCGGCAGGCCGTGCCCTGTCTCGCGCTCGTTCAGCTTCGTGTTCGTCTCCTGCCCGGAGACGATGCCCCAGCGACCTGCGATCTTCACATCGGTCGCCAGACCGCCGACGGGCAGATTCTTGACGAGCGTGTTCGCGTCGCCCTCTACGTTGATGGCGGCGATGGTGTGGCCGAGCGTGTTGGCGACATACAGAGTTTTGCCGTCGGCGCTGAAGTCCAGATCGCGCGGGTTGGAGCGTTCGAGGTCGGTCGTGCCGGTCGGAATCTCTGCGATGGGTACGAAGAAGGGGCCGGGTTCGACGCGGAAGGCGCGCACGATGTCTTTGAAGCGGTCGGTAATGTAGAGCCGCGTGCCTGCGCGGTTGAAGATTAATTTCTCGCCGTGGAATCCCGTCTCGAACTCGCCGATCACTTCGTCCGTCGTCGTGTTGACGATGGAGGCGAAGTTGCCGTACTGGTTGAGCACGACAAGATAGCGTGTGGCGTAAATGGAAGGATTGAGCGGCGCGACTTTCAGGCCGATGGGGCGCGTGCCGCGCGTCTGCCCGAACGGGCGCAGGTCGATCCACTTCGAGACGGATTGGCTCGCCGTGTCCACGACGGCGACGCGCCAATCGGGGTAGCCTTCGCGCCCAGGGAGCGTGACGTAGAGTTTGCGCCCGTCGGGGCCGAGCGTGAGCGCGCGCGGCTGGCTGCGAAAGGGCTGCTCGCGCAGCGGCCAGAACTGGTTGCCGCTTTTGACGATGGGGTTGTTCGGGTCGATGCGCGTGCCGGGGTCGGGTCGCCCGTCGATATAGCTCGCGCCGTACATGATCTTGGTGAAGCGTTCGAGTCCGGCGCGCACGCCCGCACGCTCCGCGCCGACGATGTTTTTCACAGGGTCGTCGGTCGGGCCGGTTATGATGCGGCCGCGCGAGTCGGTCTTGACGGCGGTGATGAAGAAACGCAGGTCGAAGGGCGCTTCTTCGGTCGGCGCGAGAATTCTGCGTTCGAAGGAGGCCGAGAGCGTCAAATTCGATTGACTGGCGCTGGCCGCTCCGCCGTGGAAGATGAACCACGCGAGGCCGGCGCAGACGGCCGCCGCGAGGACGGCGAATTTCACGTTGTTACGCATACACACAAACTCTCCTGCCAGAAGGTGGCTGACCCGTTGCAAGCCTTTTGCGAACTGCCTTTGCGCGTTTCGGGAAGGCGCGGAGCGACTCGGAAAACCGCGAAAGTTTGGCCTTCCGTTGGGCAATGCTCATGCCAACCGGCGCGGGGCAGGGAAACGCGCTGAAAATAAAGGCTTTCCCCCTTTATTCCCGCCTCCGCCCGACACTCAGCCCAACTCCCCGCCAGTGCGAACACGGTATGCACGGGCAGCGTCACTCAGGTCTAAATTGTGTGAACTTGTAATTTAGTTGGCCGTGCGAATGGACTATCCAGTGCGAACAGCGTATGCAGGAAAAGGGCTTTGCCCCTAAAGTCCCTTTATGGTCAGACTTTGTGGTCAACGGAGGGACTTTATAGTCAAGTGGGGATTCTGACCATAAAGTCTAAGGACTCACTGCAAAGATGAAGTTTAACACTATCAAACAATGTTGTTGACAACTGTGCGGAATTTCTGTACATCTATACTTGACAAGTTCCTCTCATTTTGAGAGGATGAGTGCACACAGAGGTTAGTTGGTAGTGCGCATCGTGAGCAAAAGGCGTCTGCGAGAATTTTGGGAGAAAAACCCTGACTCTGAAAAGCCACTGTTGGTATGGCACAGTATCGCTAAGCGGGCAACGTGGAGTAATCCGGCCGACATGAAGCGAGACTTTTCTTACGCGGACTTGGCGGGTAAATGCACGATATTCGACATCAAGGGCAATAACTATCGGCTGATTGTCAAAATCGAGTACGCCAAGCAGATGGTATTCATTAAAGAAGTTCTCTCCCACGCCGATTATGATAAGGGGAGGTGGAAAAATGGTTGCGCCAGCTAAAGAGATAGATCGGAGCAAGTACGGTAAGCTGCTCGCCCGCACTCTGCCTGCCGTCATCGAAACTGAGGAAGAGAACGAGCGCCTATTGGCCGAAGTGGAAAAGCTGATTGATAAAGGCGAAAAGCGTTCCCCGGAAGAAGACAAACTCTTGGAGTTGATGACTACTCTCGTTGAAGACTTCGAGGACAAGCACTATCCCATACCGGACGCGCCGCCTCACGAAGTGCTCCGAGAGTTGATGGACTCTCGAGGGCTGCGACAGCGCGACCTACTGGGGATTTTCGGGTCTGATGGTATTGCCTCTGAAGTTGTAAACGGTAAGCGTAATATCAGCAGAACCCAAGCTAAAGCTCTTGCAGAATTCTTCCGTGTTCCGGTCGAATTATTCATCTAACTTTCCCCATCACTCTTACAGTGTCAAAGTTAAAGACCCGCTTGTTAGGCGGGTCTTTAACTTTTATGCCACATCAATCTGTAAGCATTAATCGGCCATACCAAATTCCGGCTCAACTCCAAGTTCATACATGCTCTGAATGAGACAGCACAGGTTATGACAAAGCACCTTGCAAAGCGCTTCGTTGGTCTGCGCCGTCTCCGTCTTGCTCCGTAGCCTCTCCCCGAACTTGGCCTTGATCATGCTAAAGGTGGTCTCGACGTTACTGCGCTTGTGGTGGTGTACGGCTTTGCCTAAAAACCCTCTCTTGCGGAGAGAGTCAACGGTGAGAGTGTTTCGGCTTGGCGGGCAATTTCGTAGGTAGGTCTTGATCGTCGTCAATCAGCACGTCTACACAGACGCCCGCCAGTTTCGCATACTTCAACAGAACAGGTAAGGGCGGTTCGCCTGTACCTCTTTCATATTCTGAAATCCTGTTTTGCGTCAGGTTAACGTCAAGTCTCTTGATCAAGTCGTTCTGAGATAGACCGAGAGATACACGAATCTGGATAAGTTTATCGGTAAGACGTTTCGGCTTTAGACGCACACCCCTTGCCATCAGAAGTTTCCTCCTGACAGACACAGGTTGTCGCCAACCGAAGTTTCGGTTAGAATGTCGCTGCGTAACGTGGTCGCCGTGAGTGTGAACCTCTCAACTCGAACGGCGATGCTCATCACTCTTTAGAGGTTGAGGTTGAGCTACGCATGACCGTCGCTGGTTTTCAATAACTGAACGCGCGCCATCTTACCAGACCGCGCCGCAGTTGAGCATCTTCCACCTCGCCTCTGCCTGACCTTGACTACAGGGCGGAGGCACGCGGGGCTTGTAAGCATTACAGATAAGGCAAGCCCCGCGCGCTAATCTCTATGCCTCACATTCTCTTGGTTGAAGATACCCAGATGGTCGCCGATGCCCTGCGTGAGACGCTTGAGTTGGAGGGCTGGTACGTCGAGACGTGCGCCGATGGCCGCGCGGCTCTCGCTAGAATTGAAGGCGGGGCGCACTACGACCTGCTGCTGTTAGATAACGAACTTCCTTACATGGGCGGGTTGGAACTGGCACGCAGAGCGCGTCGTTTGGAGCAACGTAAGCAGACGCCGATCATTATAATCTCGGCGACCGAGTGCGGGCAGGCGGCGCGACGTGCGGGTGCGGATGCTTTCATCAGGAAGCCGGAGGGCATAGGCAAGATTGTTGAGACGGTCGCGCGATTGCTCGCTTGACGGCTTTGCCCGACGATGCACTTTTGCCCAACGGAATTTGAGCTTGCATTTCTTGACTAATGCTGGCTACAGGAATAGATTGCTGGTGTTCCCGGCGCGGTCTTTCCTGTTGACGAGCGCCCTCCACGCTTCTGTCAGCCTCACCTCAACCAGTAAAACACGAGGAGAAGAACCATGCTCAAGCCAAAGCTCCCACGCATCACTCGCAGACTCGTCATGCTGAGCGTTCTTGTCGTTTGTTTAGGGATGACAGTGCTCAGTTCAGGCATCAGAAAAACGTCCGCCTATCCTTGCTGCTCTCCATGCTTTGACTGCTACGACTCGTGCTATGGGTTGCCGACTAATGAGGAGATGAATGCATGTTACGCCAGGTGTGAGAGGTTGTACTGCACAAATCCTTATTGTGACCCCGGCTGCTAATTTCAAAGTAAAGCCCCGCTCAACTGAACGGGGCTTTATATTATCCGTGAAGAAGCAAAGAGGCTCGACAGACTTTAAAAATCTGTCGAGCCTCTTTGCTTCTGCTTTCCGGCCGGAGCTATCAAGCTTCTACTACTTACTAGCCGCCGGTGCAGCTAAAGGGAGTGGATTCCTGTGCAGCTTTGCAGCACGCTCTGATGGCGCGCTCGATGTCGCTCAATGAGTTGCCTTCGCAGCTAAATTCACACGTCCGGCTACCGCCAGAGCACGTCATCGCACAGCTACAATAGCCGTCCGCGCTGGCGGGCGTCGCGCTTGAAAACACCAGCAGCAGGCAAAACAGCGCAACTAAAACTAAGAGGCGTTTCTTTAACATAAGGCTCTCCTTTGGTGAGGGTAATTAAAGGAGTTGACGTGTGGCTTCGACTACACGCCAACACGAAAGTGCTTAGGTAAAGCGCTGGAAAGATATTCCACAGTAGAATAGGTGTCAATAGCCGGCTACGCCGCATCACTCCAAAATTTCAGCTTCAAATTCAACTCGCACATGCTCTGAATGAAGCAACAAATGTTGTGGCAATTTGCACGGCAGAAATTCAGCTTGCCCGACAATTACGGCCGTGGTGAAGTCCTGAAATGAAAGGAGTGGCTATTAAGCCACTCCTTCCTGAAGATACAAATTACTCACAGAAACAAGAACCGCCAACACATAAAGGATTTGGGCATCCCAATCCGGTTGGACAATCATAGTCGGCTACACAGCCGCCTCCACCGCCGCCACAGCTAATGATGCAATTCCTCTGACAATTGGAAGCCTGGCTATAACAAGCGTTATAACAAGTCCCTGAACTGCTGCCACATTCGTTAGTACAGTAAGCTGCTATCGTTCCCAGACTGTTTGGAGGGACAGGGCAATCCTCGCAACAGGGTCTTACCGCAGCAGGCTCGGCCACTTTGGCGCCGGGCACAGCAAAGACTAAACCGACCAGTAGAAAGGTAAGAATCAAAATCCTCCTGGAAATGTTCGACATCAATATCGTCTTCATGTTTTTCTCCTGATGTGAGTGTTGCCCGAAGTTGAGGATGGAGCAAGAGCGGGACTCTTTGAGAAGTGAGGCTCTTGTGATTAAACTGACCCGTGCGGACTACCCTATACTCCCGCGAAGTGTCCTTGTCAACGGTAATATCTTCTATGCGGCAACACTCCGAAACTCAGGCTTCACATTCAACTCAAACATAGATTGAATCAGGCGGCAGACGTTATGGCAAAGCACCCTGCACAACGCCTCGTTGATCTGCGCCGTCTTAAGGCTTGCTCCGGTAGAGATGGCGCGGTGTGCCGGTCTTAAAAGGGAAGTGGAAGGAGCGGCACAGGCCGCCCCTTCGTCTTCTCCGGTCGAGTCGTCGCTTTGCCGGATCGCGCGTAGATTGAGCGCGCAAGTCAAAGCCGTTTGTCGCAGGCGCTCAACTTTAAAGTACGAAATACTGAATCCAATCGTATTTCGCGTAGATGGGCGTGCCCGGATACGTGAATGGCCCGAGCCAGCTATCGACGCCCGTCCCCGCCCACATGTTCGTCATGATGCGGCCGGGTATGCTCGGCAGCGGGTAGCCGGTCGAGGCATATTCCGTGTGTACGATAATGTCGTCAACGAGCCACTCGATCTTGTCTGCCTTCCAGATGAAGGCGTAATTGTGATAACCGGCCGCGGCGTCGAACCACAGGTTGACGATGGTTTCATGTCCGCCCACGCCGTTGACGAAAAAGTTGGTCTGCATCTTCGTCGTATCTTTGCCCAGAATTTCGATGTCGATTTCGTGGTGCTGCGTGCCGTCGGACGGGCCTGTGTAGGTGAAGAACCCGGTCACGAGTCCGCTGCCTTTCGCGGCTTTGAAGCGGGCTTCGTATTTGCCGTAGCCGTAATACTGGTTGGTGCGATATTCGCCGGCGGCATAGGGCTTACCGCTGCATCCGGTCGGGCAGGGCGTGGTGTCGAGCCTTTGGCTCATGAAGCCGTTGGCGAAGGTGACGTGGTCTGCGCGCCAGCCGACGTTGAAAGGGTTGCCGTTCGTCCAGCCGTCGGCCTTGTGAAAGAGCGCCGTGTTGTAAGTGTCGAGGCCGTCGAAGAAAGTGCCGCCCACGGCGTAGGCCGGGTGAGCGTTCAGAGAGAAGAAAGTTAGTGTCAGCAGAGCAAGAGTGAGACGCAGTTTGCCGCGCTCGTGGCGGCGAAGAGTTGTTTGAAACACGAGGTGTCCTCCTTCGGTGAAGTAAGTTGGTAGACGGGAGAACGAATCGAAACAGTGAGGGATTATGAGCGACGCGAGAGGCACTGCGAACCTCATGCCAGAGCGGAGCGGAGAAGCGTACGACTGCAAAAGGTCTGGAAACAACCGGACGGCCAAAGGCGGCAGAGACAACCCTCAGCATGGCTTTGCTACAGCCGGATGAAAAGCCTACATCGGTTTAAGAGTGACGCAGGCGGCGGCTACATGAATGGCTCTCTTCCCGAAACGATCTGGTCGGCTGGACGGGAATTTCACCCTGCAAATAGCGAACAGGCGCGCTAGCTTTTGGGAGCTAACGCGCCTGCTCTAGTGCGTGGTTACTGTCCTCACCCCAGCAACCACTTGGCATTTGGTTTCACCGCATGCCAGATGTTCCCTATCATAAACCATACCGGCGAAAATTGCGATCACCCAGACAAAGAAATTTCAACCGCCCCTCTCTACCTCATCAAGCGCGCCCGCGCGAGGCTTCTCCGAGGTGCATCGAGAGGCATCACACGGGCATGCGCCCGCGCCGCCGCAGGAGGCGCGAGCGACGGCCGATCATAACGATGTAGGGAAGAGGCTTTGCCTGAAACCCCTTCTCACCCGATGCCGAGAGGCTCCCAATCTGCCAGCGGATAGCATATACTTTTGTTTAGTAAACTTTTGCGTCGGAGGTCGAAGCCGTATGACTGATGAAGAGAGACAGCGGCAGATGGACTTCATCCTACAACAACAAGCGCACCTAACTGTATCGATGGGACAGTTGACGGAGACGGTTGATCGGTTATCCGTGACGGTTGATCGACTATCTGTGACGGTTGATCGGTTATCCGACAAGGTTGATCGGCTATCCGACAAAGTTGATCGGACGGCGGACAGCGTTAATGCGCTCCTTGCCATTGCAGAGATTCATGATCAAGAGATAAGGGCAACCGATGAAAGGCTGAATGCTCTGGTGAACGTGGTTGAACGCTACATCATCGGGCGCAACGGGCAGGAAGGTGGCGAAAGGTAAGTGATAAAATCTATTGTCCATGCACGCGCGGCGAAACTGCGCGAGAGGCCATGCGAAATGCCGGAGAGGCCACTAATCTATTGCAACGCGAGTTGCCGGATTTTAGTTGATGCAGCAATAAGGCGCGTTTCATAGTTATTCAACTGTCCAACCAACTTCACTTACCATGCTAACTCGTGGGCGCGCTTCGGATGCCGCGCTGCCTTCCTCTGATAATCTAGGGCATCTCATCCTGCGGTAAGTCATCCATCGAGCAATATCTACGATCCAGGGGTCGCGCGTGTCTCAAACGCCCGCGCGGGCGGCGGATGTAACATTAAATTAACAACTTTCGCCTGTCCGTTGCGTATTAAGGATCAGAGATGAAAAAGAGCAAAAACATTTGGCCGGAAATTGTGGACACCAACAAAGGAGATTCAATGACGAGCAGCAAATACCTCATCGCGGGGATTGTGCTACTGATAGTTGTGGTTTTGGTCGGGATGGCGACCGCTTTCGCCAACATCGATTACGCGCAGGAAGGGACAGTTAAGGTCGTCACTTACTTCGGCCGCATCGAGCGCGTCTACACGCCTTCGGATGGCTGGTTCACGACGCTCGCGCCCGGCAGGGACAGCCACGAGGTAACCATCCGCTCGTTTACGGAGAGCGCGCCCGTGAGGGTGACGAGCAAGGATAACGCCGCATTGAACGTCAACATCGATGTGACGGCTTACAGTGACCCGGCGAAGGTCGCGGAGTATTTCCGCAAGTACGGCTCGTCAGTGGACGAGCGGCACAAGCGGCGCAGCGAGATTCTCAAAGGCTTGTTGCAGACCGAGGCGCGCAACGCCTTCTCGGAGTTCAACGCCTATGAGATTTACGCGAATCAGGAAGGGATTCAGAAACGCATCATCGACGCACTGACGCCGCAACTCGCCAGCCAGTTGCAACTCGTCGTGGAGAGCGTGCAGATCGGCAACCCGGACTTCCTCGACGACCGCATCGAAGCCGCCGCCTCCGAGGTGGTTGCCAATGAGAAGCAGAAGCAGGCTGAAGAGGCGAAACTCGAAGCCGCCAAAATCTCCGCCCAGACCAAGCAGATCGAGGCGGCCACGTTCGCCAACCCCGCCCTGCTCGAAATCAAGAAACTCGAACTCCAGTTAGAGATCGAACGCGCCCGCTCCGAAGGCATCAAGAACCACCAGGGCGCGCTGACGATCATGTACGGCGGCGGGCCGGGCGTGCAGTTGCAAGTGCCTGCGGGGAGGTAACAAAGCGGATGAGGTTTCTGGTCATGTTGTGGGCGGGCGTGGAGGTGTTGCAGCTCTTCGTCATCGGGATGCTCCTTGTCAACCAGCGCAAATTGCAGCGGCGGCTCGGCGAGGGGGAGTATTTCGCGGGGCGTCGGCCGCCCTCGATCACGGAGGAAGGTAGTTGAGCGAGACGACGGCGCAACTGGAAGTTTACACGGACGGGCAATGCCCGCTCTGCCAGTGGATGCGCGCGCGCGTCGAACCCTTCGACCGCGAACGGCGGCTCGAATGGCTCGACCTGAATTCACCAGAAGCGCTCCGCCGCGCCGCGCCCTACACCCACGCGCAGTTGTCAGAGGAGATGTACACGCGCCGCAAACGAGACGGCGTGTGGGCGAAAGGCTTCTTCTCCTGGATCGAAGTGCTGCGGCAGTTGCCGCGCTTTCGCTGGCTGGCGTGGCTTTTCTCTCGCTGGCCTCTCACCACGCTCGGCCCCATCTTCTACCGCCAACTCGCCAAACGCCGCTACCAAATCTTCGGCATCCCCCCGCCCTGCGACGCCGCCGGCGTCTGCCAGATACACCAGAAATAGGGATGAAGAAGAATTGATCCATTGATTCATTGATTCAATGAACAAATGAATCAATGGATCAATTCTTAAATTATTCATCCCTCATCCCTCATCCCTCATCCCTT
>DASVPS010000238.1:0-8085 GCA_036389555.1 Pyrinomonadaceae bacterium
CTTGCGCTCACGTGCGGCGCGCAGTTACGAAGCGCTTGATGAGGCGGTCACTGAAGCGTTGTCAAAGATCACGGTCGAGAACGCGCAAGCATGGTTCAAGCATTGCGGCTATCGTGTCTCACACAAATGAAATCTGCTCTAAGTAGGGCGTTTAACGCTTGCTCGCTCCGCGGCGCATCTCACCACCAATAAATCTGCGCGATTTTTCCGTCCGCCGTAACCGTGAAGCTCTCGATTCACGACCTATCGCGCCGCCGTGCAGACGAACGCCTGCATCCTGCCGCGCACAGGCATGTCTCCACAACGGGCGGCAACCGCTTCGGCCACTGCATCCACGATCTTCGCCACATCCGACGGGCGACGTTCCCTGATAGACATGATCACGGGATTCCCTTCGACCAGTCCCTTCGCTGCCTCTGACGCCGACGGGCTAACAGATGCAAGCGGCAATAGTGACAACTCGATATCTCTAAATCCGGCGCTCGTCATGAGCGACTTGATCGCCTCTGGATCGTGTAAAGAGAAAGGCACTTCATAGAACTTTGGCGGGTCGTCCTCGAAGAATGTCGAGATGGTTGTGTGAGCGATGTGGGCGAGGTCGTTCTGTTCA
Organism: Pyrinomonadaceae bacterium; assembly: GCA_036389555.1. Classification (GTDB taxonomy): domain Bacteria; phylum Acidobacteriota; class Blastocatellia; order Pyrinomonadales; family Pyrinomonadaceae; genus JAIVJZ01. Next base: position 611 of record DASVPS010000238.1, read on the forward strand.
ATCTCGTCCCACACGTTAAAGAGAAAGACACCACCGGGTTTTAATACTCGATGCGCCTCGCGCACGGCTCTTTCCTTGTCCGGGACGAACATTAATCCGAACTGGCACACGACCGCATCGAATGACTCATCGGGGAACGGCAGATCAGTAGCGTCAGCCTGCTTCCATTCGACGGCCTCGCCCGGTCTAAACTTTAGTGCGGCGTAGGCCATCATCGCTTCGTTCAGATCGGTGGCGACGAGACGCGCGCCGGGCGGAAGGTGGTCGCGCAAACGGCGCGTCACGATGCCCGTGCCACATGCCAGTTCCAGCACGGATGCGTCTTCCGAGACATTCACGCGCTCGACCATATCGGAAGCGTAAGGCTCAAATAAGGCCGGGCCTAAGTAACGATCATAGTTTTCAGGGATTGAGCCGGTAAAGGCTGTGTGTTGCTCTGACATCTTTCGATTTTCTCCAAACCGTATGGCGTGTTCATCTAGACCGGAAAGCGCGCAGCCATTAATTTGAGCGATCTGAATTTCGCGTCAGGTGAGGTTGGTGAGCCGGTGCCGGGCTTTGGCGATCTGACGGCGGATGCGCGCCGCTTCGTCGGCCAGCATGTCGCGCCCGTTCGCCGCTTCGCTCTCGGCGCGGAGCATGCTGCGGTAAAGCCCGTCCTGCTTGACGCGCTTGATTCCGAATTCAACCGTCCGCAACTCTTCCTTGATTTGAAAAAGTCGTCCACGCAAGTCTTGCGGGCTGTCCCCGGCTGCGGGCGCGGCGCAATAAAATTGCAGGTCTTCATCGCCGAGCAACGTGTGCAAACTCTCCACGTCGCCCTCGCGGTAAGCGCGTGTAGCTTCGGCCATGATCAGGTGACGCCTCTCGGCTTCCGCGCCGTCCGCCGCGTGATCTGGATGAAAGAGCTTGGCGACCGACCAGAAAAGTTTGCGCAGCCCGCCGCCGCCCGATGTCTTTTGCGCCCCGTTCGCCGCGCCGTCTACGTCAGCATCGGCAGCTTCCGTCGCGTCCGCGCCCATGCTCTCTTGCAGGCGCGCTTCGGCTTCCCTGATGGACTGCTCGATCTCGGCCAGCTCGGATAACTGGCTCCCCACGATCTGCGTGTAACGCGCTTTGAACCGCTGCAACTCCTGTTGGAGCGCCGTCAACTCGTCCTGCCGCTCGCGGAGCAACCCCTCAAGACGCGCCACTTCCGCGACGAGATCGACAGTCTCATCACGCATAGCCGATGTTTGAAGATTCAGACCTGACATAACAACACACTTATCATAACGTAACCCGTACGAATATCCGCAGCAGGAAGAATACATTTCTCGTTTGTAAGTTCAGCCAATTTCGGGAAGGCAAAGATCGAGCGGCACATCACGCCGCACGTGCGGCGGCACACGGTCGCCGTCCCGTGTAAGCACGAAAGGGCGGCACCGGCAGAGGACACCGTTATGCAGTATCTTGAGAACAACGATATGATTACTGAACGGATGGCTGCGGTGGCCTGAGCGTCAGGCACGAAGAACCGCAGACCCGAAACCTGAAACCCGACCTCTGAAACTTTTCTTATGATGAGCGAGCAGGCCACGCAGATCACGCAGATGTTGGAGGAGACGCGCGCCGCCACTTTGAGACTGTTCGATACGGCTGCGCGCGAAGAGGATTTACACGAGAGTCCCGGCGGCGGTTTCCGCCCCATCATCTGGCATCTCGCGCACATCGGCGTCTTCGAGGCTTACTGGATACTGCAAAAAGCTAAGGGCGACGCCGCGCCCGACGCGCGCTACGAACGCATCTTCGACCCCATCGCCACGCCGCGCGAAAACTCGAAACATCTCCCCACACGCCGCGAGATGGAACTCTACCTCGCGCGCGTCAGAGACGCGACGCTCCGCTATCTCGAAGCCGCGCGCTTCGACGAGCACGCGCCGTCGCCGCTCTTGCGCGATGCCTACGTCTTCCAACTCGTCCTCGAACACGAGCGGCAGCATCAGGAGACGCTCGCCTACCTCCTGCACATGCTCGACCCCGCGAAGAAAAGGCGCACGCCACCCGCGCACAACTCGATCAAGAGCCACGCGCACGACACGATAAAGAACGATGCGCTTGCCGCGATCACCAACGCTTCGCACGGCGTGCCTGCATCGTCGGCGGCGGATGCACCCGTCGTCGTGCGTGACATGTTGAATGTTCCGGCGGGCGAGTTTCTGTTGGGCGCGCCGTGGCGGATGTTCGTCTACGACAATGAACTGCCCGCGCACACGGTCTCGCTGCCCGCTTTCAAAATTGACCGGCTGTTGACAACTAACGAAGAGTACGCACACTTCATCGCAGAGGGCGGCTACACGCGGCGCGAGTGGTGGGACGAAGAGGGCTGGCATTGGCGCGAGCAGGAGAACTGGACGCAACCTTTCTATTGGACGCCGCGGAGTCTCGATGGCGACGCCGCGCCGCGTTGGAGCGTGCGCGCGATGTTTGCGGAGGGCGCGCTCAAGCCGGAGCATCCGGTGGCGGGCGTGAGTTGGTACGAGGCGGCGGCCTATGCGCGCTTCGCGGGCAAGCGTCTGCCGACGGAGGTCGAGTGGGAGAAGGCCGCATCCTCGGACGCAGAAGCAACGCACGGGAAACGTCTCTTCGCGTGGGGCGACGACGCGCCTGCCGAAGCGCACGGCAATTTTGAACTGCACCACTGGGACACGACCCCGGTCGGCTCCTTTCCGGCGGGCGCAAGCCCCCACGGTTGTCTCGACATGAACGGCAACGTCTGGGAATGGACAAGCGATCCTTTCGCCGGTTACACAGGCTTCAAAGCCTATCCCTATCCCGAATATTCCGAGACGTGGTTCGACGGCGACCACCGTGTCCTCAAAGGCGGCTCGTGGGCGACCCAGCCGTCAATCCTGCGCACTTCCTTTCGCAACTTCTTCCGACGCCACTTCCGCATCGCGTTTGCCGGAATCCGCCTCGCCGCAGATGTCTAAATTGCCTGTAAGTCAACGCAGCACTCGGCGCAGCGCGTGGCTTTGAGCGGGATGGTGGAGAGGCAGTGTGGACAGTCTTTGGTCGTCGGGGCGTCGGCCTCCTGCCTGCTCTTGAGGCGGTTGACGTAGCGGACGATGAGGAAGATGACGAAGGCGACGATGAGGAAGGTGATGATGTCGTTGATCAGTTGGCCGTAGGCGATGACGGGGATGCCGTCGGCTTTAGCAGCCGCGAGGCTCGCCGGGCGCGGCTTGTCCGAGAGGTTGAAGAAGAGGCCGGAGAAGTCCACGTCGCCGAGCAACATGCCGATGGGCGGCATGATGATGCCGTCAACGAGCGTCGTGATGATCTTGCCGAAGGCGGCGGCGATGATGACGGCGACGGCGAGGTCTATGACGTTGCCGCGTTTGATGAACTCTTTGAATTCTCTGAACATTTGAACGCTCCGAAGTTTTCCCGAAGGGCGCGGGCGGGTCGGGAGAGTGGGGTCGTGCGGCGTGGTTTCTATTGTATTTGCACGGCAAAGTCAAACAGAATCCGCCGCCGCACGCGCCGCGCCGTCCCTTTTCGCCCGCCTGTTTGGCTTTCCGCGTCGCCTTCCATTAAACTCCCGACAGTTTCAAACAACTTTCGTCGGCAAGAGACTCGGATGAGCGAACTGCGAGAACAACGCTGGTCAGTCTTGAGCGAACGCGGCTGCGAGGTGTCGGGCGTGAATTATGCGGAGGCCGCCGCGCTGGTCGGCCGCCTGCGCGCAGACAAGATTTACGGCCTGTGCATCATCAGCGACGAAGCCGCGCGCCGCTACAATTCGAACAATAACCACTCGACGCCGAACGCGACGGGAGCGAAACCTACCGCTACCGCCGCCGCTGCTCCGCCCGCCAAAAAACGCGCCCCACGCCGCAAAAGCGCGAAACTCTCCTGACTTAAAGCCCCACAATTTATACGAATTTCAATCGGCTGAGACTCTCTGTGCGCCCTCTGTGCGCTCTCGTGTCTGCGTTGGCGAGTGACTCTGTAAACGAGGTGAGTTTTGTCTACGCGCGCAGGCGAAAGTCCGCGATGAGCGGCAGGTGGTCGGAGGCGACGAGCGCGGTCAGGCTTTTGTGCAGGGTCAGTTGTTGAAGTTCGAGCGCGGGATCGAAGTAGATATGGTCGAGGTGTACGAGCGGGAGCGCGCCGGGATAGGTGCGCGGGCTGCGCAGGTGTGTGCGCAGGTCTGCGCTCTGTAGTTGCTCGGTCAAGAGGCGCGTCGCCAGTCCTTTCGTCCACTCGTTGAAGTCGCCGAGAACGACGCGCGCGCCCGTGAGTTCCGCGCTACCGAGTATCCTGTCGCCGACGAGTTGGCGCGCCTGATGGCGACGCTCGATGTAGGCTGTGCCGAGATGCACGTTGAAGAGGTGTATGAGCTGGCTGGCCGCCGCGTCGTCGCCGCTGCCCGTCTCGATGTCCACGCGCAGGCAGCCGCGCCGCTCGCGCCCGCGCCAGGTGATATCGTAGTTGTGTACGTGTCGCCACGGCAGTCGGCTGAGGATGACGTTGCCGTATGCGCCGCCGCTCAGTCGCCGGTTCTCGCCGATGCAGTAATCATAGCCGAGTTCTTCGGCGATGAAGCGCGCCTGATCCATCTCGCGCGCCGCCCCGCCCACGCTCAACACCTCTTGCAGCGCGATGATGTCTGCGTCCAACTCGCGCAACACCGACGTGATGCGCGACGGCCGCACCCGCCGGTCAAGCCCGCGACATTTGTGTACGTTGTAAGTGACGATACGCATGGAACAGATGAGAGAGGTTAGAGGTCAGAGGTTAGAGGTCAGTGAAAGACGAAAGCTGATTTCTACTGACCTCTAACCTCTAACCTCTAACCTCTGTTTTATTGTTGTCTCTCCAAGAGCATCCCGAACAGTTCGTGGAGGCGCTCGAAGACGGTGCGGCGTCGCCATTCCTCGTAAGATACGGGCACACTCTCGGCGCGGTCGCGCTCGAAATCTTCGGTGATGCGCGCGGCCAATTTCTCGTCGCAGGCCGCGAGGTTCACTTCGTCGTTGAGTCCGAAGGAGCGGTTGTCGAAGTTGGTCGAACCGATGACGCTCCATGTCCCGTCAACGACGAGCGTCTTGGCGTGCATCATGGTCGGGGCATACTCGTAAATCTTCGCGCCCGCTTCCAACAAATCGCCGTAGAGGCGGCGGCTGGAGTTGCGCGTCAGCGCGTGGTCGCTTTTCTGGCCGGGGACGATGATCTCGATCTGGACGCCGCGCTCCGTGATGGCGCGCACCATCTCGGCGCGCGCGCTGCGGTCGGGCAGAAAGTAGGGCGTCGTGATGAGGATGCGCTTTTGCGCGGAGGCGAGAAGCATCTGGAAAAGTATGCGCGCGCGCGTGGAGCGTCCGGCCGAGGGCGAACTGTTGACGACGAGCGAGGGCGTCGAGTGCGCGGCCTCGCAGAGCGGGAAGTATTCTTTCGCGGCCAGTATCTCGCCCGACGCTTCGAGCCAGTTCTCCGCGAAAGTCGCCTGGAGGTTCGCCACCGCATCGCCTTCGACGCGAAACATCGTGTCGCGCCAGCGCGGGTGATCTTTGATCGGGTAACGCCAGTGATCTGCGACGCCCGCGCCGCCGACGAAGGCGATGCGCCCGTCAACGATGAAGAGTTCGCGGTGCGTGCGGTTGTTGATGCGCGGCAGCGTGTACCAGCGGAACGGGTGATACCAGCAGACGCGCCCGCCCGCCGCGCGCAGGTCTTTGAAGTAGCTGTCCCAGGAGGTGAAGCTGCCGATGGCGTCGAGCACGAGATTGACGCGCACGCCGACGCGCGCGCGCTCCGTCAAAACTTTGACGAACTCGTCGGCCACACGCCCCTTCTGGAAAATGTAGGCTTCGATGTTGATGTTGTGTTCGGCGCGGCCGATGGCCTCCAGTTCGGCCGCGTAATAATTCTCGCCGTTGGTGAAGACCTCAATCGAACTGCGGCGCGTGACCTGCGAGTCGGTGAGTGCTTCGAGGATGCGCAGAAACTCTGTGGAGTCGGGCGCGCTGGAAGCGGGCGGCTGCGTGATCTTGTAATCCAGACCCGGCTCGAATAGCGCGAGGAACAGCAGCAAACTCTGCGCGACGATGGCGATGATGGCGATGACGAGAAAGGTGTTCGAGTCCACGGGTTCAGTTAAAAACCTCAGGCCGGAATTTGAAGCTAAAGTTGCATGGGGAAAGTTTACGTCGCCAAGTTTAGCACGACGACGCGCGCGCCGCGTTAGTCTTTTACAGGCAAGAGGCAGTGTGAAAAGTCCCGACAGGGACGGTTGATAATAGCCCGGTCATTTATGGCCGGGTAGCAAGTGGTGATAATGATTGAAGTCCCGCAGGGACGATTGAATGCTGCGGCTGCGACATTCAATCGTCCCTCACGGGACTCCATTAATATTTACGACCATTGCTCCCGGCACTCAAGTGCCGGGCTATTATCAATCGTCCCTTACGGGACTCTTCAAACTGCTTCCGGGGCGGCGCGTTTACATCGGGTCGTCTGTGTCAACGGCGCGCTTGTTGGGGGGCGGCGCGGTGGCCGTCGCTTCCAGTTTTCCCTGACCGCCGTAGCCGTCGCTGACCTTCGCTTCCATGACTTCAAACGTGAGCGAGAGCTTGCCTTCGTTGTCGGCGAATTGGCCGCGGGCGCTTGTTGGGTGGCGCGGCGGCGGGACGAACGAACCGGGGTCGAGGCGCGCGAGCGTGAATGTGCCTTCCAGTGTGACCGTGCCGGTCGCCACGTCTCGCAGCCAGTAGTTGCCCTCCGCGCCCGCGCCGTTCAGGTCGAAGAAGAAGGTCGCGAGCCGGGCGTGGCGCATGATGCGTATGTCGCCCTTGAGTGTGGAGCGTTCGCGTCCACCGGCGAAGCCGCCCATGCGCGTGAAGTCGCCTGCGCCCACTTTGTAGGGGCGCGCGGCATCTCGCCACGCCGCGTCGAGTTCGAGCGCGAGCGGCATCTCTTCGTCAACGGGGACGGAGACAATTTGAAACGCGGAGGTGAGAGCCATCGTGGTGAAAGCATCCTTCGCCGGAGACTTCTCCGAGACGCGCAGGATGCTTGCGCCGCCTGTGCCGCCGCGCGTGATCTGCACGCTGTAGCCGCCGCTTCGCCGCTGGCCTAGAAAGGCCGCGACCACGGCGTTCGTCTTGAAGAAGTCCGCGCCGAGTTCCGGCAACTTGTCGTGCAACTGCCGCAGATGTGTGTAAGTCTGCGCATCGCGCGCGACGCCTACGAAGGCTTCTCTGACGGAACTGTAGCTGCCCGCCGCCAGCGCTTTGATCTCACCCGAAACTTTTGTCCCCAAATTTCCCTCCCCCTCCAAGACCGGCGAAGGCTGTGTCGCAGGCGTCGTCGGCGTCGTCGGCGTCGTCGTCGTGGTGCGTTTGGACTGATTGCCGTCGCTTGTGCCCTCGCGCGTCTTGACGGCGCAGGCGCTTGCCCCCGCCGTGTTCAAGACGAGCGCCGTGAGCATC
>DASVPS010000239.1:0-13858 GCA_036389555.1 Pyrinomonadaceae bacterium
TTCAACGCCGCGACGCTCGTCGCCGCCGCGCGCCCCCTGGCGAACAACCGTGCGCGTGAGGAAAAGTACGCCGGACAGACCATCTACGTCGTCAACATTGATGCGCAGGTGAAACTGCTCGGCCTCTTCAACATGCGCCTGACGGATGTGGCCTTCACCGCGCTCGATGCGAACACGATGGCCTTCGGCAAACTCGAACGTGTGCGCGCCTCGATTGACGCGCACGCCGGGCGCGGGCGCGTCTCGCCCGACATCACAGCCCTCGCCACGCGCGACGCGAACGCGCTCATCGGGGCGGGCGGCAACGTCCCCGCGTGGCTCACGCAGAACCTAGACATCGGCGGCGGCAATCTCTCGCAGAGCATCGCCTCCGTGCGCCAGTTCTACAGCACGCTCGGCACGACGACGAGCGGCTTCAATTTCCTCACCGCCCTGCGCACGGAGAACGCGGGCGCGGCGAAGACCCTGAGTTCGACGCTCGCGAGCCTGAAGTCAATCGCGCCTTTAGCCATCGGGCAGATGCCCGCGCCGCGCGCGCGGCCTTTGCAAAGTCTCGTCGAGAACACGAAAGTCGCCGCGGAGGGCAACGACGTGCTCATCACGCTCCAACTCGCGCAGGTTGACGTGGCCGCGCTGATTGATGCGTTCTGAGCGAGAGCAAGGCGCGTTTGACTTTAGAGCGGGCGCGTAAATTTAAAGGGGCTGTCCGGTTGTAATCGGACAGCCCCTTTTGTTGAATTGAACTTCTCGAAATCCCTTCTCTCGAATTCACCCGTCAACTACTGTCCCGGAATCGTGCCGCGGAAGGGCGCGGGCGCGGCGGACTCGTCTTCGTCCGCGTTGCGCGCCAGCACGTCCTCGTAGATTTTGACTCTGCCTTCGCGCTCAAGCCGCGCGCGGGCGGCGCTCACGTAGTCTTCAAACACATCGTTCCGGCGCGTGGTCAGGAGGCTCTGCGTGAGTTGGTCGCGCTGCTTGGCAAACTCCGTGAGGTCTGCGTCGGTGCGCTTCCTGGTGGCGACGACGACCCACGAGTCGCCGAGTTTGACGGGCGTGCGGGCGACTTCGCCTTCCTTCAGGTTATAGATGGCGTCGTCGGCCGCCGCGCTCGTGCCCGCGCCTTCGAGCGGCGAGCCGAGTTTGTAGCTCTCGGCCGTCTTCACTTCGAGTCCCAGTTTTTCGGCGGCGGCTTTGAGTGCGTCCGCGCCCCCGCTGTTGGCCGCGAGGTCGCGCGCCGTCTGTTCGAGTTGCGACTGCGCGCGCGCCTGCTTGGCGCGGCGGACGACTTCCTCGCGCACCTCCGCGAAATCGGGGATGCGCGGCTCGCGTTTCTCGACCAGCATCGGCACGGCGAAACCGTTCTTGACGCTGACGTGGTTGCCCACGTCGTTGGCATTCTCCAGCGGCCGGATGGCCTCTTCAAACTGCGGCGAGCTGCCGATGTCCGGCACGTTGTCGCCCGGCTTGACGAAGGGCGTCTCCTTCACCATGTCGCCCGCGCTCATGTTCGCCTCGGCGGCCAACTCCTCGGCCACCTTCTGGAAATCGCGCGTCTCTTTCAAGCGCGCGGCGGCGCGTGCGGCGAGTGCGGCGGCCGTCTTGTAGGCGCGCGTGTTGCGCTGCGAGACAAGGAGTTCGAGCTTGGCCTCTTCAAAACTCTTCGGGACGGATGCGCCGCGCCGGAAGATGTAGTAAGCCCCCGCGGTAAACACCGGGTCGGAGACTTGTCCCTCCTGCATGTCGAGCGTGGTTTGCAGGATGTCGTTTTTGCGGTTCGGGTCGCGGCGCACGGGCGCGGGCAGCCAGCCGCCCTTGGTCGCCGTCGCAGGGTCTTCCGAGTTGCCCTTAGCCGCCTCCGCAAACTTCTCCTCGCTAGTGTTGGCGATGGTCGAGTCCTGCCCGCCGCGCACATCCTGCGCGAGTTTGGTGGCCTTCGCCAGCACTTGCTGGTCGAGGTCTTTGCGCGCAACCTTCAAGACGATCTGCTGCACGCGCACGCCCGCCTGTTTGTTCTCCGGCTTCAACGCATCGTAGGCGGCGCGCAGGTCCGCGTCGGGGATGTTCAACTTCTCGCCCGCCTTCGCCTGATTGATGAAGAGGTAGCGAATCTTCTTTTGCGGTTCGAGGTAGCGGAAGTTGGTCTTGTTCTCCTCGTAATACTTTTGCAGTTCCTCTTCGGAGGGCTGGATGGAGGCGGCGAGTTTGTCGGCCGCGACGGGAACGTAGGTGACGTCGAACGAACTGTTCTTGCGCTTGAAGTCCTCGCGCACCTCTTCCTCTGAGACGCTCACGCCGGCCGTCACGAAGGCGCGCAGTTTGTCGGCCGCGATGGACTCGCGCAGTTCCTGCTCGAATCGCTCGGTGCTGCCGAAGGCGCGCGTGACCCGCTCCTTGTACTTGTCCACGCCGATGAACTTGCCGCTCGCGTCAACGAACTGCTTGTGGACGGCCTGGTTCACTTCCGCGTCCGACGCGCCGAGCGAGAGGCGCGCGGCCTCCTGCGCGACGATCTTGCCGCGCACCATGCTGTCGAGCAGCGACTTGTCTGTCAGGCCGAGTTGCGCGAGGCTGAACTGCCCGCCGTAACTCTGCTGTGCAGACTGCTTCTGCCGATAGAGGTCTGCGACCGTGATCTCGTCGCGGTTAACCTCGGCCAGCACTTCCGTGTTCGTCGCCGGGTTAGCGTTCACCTGATTGCGACTCGGCGCGTAGAACAGCACGAGACTGATGCCCATCAAGACGGCGAATGAAATGATCAACCAATTGCGCGTCCGCTCCATGCGGCTAAACTGTTTCAGCATCTTCGATCCTTCCCGAAACCAACTGCGATTTTTGATATTTGAATAGTAGCGAGCGGGAATTCCGGGGGCGTCGCCCCGAAACCTCAAGCGGACTTAGTTTAAAGTCAGCCCTCACAGCCGACCTCCAACCCATCCCATGAATCGCCGATTGTAACGGAGACCGACGCGCCGTCGCAACCGCACAGCAGGAGGTCGGAGGTGAGAGGCTGGAGGTCAGTGAAAGCTGATTTTCGCCGACCTCTAGCCTCTAACCTCTGACCTCTTGCGCTTCGCCGCACGGGTGCTATATGTTTACGCGCATGGAATATTCAATCTGGGCTTGGGTGGGTTTTGCCGTCTTCATCTTTTTCATGTTGGCTCTGGATTTGGGCGTGCTCAATCGCAAAGCCCACGTCCCTTCCTATCGCGAAGCGGCGACATGGAGCGCCGTCTGGGTAACGCTGGCATTGATTTTCGCCGGCGGCGTGTTCTGGAAACTGGGGTCGCTCACGGGCAAGGAATTTCTGGCGGGTTATCTGATCGAGTTGTCGCTCTCGGTGGATAATCTGTTCGTCTTCCTGCTCATCTTCTCTTACTTCAAAGTTCCTGCGAAGTATCAACATCGCGTGCTGTTCTGGGGCGTGCTCGGCGCGCTCATCATGCGCATCACGATGATCGGCATCGGCGCGGCCTTGATCGAGCGCTTCCACTGGATCATCTACATCTTCGGCGCGTTTCTCATCTACACCGGCATCAAGATGATGCGGCAGGAAGAGACGGACGTGAAGCCGGAAGACAACCCCATCGTCAGAGCCGTGACGCGCTTCATCCCCATCTCGCGCCACTACGAAGGCGAGAATTTTTTCACCAACGTCAACGGGAAGCGCACCGGCACCCTCCTGCTGCTCGTCCTGGTGATCGTGGAAGTGACCGACCTCGTCTTCGCGGTGGATTCCATTCCCGCCATCTTCGGCATCACGACCAACACTTTCATCGTCTACACCTCGAACGTCTTCGCCATTCTCGGATTGCGCTCGCTCTATTTCCTGCTGGCCGGCGTGGTGGAAAAATTCCACTACCTCAAGATCGGCCTCGCCATCGTCCTGACCTTCGTCGGCGTGAAGATGCTCGGCGAAGGGTTCGTGCATCACTGGCTCGACAAGGAATCCATCATCGGCATCTCGCTCGGCGTGGTCGCGCTGGTGCTCATCGGCTCGGTCGTGGCTTCGCTCATCTGGCCGCAAAAGGCGGAGACGCACGTCGAAGTCCAACTCCCCGCCGGTTTCAACTCGCCCTTCGACGACGATCAGGGACGCCTCGGAGCAGACGAGCCGCAATCCTAGCGCGCAAGCTGCCCCCGGAAGTTGAAATCACGGCCAAAAAACGCTAATTAATCGCCCCGCGCGCCGCCTCGGAAATCGTGCTTGATGCGGCGCGCGCCGCTGTGTTAAGTTGCTTGTGAGGCCGAATGTTCAGATTCGCCCGCCCCGATAGCCCCACACCAGAAGACTTGCAACGATTAAAGCGCAAGCATCTGCTTTAACAATTAGCGTCAGGCAACTTCTCCTCTCCAGTTTCGCCGTCGTTCGACATCCGGTTAGTTATGTCTACAAAATCCAGCCGCTTCGACCTCGAATGGTGGGTTGTCTCGAAGCGCATGATCTACCTGCTCGTCGCCCTGCTCGTCGTCGCCATCGCGGCGAGCGGCATCGGCGTCTACTCCTGGCTCTACGGCAATCCGTTCAAAGGCGGCGCGACCGAGGCACACGCCCCGGCCGGCGCGCGCTTCATCTCCTTTGACGGCGACGTGCGCGTCGTGCGCGCGCAGACGCGCGAATCGCTGCTCGCACGCAGCGACACGCAACTCTACGCCGGAGACATCGTGCAGACGCAGGCCGATGGCCGCGCCCGTATCCAACTCGCCGACGGCTCGAACCTGATCGTGCGCCCGAACAGCGTCGTCACCATCCGCGACAACGCGAGTTTCGAGGGCGGGCAGCGCACGAACGTGCGCGTCGCCGTCGCGCGCGGCCAGATCAACGTCCGCACCGAGCAACAGCCCGCCGGCGGCAGTAACATCGTCGAGACGCCGCTCTCGAAGAACAATCTCGCCGGACAGACCGGCGCGAGTTTCGACGTGCGCGAAGACAACTCGGAAGGCATTCGCGTCAGTTCCGGTCAACTCGAAACCGTAACGCGCGGCGGCGTCAAGACGACCGTGCAGGGCAACGAGTACATCGCGCTCAACCAGCAGGGCAACATCAAGAGCCGCGAGAGCCTGCTGTCGATGCCCCTGCTGCTCTCGCCGCGCGACCTCGAAAAAATCTCCAGCACGGCCAAAGGCGCGACCAGCGTCACGCTGCGCTGGGTGCGCCCGCCGACGGGCACGCCGCGCCACTACCACGTCGAGGTCGCCACCTCCCCGTTCTTCGTCGCGGCCGGGAAAGTGACCGAGCGCGATCAGCTTGAGGCGACGCAGTTCAGCGTCAGCGATCTGCGCGTCGGCATCTACTTCTGGCGCGTGCGCGCCGTGGCCGCCTCCGGCCAGATCAGCGAATGGACTGAGCCGCAGAAGTTCACCATCGTTACCGCCGGGCCGGGCACGGGAGAGCACATCACGGTCTCAGACGTGGCGTTTGAATTTATCGGCGGCAGCATCTACGTGGCGCGCGGTCGCACCCAGCCGGGCAACACCATCCGCATCAACGGCCGCGAAACTCTGGCCGCCAAAGACGGCTCGTTCCAAATCCAAATCTCTGTGCCCAGAGCCGCACGCGAAATCATCGTCGAAGCCGAAGACTCGCAAGGCACACGCAACGACACGCGCGTCGCCTTCACGCCCAACGCGGCACAATCATAGAAGGGATGAAGGATGAGGGATGAGGGATGAATAAAAACCGCTCAATCGGTTAAATCATTCCTTTTCATCCCTCATCCCTCATCCCTCATCCTTTAACTTATGCACGTCATCCTGTTAAATGTTGAGCACGAGCCGCCGGCGGGCGAGTTGCTTGAGGCGTTGCGCGCGGCGGGCGTGGGTGCGGAGGAGCGTGCGGCCGCAGGGGCGCACGACCGAGACGAGGGCGGAGTTGCCGCTTCGCCGCTGGCAGTGATCTGCGAGGTGGCGGAGTGCGCGGGCGTCGGAGAGATTCACGCGGCGCTGACGGAGGCGGCCGCCGCCTGGCCGGACGCGCCGGTCGTCGCCTGCCGGCGCTTCGTTGCGGGCGAGCCGCAGCCTGAACGCTATCGCCTCGACACGCACGCGCTCCTGCGCCTCGGCTTTCACGCCGTCGCGGACGACCCGGCACAACTGCCCGCGCTCCTGCGCGACCTCGAAGAGAGCGGCGAGTCTCTGCCTGCGTCCTCCTCCCACTCGGAACAGTTCGACCCGGCGGCGACGACGCCCGCAAGCATGCTCTTGCCCGACAACCTGAGCGTAGCGCGCCTGCGCGCGGCCTTCGAGGCCGTCGCCTCGCTCCATTTCGTGAGCGATCAAAAGAGCGCGGCGCAAACCGCGCTTGTCGGTCTCGCCCCGCTCGTCGGCGCGGATCGCTGGACGATCTATCTGGCCGAAGTGGAACGCGGTCAGGCCGAAGCGCGCTTCGAGCCGCTCGCCGTGCGCGGGCTGACCGAGAGCGAACGCGCACTGCCCGAAGGCGACTGGCGTCGCGCCATCCACGGCGATTCCCTGATGCTCCTGACGGGCACTGAGTCGCAGGCCGCGCGCGATGCGTTCGCCACGAGCGAGACGCAGCGCAAGACCGAAGGCGGGCGGCGCGTGCTGGCCGTCCCGCTCCTGAGCGGCGACCGCGTGCTGGCCGTGCTCGAAGCGGTGCGCGAGGGAACGTCTGCGCGCGCCTTCGCGGCCGGCGAGGCTGCTCTGCTCTCGGCGCTCGCGTTGCCGCTCTCGGCCGCGCTCGCCAACTCTGTGCGCATCGCAGAGGCGGAGAAACTTTCGCAGACGGACGATCTCACCAAACTCCACAACGCGCGCTTCCTGCGCCAGTACCTGATCGCCGAAGTCAAACGCGCGCGCCGCTACGGCTCGACCGTGACCGCGCTCTTCTTCGACCTCGACGACTTCAAAGAGATCAACGACCGCTACGGCCATCTCGTCGGCTCGCACGTGTTGATGGAGATGGCGACCGTGATCCTGACGGGCGTGCGCGACACGGACGTGGTGGCGCGTTACGGCGGCGACGAGTTCGTCGTCATCCTGCCGGAGACGGGTCTGGACATGTCCGTGCGCGTCGCCGAACGCATGCGCGAAAAGATCGCCGAACACGTCTTCACCGGCGGGCGCAGTTTGCGCCTGCGCCTCACGGCCAGCTTTGGCCTCTCCTCTTTCCCGGAACATTCGCAATCCCCCCAACAATTGATCGCAGACGCAGACGCCGCGATGTACGAAGCCAAAGCCGCGCACAAAAACTGCGTACGCATCGCCTCAAAGTCGTAATCCGAACTGTTCAAGTCTTACACTAGGGTTTCGCTCTCCCGCGACGCAAAAGACGCTCAGATCTAGCGCGACGAGTGTCTCAAATCCTGATTTCCACATTAAAATCTGCGATTTGAGCCTGTTGGCTTTAATATTTGGGCTTTTTCGTTGTATCTTGTTGAGTTGGTAAGGCGTCGCGGGGCAGCGGCCTCGCAGGGTATTGTGGGAAGTCAGATTTACGTGGCGTCAATTCATGTAATCCTCGAACTCCGCCGTGCCTGCGCTGTTTACCTGCATTTCTGGCGCATCTCATTCATGCTTGGATCGAAAAATTAATGGCCTTTAAATCACTCTTCAGTCTGTTTTCCAGCGACCTCGCAATCGACCTCGGCACGGCCAACACGCTCGTCTACGCCAAGGGGCGCGGCATCGTCGTCTCCGAGCCGTCCATCGTCGCGATCAACAAAGTCACCAACCTGCCGGAAGCCGTGGGCAAAGAGGCGAAAGAGATGCTCGGGCGCACGCCCGGCAACATCGTCGCCATCCGCCCGATGAAAGACGGCGTCATCGCCAACTTCGAAGTGACGGAGAAGATGCTCCAACACTTCATACGCAAGGCGCACAACGGCAAGTCGTGGGTTTCACCGCGCGTCGTCATCGGGATACCTTCCGAGATCACGCAGGTCGAACGCCGCGCCGTGGAAGATTCCGCTTACCGCGCGAAGGCTTCGGAAGTTTATCTCGTCGAAGAGGCGATGGCGGCGGCCATCGGCGCGGGGCTGCCCATCACCGAACCGCACGGCAACATGATCGTGGACATCGGCGGCGGCACGACCGACATCGCCGTCATCTCGCTCTCCGGCATCGTCTATTCGCGCGCCGTGCGCGTCGCCGGCAACGAGATGGACGAGGCGATCACGAGTTTCATCAAACGCAAATACAATCTGCTCATCGGCGAACGCACCGCCGAGATGATCAAGATTCAACTCGGCTCGGCCTTCCCGCTCGACGAACAACTCTCGATGGACGTGCGCGGGCGCAATCTTATCGAAGGCATTCCGAAGACCATCACGATCACGGACGACGAAGTGCGCGAGGCGCTCGCCGATTCCATCTCGACAATCGTCAACGCCGTGCGCGTCGCACTCGAACGCACGCCGCCGGAGTTGTCGGCCGACATCGTCGAGCGCGGCATCGTGCTCACGGGCGGCGGCGCACTGTTGAAGAATCTGGACAAGCGGCTCTCCATCGAGACCGGCCTGCCCGTCTCGGTCTCCGAAGACCCGCTCTCGTCCGTCGTGCTCGGCGCGGGCAAGATGCTCTCGGACTTCAACCTCCTCAAGCGCGTGAAGTGGGACAACACCCTGACGAGCGGAACCTAAAAGCCGTGAATCGTAAATCGTAAATCGTGAATAGAAAAACCCGGCCTTAGTCTATTTACGATTTACGATTCACTATTTACCAACTATGGCTGTTACGCGAACGCAGAAAGAGATCAGGCAGCGCGCGCCGCTGTGGTTGCTGGCGCTGCTCGGCGTGAATCTGGTGTTGATGTCCGTGACGGCGCGCGAGGAGTCTGGGCATAAGCTCATGATTCAGGTGTGGGCGCAGGCCGTGGCCTCGCCGGTGCAGAGCCTCTTTTCCGGGGCGACGGGCACGGGGGCGGGTTTCTTCCAACACCTCGGCAGTCTCAACCGCGCCGCCACCGAGAACCAAGACCTCAGGCGACGCCTCGCCGAAACCGAAACCGAACTGCGCGAGGCGCGCATGGCGCGCGACGAAAACGAGCGGCTCAAGGGACTGCTCGGACTCAAGGAACAGGGCGGCTACCAGACCGTCACGGCGCGCGTCATCGCGCGCGACCCGTCCGAGTGGTTCGACTCCGTGATGATCAATCGCGGCAGCACTTCGGGGATCGAGAGAGACATGCCGGTCGTGACGCACGAAGGCATCGTCGGGCGCATCATCGGCGTCAGTCCCGTCACGGCGCAGGTGCTTTTGATCACGGATGAGCGCGCGGCGGCCGGCGCAGTCGTCGGCCAACTCGGCGAGTCGCAGGCGATGGGTTCGGTGCGCGGTTACGGCAGCAACGGCCTTCTCGACATGCGCTACGTCTCCGGCTTGGAGACGGTCAAACAGGGCGACCTCGTAGTGACGACGGGGCAGGACAGCATCTACCCGGCGGGCTTGAGCGTCGGGCAAGTCGTGGAGTTCAAGCAGGGGTCGGCCACCTCTCCGCACGAGATCAAAGTTAAACCGAGCGCGCGTTTGAATTCGCTGAGAGAGGTTGAGGTGTTGCTCTACCATCCGCCGCCGCGCACGCCGGCACCCGCCCCCACATCGTCGAACACTGGAAAGCAGTGACGGGTGACAAGTGACAGGTGACAAGTTTAAAACTTGTTCCGGCTCGTCACTTGTCACCCGTCACCCGTCACCGTTTTTATGAGACTGAAGATCGCCGTTTGTGTCGCGCTCGCCGTTTTGCTGCAGACGAACCTGCGTCTCGTCTGGCAGCCGCTGGTTCACTTCGACCTGCCGCTCATTGTCGTCACCTACTTCGCCTTGCGGCGCGACGTGGTGCAGGCGCTCATCGTCGGCTTCGCGGCCGGGCTTGCCACCGACTTTTTCAGCAAAGGGCTGCTCGGCGCGAACGGATTTTCCAAGACGCTCATCGCCTATCTGATCGCCGCGCTCGTGACGCGCGTGATGCTCGACAACCCGCTGGCGCGAATCCCCGTCTTAGCAGGTGCGGTTGCGCTCGACGCGCTCATCGTCGTGCTGCTCCACCGCCTGCTCGGCCAGCCCTCGCTCGTGGCCTTCGCCGATACGGCGGCCTACAAGATGATCGCGACGACCATCGCCGGCACGTTCATCTTTTACATGTTCGACATTTTTTTCAGCGACCGCGCGCGCCAGCGTCGCCATTTCGCCTTCCGCCGCCGCGCCGCGCGCCGCAGTTTGGTCAGAAGATAGTAAACAGTGACAGGTGACGGGTGACAAGATAAAATCCCTTGCGGGAACTCACTTGAGCGCCTGTCCCGACCCGTCACCCGTCACTTGTCACTTGTCACCGGTTTTATGAAATTCCACGACGAATCGCAAAATTTGCGGCTGCGGCTGCGGATCATCCAGGTGATCGTGTTCGTGCTGCTGGCCGTGCTGGGCGTGCGGCTCTACTTCCTGCAAGTCGTCAACGGCGCATATTATGCCGAGCGGGCGGAGAACCAGCGCGTGCGGCTGCTGCCCATCCCGGCGCAGCGCGGCACGATCTTCGACCGCAACGGGCGCATACTTGTCGACTCGCGCCCGATCTACAACGTCATCCTCTCGCGCGAGGAGATGAAGGGCAAGGATTACGGCGCGCTCGTCGCCCCGCTCTCCGCCGCGCTCGACATCGACGCCGAGTCTTTGCGCACGCGCTTCGACCAGATCAAGTCGCAGCCCGCCTTCGAGTCGATCATCATCAAGCAGAACGCGACGATGGCCGACATCCAGTGGGTCGAGGCGCGGCAGGGCTTCGAGCACCCGGAACTGCGCATCGAGCAGCAGCCGCAGCGTCGCTACCCGGAGAACGGCGTGCTCGCGCACGTCCTCGGCTACGTTGCCGAAGTCAACCCGAAGCAGTTGGAGCGCGAAGAGTACAAGGCGAAGGGTCTCAAGCCGGGCGACATCATCGGGCAGGAAGGTTTGGAAGCGACTTACGACAACTACCTGCGCGGGCGCGACGGCTACCGCAAAGTGGTAGTAGACAGTCGCGGGCGCATTCAGGACGAGATCGAGAAAGTGTCGCCGCAGCCCGGTCAGGACATCGTGACGACCATTGATCTGGACTTGCAGGAGATGGCCGAGGAGCAACTGCGCAACTCGCCTTCGGGGCGCGGCGTGATCATCTCGGTTGACCCGCGCAACGGCGAGATTCTCGTGATGGCCTCTGCCCCGACCTTCGACCCGAACCTCTTCTCGCAGCGCATCTCGACCAGAGCCGGGCGCGCGGAGTATGCCGCGCTCATCAAAGACCCGAAGCGCCCGCTCTACAACCGCGCCATCCGCGGCCGCTATCCGCCGGGTTCGACCTGGAAGATTCCGATGGCCGTGGCCGGTCTGGAACAGGGCGCGATCACGACCGAGCACTCGAACCTCGTCTGCGGCGGCGGCATCACCGTCGGCAACAAGTTCACGCGCTGCATGGGTCATCACGGCTCGCCCGAGTTGCGCACGGCGATCAAGGTCTCCTGCGACGGCTACTTCTACCGTCTCGGCTTGAAGATGAAACTCGAAGGCATCATGGAGATGGTGGAGGGTTTCGACCTTAACAAGCGGACGGGCGTTGACCTGCCGCACGAACTCATCAGTTGGACGCCCTCGCGCGAGTTCAAGCGGAAGTTCCAGCCGAAGGCCGCCGACTGGGGCGACATCGACACGGTCTTCGCCTCCTTCGGACAGGTTTACGAGAACATGACGCCGCTCTCGATGCTGCGCACGATTGCGGGCATCAGCGTCGGCGGCAATCTCTACGTGCCGCACCTGCTCAGAGAGGTGCGCGCGATCCCGGCGATGGGCGAACCCGGCAAGTTCGACTACCGCCCGGCGCGCGAGGCGCGCGCGTTCGTGCCGCTCGACCCGAATCGGCCGAACCCGAAAGTCGTGCCCATCTCGAAGGAGCATCACCGGATGGTGGTCGAAGGGATGTGGCAGGTGGTGAACGCGGGCGGGACGGGCGGAGCGGTGCAGATGGCCGGGTTCGACGTGGCGGGCAAGACCGGCACGGCGCAGGTCGTCTCGCTCGGCAAGGACGTGGGCGAGAACAAAGACCACTCCTGGTTCGTCTCCTACGCGCCCGCTTACAACCCTGAGATCGCCTCCATCGCGCTCATCGAAAACGTAGGCTTCGGCGGCAAGTTCGCCGCCCCCGCGACGAAGGCCGTCTACGAAGTTTACTATCGCAAGACCCGGCCGGACGCGCCGCTGCCCGAAGTCACGAAACCCAAAGTTCCGGTGTCGCAGGTCGGGCATCAGTAACAGCCGAAGTTAAACTTCAGGCGCAAAACTGATTTGATGCAGACCTCTGACCTCTAACCGCTGACCTCTGTATTTTTATGGCCGCAATTTTAGAAAACCGACGCTTCCGTGATTTCGACTGGTTGCTGACGCTCCTGGCGACGGGTATCGTCTTCTTCGGCACGTGGCAGATTCACAACGCGCAGCCCTTAGAGAACTACTGGAAGAAGCAACTCATCGGGCTAGCGATCTCGCTCGTCGCCCTCTTCGCCGTGGCCTTTACGGACTACCGCAAGCTCGTCCACTTCGCGCCCGCCTTCTACCTGTTCGGCCTCGTGCTGCTCGTGCTCGTGCTCATCCCCGGCATCGGCATCAGGATCAACGGGCAGCAATGCTGGATCAGGATGCCGGTCGTCGGCCAGTTTCAGCCGTCCGAGTTCGTCAAGATTCCGACGGTGCTGATGCTGGCCTACTATTACGGCAAACAACGTTCGGCGGCGCTCGGTTGGATGGAGATCGCCGTGGGCGTCGGCATCCTCGCCTTGCCTATCGGGTTGATTTTGCTCGAACCGGACGCCGGACAGGTCATCACCTACCTGCCCCTGCTCGCCGTGGCGCTCTTTCTATCGTCGGTGCGGATGTGGCTTGTCCTTGCGGCGCTCGCGTTGAGTGTGGTGTTGATTCCGGCGGCCTATGTCGTTGGCGTGAAGACCGGCAAGATCAAGAACTACCAGCAGCAACGCATTCAGGCCATCCTCGACCCCGAAAAAGCCGACCGGCGCGGCTACGGCTACCAGACTTATCAATCCATCCTCTCCGTCGGCAAGGGCGGCGTGGCGGGCACGGGCGGCGGCTCGACCGAATACTCGCAGAGTCGCCTGAAATTCCTCCCCGAACCGCACTCCGATTTCATCTTCGCCGTGACGGCCGAGCGCACGGGCTTCGTCGGCTCGATCCTGTTGCTCGTCGCCTACGCCGTGCTGCTCTCGCGTCTCCTGATGGGGGCACGGCGCGCGCCCGACCGCGCCGGGATGCTCGTCATCATGGCAATCGTCGGCGGTCTCGCCTTCCAGATTTTCATCAACGTCGGCATGGCGCTCGGCATCTTGCCCGTCATCGGCGTGCCGCTCCCGATGATGAGCGCGGGACTGTCTTCCGTCCTCGCCACTTTCATCGCCATCGGCTTCGCCGTCAGCGTCCAACTCCGCCGCTTCGTCAACTGATAATCGTCAACCGACAAATTAGACAATTAAGCTGAAGCGTGCGAGCGCACTACCGCCGGGCGGCCTCAAGGTCGCCTTTGCGCTTTTTTGCGTCTGCGAATTGCCACGCCTGCCAGCCCCGTGCCGAGCAGGACGAGCGTCGCCGGTTCCGGTACGGGTTGAAGTTGTCCGCGAATCTCGCCGCCGGGGAAGGCGTTGCTGTGTATGTTGAAATAGGTCTGCCCGTTCTGTAAGGCGTTGAGGAAGGCGAGCCGCGCCGCATCCACCGTCCCGCCGCGCGCAGTAATGAAGGCGGGGTTGTAGGTGGAGGCGAGCGTCAGATCGAAAGTTTGCGTGTAAGTGCCGGAGGTCACGCCGAGGGGAAAGCCCGGGAACGTCGGGATCGCAGTGGCAACACCGGCCACGCCCGTCGCGGGAGCGCA
>DASVPS010000240.1:0-14681 GCA_036389555.1 Pyrinomonadaceae bacterium
TTCATCCCTCATCCCTCCGCCCTCATCCCTTACTTCGTGCCTGCGGTGGTGAATGCTTTAATTTTCATCCGAACCAAAGACCCCCTCATGAAACCAAACTCCAAAGAGCAAAGCATGTCGCGGGCGCTACGCCTGTCGCTCGTCATCGTCTGCCTCGGCCTCGCGCACATCAACGCTACCGGCACGACGCAACGGGCAGAGCGGCGCGCGACGACCACCGCTTATGCGTGCCCGATGCATGCCGAGGTGACATCGACGAAGCCCGGCAGTTGCCCCAGGTGCAATATGAAATTGGTCGCGCGCAGCAAGAGCGACGAGCAGCAGGCGGCAAACGCTTCGTCAACGCCTGCCGCTCAAACGGCGGCGGCCACGGCGGCGCGCGTGCGCGCGTTGGAGGGTTTGGCTCCGACGTATGAGTTCGCCTGCACGATGCATTCTGAAGTCCGGCAGGCGCAGGAGGGCGTGTGCCCGAAGTGTGGGATGCCGCTCTCGACCGTGCGCCCTTCGGTGCGCGGCGCGTATCGTCTCGCCGTCACACATACGCCGCGCGCACCGAAGGCGGGCGAACTCGTGCGCCTGAACTTCGTCGTCACACACCCGGAGACGGGGGCGCGCGTGCGCGACTTCGTGTTGAATCACGAAAAGCTATTTCACCTCTTCATCGTCAGCGCGGACATGAACGAGTACCAGCACATTCACCCTGAACTCGACGCGGACGGCCGCTTCAAAGTGGAGACGCGCCTGCCGCGCGCCGGACTCTACCGGCTCCACGCAGACTTCTTTCCCGCCGGCGGCACTTTGCAGGTGTTGCACCGCGCACTCGCGACGGCCGGTTATCGCGCGCCGCGCACGCGAGTCGTTGCCGCCGCGCTCGTCGCGGACACGTCTTTCACGAAGACGATTGACGGCATGAAGATCACTCTGGAGTGGGACGGCGCGGAACTCGTTCCCGGCGCGTTCATCCGTCTCAAGTACCACCTCACGGATGCACAGACGGGCGAGCCGGTGCGCGACCTTGAGCCGTATCTCGGCGCGTGGGGGCACACGCTCATTCTCGATACGGATCAATCCGATTATCTCCACTCGCACCCGACCGAGACGCTGCCGGAGGGCACGGAGCGCGCGACTTTGCGCGGCGGCCCCGAAGTCGAGTTCGGCGCGATGTTCCCCGAAGCCGGTCTCTATCGTATCTGGACGCAGTTCCAACGCCGCGGGCGCGTCGCCACAGTCTCCTTCACCGTCAGAGTGAAACCCGCCGCATCGTGATGCGCCGGAACTCTTCGGACATGACAGACACACCGGAAATCGTATTGGAGGAGCGCGGCGGCGGGCTTGTCTACGTGCGTCTGAACCGCCCCGCCAAACTGAACGCCCTCACGCGCGCGATGCTCGAACGCCTCGCGGAAATTTTTCGCGCCTTCAACGACCGCACAGACCTGCGCGCCGTCGTTCTCACCGGCACGGGGACGGCCGCCTTCAGCGCGGGCACGGACATTTCGGAACTCGATGGGCTGGACGAGGCGGGCGCGCTGGCGGCTGCGCGGCGCGGACAGGAAACCTGTGAGGCGATTGAACTGTGCGCCGTGCCCGTCATCGCCGCGGTCAACGGCATCGCGGCGGGCGGCGGTTGCGAACTCGCCCTCGCCTGTCACCTCCGGCTCGCGGCTACGCACGCCACGTTCACGCTGCCCGAACTCAAACTCGGCATGATTCCCGCCTATGGCGGCACGCAACGCCTCGCGCGCGCCGTCGGCCACGGCCGCGCGCTCGCCGCCATGCTCGCGGGCGACAGCCTGTCGGCCGATGAAGCCCTGCGCCTCGGCCTCGTCAACCGCGTCGTCGCAACGGAACAACTCGCGTGTGAAGCGGAGGCGCTCGCCGCGACGCTCTCACAACTCGCGCCGCTCGCCCTGCGCGCCTGCCTTCAGGCCGTCACGCGCGGCGCGCGCCTCCCGCTCGAAGATGGCCTCGCCCTCGAAGCCGAACTCTTCTCCGGCCTCTTCTCCACCGCGGACGTGCGCGAAGGCACATGCGCCTTCCTCGAAAAACGCGCGCCCCTATTCAAAGGAAAGTAAAAAAGTAAATCGTGAATCGTAAATCGTGAATAGATAAAACTGGTTCTTTCTATTTACGATTTACGATTCACGATTTACTTTCTTCCTCTATTCACGATTTACGATTCACGATTTACTATCTCCGCTTGTCTCTCGTCACACGTTTACCTATACTGCCTGTGAATCAATTTTCCAAAAAACTTGGAGTCGCCGGAAACACTTGCAACCCGTCACACATCAAGGCCAGTTGAACGCCAAGGGCTTTCGCTTCGCGCTGGTGTCGAGTCGTTGGAACGACTTCCTCACGTCGCGTCTGGTTGAAGGCGCGCTCGATGCATTGGAGCGTCTGGGGGCGGCGGAAAAATCTGTGGAGCATTATCGCGTGCCGGGGTCGTTCGAGATTCCGCTCTTGGCGAGCAAGCTGGCGGACTCGGAAAAGTTCGACGCGGTGATCTGTCTCGGCACGATCATTCGCGGGCAGACGCCTCACTTCGACTACATTGCGGGCGAGGTGACGAAGGGCGTCGCGCAGGCCGGGATGGAGTCTGGGATTCCGGTCGTCTACGGTGTGGTCACGGCGGACACGTTGGAGCAGGCGATTGATCGCGCGGGCGTGAAGGCCGGGAACAAGGGGTTCGAGGCCGCCATGGCGGCCGTCGAGTTGGTCAATCTTTACAAGGAAGCGTTCAAATAAGGAATGAGGGGTGAGGGATGAGGGATGAGTTAAGAAATTTTCTTATTCATCCTTCATCCCTCATCCCTCATCCTTTGAATCTGGGGTGTTAATTCATGGGTTCGAGACGTAAGGCGCGCGAATGCGCCTTGCAAATGCTCTTTGCGGCTGATGTCATGAGTGCGGCGCGGAAGGAAGAGGTGCGCGCCGACCAACTCGTGCGTCATTACTGGGCGGAGTTGGGCGAGACGGAGATGGACGAGCCGGCGCGCGAATTTGCGACGCGGCTCGCGCTCGGCGCGCTGGCGCGCATCCCCGAACTCGACGAGCGCATCCGCTCGCGCGCCGAACACTGGCGCATCGAACGCATGGCCGTCGTGGATCGCAACGTGCTCCGGCTCGCCGTCTACGAGTTCCTGCACGAGTTGACGCCGCGCACCGTCGCCATCAACGAGGCTCTGGAGATCGCCCGCCGCTTCTCCACCTACGAGGCCACGCAGTTCATCAACGGCATCCTCGACGCCATCAAGCGCGACCTCGATCAGGAGCAGCCGCAAACCGAAGTCGTTGACGAAGACGGCGCGTCTGCGGAAGACGACGATACGCCAGAAGAGGACGAGGACGACGACGACGAAGAGCGCACCGCTTCCGCTTCCTAAGTTTCGCGCGAGGTCGTTGCCGCCCGCTCAATCGCGTGTGAGGCACGCCCACACCATCGGAAGACGCGCAGGACACGCGAGGGGAGCACGGAGCAAAGCCTCTGAGAATTTCGCTTTTGAAATCTCAAATGTGAAATTCTTTGTGCGTGCCCCGCTTCCTGCGGGTCTCTTAAGTGTCCGCTAGTGGTGTCAGTCTCGACCTTTGCGGCCGCAACCCTTTCGCCGCGCGCTACGTTTCTAATCTCCCACGCGGGTTCCGACTCGTCACTCGTCACAGATCACTGCCTTCTCATGTCTCGTCGCAAGTCCACGAAAAGCAACGGAGCGCATCGCAGCGTCGCCGAATCGTTTCAGGAGTACGGGCGCGGCGTGGCGGGCGGGTTGATGTTCAGCCTGCCGCTGCTCTACACGATGGAGGTGTGGTGGGCGGGATTCAACGCGCACCCGTGGCGGCTGGCCGCTTATGTCTCGGCGACGTTCGTTCTATTGCTCGGCTACAACCGCTTCGCGGGCTTGCGCCACGACGCTGGGATGACGGAAGTGGCGATTGATTCCGTCGAAGAGATGGGGATCGGTTTCATCGTCGCGGCCGTGGCGTTGTATCTCCTGGGGCGCGTCACGTTCGAGATGCCTTTGAACGAAATCGCCGGGCAGATCGTGATCGAGGCGATGACGGTCGCCGTGGGCGTCTCGGTCGGCACGGCGCAACTCGGCGGCGCGGGCGGCGAAGACACGGGGGCGGACGACGGCGGCGCAGGCGCGGGCGGCGCGGGGCGAAAGGAGCGCGGCGGCAAGGCCGGAAGGAAGGGCGGCGCAGAGCACGGGGAGCCGGAGTTGCACTTCGGCGGGCAGATGTTGCTCGCGCTCTGCGGCGCGACGCTGTTCGCGGCCAACGTCGCGCCGACCGAGGAGATCGTCATGATCGCCGTAGAGATTTCGTGGGTGCGTCTAGTGGGGCTGGCGTTCGTCTCTATGCTGCTCGGCGCGCTCATTCTGCACTACAGCGAATTCACGGGTGCGCGCGAATTCGTGCGTACCGACAGCTTCGGCGCGGTCGTCGCGGGCAGCATCGCCACTTACGCCATCGCGCTCGTCGCATCGGCACAGACACTCTGGTTCTTCGGCCGCTTCGACGGCGTTTCGCTCTACACCTCGCTCGCGCAGACCATCGTCCTCGGCGTGGCCGCGACGCTCGGCGCTTCCGCCGGCAGGCTCTTGTTGCAGCGATGAGTAAACTACACAAAAACTGGGTGGAGTGGGTCGTCTTCGCCGTCGGCCTCGCGCTCGTCCTCTTCACGCTCGCCTATCTCGTCTACGACGGCGCGACGATGGGCAGCGACCCGCCGAGCATCGAAGTGCGCCTCGGCGCGCCCGCCGCACGCTCGCACAACTTCATCGTCCCCGTCACCGTCACGAACCACGGCGACGAAACCGCCGAGGGCATCACCATCGAAGTGTTGATGGAGAGCGAAGGCGAAGGCGCTGAACCCGCGCGCGGCGAACTCACCATCGCCTTCCTCCCGCGACGCGCCACGCGCGAAGGCTTCGTCACCTTCCAGCAAGACCCGCGCGCCGCGCGTCTCACGGCGCGCGTCCTCGGCTACGAAAAGCCCTGAGCGGAATCTTTCTTAGACTGACAGGCTGCAAGAGCTACCAAAGTTTATAGTCGCTCGAATGGAACAATAAAGTATGGGTAGCAAGGCGCAGATGCAGCCCGCGAAAAAATTTGCGTCCGTCGCGTTCGTGTTGTAGCTTTTCAGGCGCACGACGATTTCACCCCTTCGGATTAAGTTGACTATGAACAAACGAGAGCACGCCGCCGCCGCGGGCGTTCGCGCGCGAACGTCGCGCCGCCAGTTTGCGAAAACTATCGCCGGGGCGGTCGCCGCCGCGCCCTTCATCGCGCAGGCGACGCTGAACGCGCAGACGCCGCCCGCGACGAAGCAAGCGCCCGCGCCGCCGAACCCGCAGCCGACGCCGACGACAGCGCCGCAGGCCGCGCCGCCCTCGCCCATCGCAGAGGCTTACGCGGAAGTCGGCCGCCTGCGCTTCGGCGGCAAACTCACACCCGACGAACTCGCGCGCATGAAGCGCGACTTAGAGGGCAACGTACGCACGGCGGAACGCCTGCGCGCTTTCAAACTCAAGAATGCAGACGAGCCGGATTTCATCTTCATCGCTTAAAGGCGCGAGCGGAAAGGGGAAAGGGAAGGGGAAGAAGCCGCGCGCGAGCAGCTCCCGGCAACGATAAAGCTCTCTGGTCTTTCTTCTCACCTTTTCCTTTTCTCCTTTTCCCTTCAAACATAGATTCTATGCTCACCGAAGACACTTTCTTCTCTTCCGTCGTCGAACTCGCCGCGCAGATTCGTGCGCGCAAACTCTCGCCCGTCGAGTTGACCGAAGGCTATCTGGCGCGGCTCGAACGATTCGGCGCGCGTCTCGGCGCGGTCGCCAACGTCATGCGCGAGAGCGCGCTCAGGGAGGCGCGGCAGGCGGAGAGAGAAATCCGCGCCGGTCGTTACAAGGGAGTGCTGCACGGCATCCCCTACGGCGCGAAAGACCTGCTCGCCACGCGCGAAGCCCCGACCACCTGGGGCGCAAAGCCCTACAAAGATCAACGCTTCGACTACGACGCCACCGTCGTGCGTAAACTGCGCGACGCGGGCGCGATCCTGTGCGCCAAACTCGCCATGATCGAACTTGCGGGCGGCATGGGCTACAACCAGGCGGACGCGAGTTTGACGGGCGCGTGCCGCACGCCCTGGAACACAGATTACTGGAGCGGCGGTTCGTCTTCGGGGCCGGGCGCGGCCGTTGCCGCCGGACTCGTCGCGTTCGCCATCGGCTCGGAAACTTCCGGGTCGATCATCACGCCCGCCGCCTTCTGCGGCGTCTCTGGTCTCAGGCCGACCTACGGCATGGTGTCGCGCCACGGCGCGATGGCTCTCTGCTGGACGCTCGATAAACTCGGCCCCATGTGTCGCACCGCCGCCGACGCGGGGAGCGTGCTGGCGGCCATCGCCGGGCACGATCCGCTCGATGCCTCGTCGCAGCGCAGCAACTTTCATTACCCATCGATCTCCACGCGAAAGCGGACGACGATCCGCGTCGCCGTGATGAGCGACTCGTATGAGAAAGCGCAAAAAGAGGTGCGCGAAAATTTCCTTGCCGCGCTCGAAGTGTTGAAGCGCGCGGACAGGCGCGTGCGCGTCGAGATGGACGTGAAGCTGCCGGATTATCCTTACGGCGCGGCGGTCGGGACGATTGTTGACGCGGAGGGCGCGGCGGCGTTTCGAGACCTGATCGAATCGGGGCGTGTCTCGGAACTCGCGTCGCCCGAAGGGCGCGTCGGCGGCTACTCGGCCTCGCTCGTCACGGCCGTGGATTACCTGCACGCGATGCGTATGCGCGTCCCCATGCGGCGCGCGTGGGGACAGTTCTTCCGCAAGTACGACCTGCTCGTCGCGCCCTCGCGCGCGACCGTCTCCTATCCCGTCAGCAAAACTTTCGATCAGGCTTATCCCGGCATCGGGGCGTCTTCGCCCATCGGCGCGAGCAATCTCGTCGGCGTGCCCGCCATCTCCGTGTCCGACGGTTTCGGGCAGGAAAGCTTGCCGACCGGCATCCAGTTCATCGGCGCGGCGTGGAGCGAACAACTTCTCCTTGAGACGGCGCACATCTACCAGCAGGCGACCGACTGGCACAAGCGACGGCCGACTTTGAAAGATTGATTCATTCTTTGAAAGATTGATTCATTGATTCATTGGTTCATTGGTTCAATGAAGAAATGGATCGCAATTGATCAATGAACCAATGAATCAATGAATCAATGAATCAATTCTTATCTATGCTTAAAACGATCCACACCGTCTGCACTTACCTCATCATCGCGCTCGGCGTCCTGCACCTGCTCTTCACCTTTCACGACTACGAAGACTTCACGCTCCGCGCGCTCTGGTTCGCGAGCGCGGGCTTCGCCATCATCTTCGCGGGCTTCTTAAACTTGATCTCGATCAGGCTGGCGGGGCGCGACCGGCTGGCGCTCTCTCTCTGCTTCGTCTCGAATGTGGTTGTGGCTGCTCTCTTCGTCGCGGCCTTGTGGCTGATGCGGCAGCCGCAGGTCTTCGTCGGCGTCGCACTCTTCGCCGTTGCCGCCGTCGCTTCGCTCGCCACGCGCACGCGGCCTCCGAAGGGTAATGGGAGTTGAATGATTTGCGGTTGGATGGAAGGGCAGGGATGATAATTCTTTGTCTGTCGGTCGCCCGCCGCCGCAGTGACTTCTATCTTTACAACAGCCTCGGCAGATCGAGTAGCAGCGCGACCGTGCCGTCGCGTTGCTCGAACGCGCCGCTGACGCCGCGCCAGCGCGTCGCGTGGCGTCCGAGGGTGCGCACCAACGCCTCGCGCTCGCCTTCGATTTTATCAACCGCAATGACGAACCTGTCCGGCGCGCCCTCGCTCCGCCATGCGTCCGTGTCATCACGCTCACGCCTGACGACGCAGACGTGCAGCCGTTCGCCCACACTGCCCGCAGGCAGCCGCGTACCTTCTACGAGCGACCGCAACGAAACGAGCGGCAGTCGTTCTTCGTGCCAGAGCGCGCTCAAGCGCCCGGTGTCGTCTTCGCCAACGACGGCCGCCGGTTCGAGTTCGGCGGTTGCGATGACGTGGCTCGCGTCAAGCGCATAAGCGTGCCCGTTCGCACGCACCACGACGACCGTGACGAGCGCGAGCGTGAGCGGCACGCGCAACTCGAAGGTCGTCCCTTCGCCCCTGACGGTGCGCACGCGCAACTCGCCGCCCGCGCGCTCCAACGCATGTTCCACCACATCCAACCCGACGCCGCGACCCGACACGTCCGAGACGCGCCCGGCCGTGGAAAAACCGGGACGAAAGATCAAGCGCAACGCCTGTTCCTCCGCGAGCGGCACGCCCGCCGCCACCAACCCCTGTGCGACCGCGACGCGCGCCACGCGCTCCACATCGACGCCCCGCCCGTCGTCCGCCACGCGCACGCGCACGCGGCTGCCTTCCGCTCCTACTTCAACACGCACGCGCCCACGCACGGGCTTGCCCGCCGCGCGCCGCTCCTCGGCCGGTTCGATGCCGTGGTCAATCGCGTTGCGTAACAGGTGCAGGAGCGGCTCGCCGATCTGTTCCGCGAGCGACCTGTCAACGCGCACTTCGCCGCCCGCCACTTCCAGTTCGATCTCTTTCCCGGCCGCGCGCGCGGCGATGCGCGCCGCACGCCCCGCGCGTTCGAGCACTGGCATCAGCGGCTGCATCCGCAAGGCCATCACGCGCTCTTCCAACGCGCCGAAATCTTCTCGCAGACGACGCCGTCGGGCGCTCTCCTCCCGCGTGCCCCGCGCCGCAACGCTTGCCCCGGCCACAGCGTCGGACGCGCCTGTTTGTTCGAGCATCGCCAGCGTATCGGTGAACAGTTCGTGCGTAGCCGTCACCAGTTCGTCTAGTTCACGCAAAGGCACGCGCACGAAAATCGGCGCGCGCGCCTCACTCGCACTATTCGACTCCCCAAACACGCCCGGCTGGCCGACGCCGGCCAACTCATCTGTGACGCCCGGCGCATCGTTGCTACTCGATTCAGCGGCGACCTGCGGCTCGCGCGTTTCGCCGCCGGATGATTCGTCGTCGTCCGCGACGGATGCGACGAACGCGCCCGTCGCAGCGTCGGCCTCAGCCGCGCGGGTCTCAGGCTCGTCGCCCGCCCAGACGATGCGCGCGCCGAACGGGGCGAGGCGTGCTTCGAGTTCCGCGCGCGTGGAGGAGGTGGTGTAGAGGATGTGGAAACTGATCTCGCCCGGCGCGCCGTCGGCCGGGTCGCCGGGAAACGTCGAGATGATTTCGCCGCACTCGCCGAGCGCGCCCATGAAGCGGCCGAAATGCTCGTCCAGAGTGGCGAGGTCGAACGCCGCCGCCAGCACCAGCACGGCCGCGCCTTCACGGACTGACTCGCTCAGGTGATTTTGTTCGACGGTTGACAAGTCGCGCGCGATCTCTTCGGGCAAGACCGGCGCGCCGGGGTGCTCGCGCGTAGGTTCTTCGGCGACGGTTGAGATGCGTGCGCCCGCCGCCGCATGATGTCGCAATTGTTCGAGGACGGCGAGTGGCGGCTCGACGGCAGCGTCGCCCCGCGCGGCGCGTTCGAGGACGAGCGAGAGCGCGTTCGTCGCATCTTCGCAGGCGTCGACGGCCGCATCCGTTAGCGGCGCGCGCCCGCCGCGCACGGCGTCGAGGAGGTTTTCAAATTCGTGCGCGAGACGGCTGAGCGCGGAGAGTTCGGGCAGAGTGGAGGCGGAGCCTTTGAGTGTGTGGACGTGGCGAAAGATACGCGCGACAAGCTCGCGCCGCACGCGCCCGTCGGCCGCATGAACGCGGCGCAGGCGTTCGACATCCGCAAACAGTGATTCGATCCGCTCGTCGGCCTCGGCCAGAAATTCGCGCAGCAGTTGATCGTCCATCGTGCGCGATTATAACTGTAGGAGGGTAAAGAGGAAGGGGTAAAGGTGAAAGGTAAAAGGCTCAAGCCAAATTTCCCTCTCCCTTTACCCCTTCCCCTTTGTCCTGCTCCCGCTCAGTTCCTTGCGCTCTGTCTGGCGAGCGTCTGCGCGCGTTCGACGAGTTGGATGAACTCGGTGCGGTAGCCCTGCGCGTCCGCGCCCGCAGCGGCGCGCGCGAGCCGTGCGATGTCTGTGTAGCGCGCGTCGCCTTTGTATTTAGAGTCGCGCAGGAGCATGCCGAAGCCTGCCACCGCCGAAGAGAATTTGAAGTTGTTCGACGCGCCCTCAATCGTCGTGCCAGCGTCGGCCACCCACACGCTCAGGAGTTTGCTGTCGCTCGCGTCCGGGTCTTTGTAGCGCACTTTGATCGTTAACAACTCTTTGCTGTGTGAGTTCGTTGAAACTTCGGCGGGCTTCTGATACTTCAACGCATCGACGCCGGGGTTCTCGAACGTTTGCCCGTAGGGCACGACTTCATAGAGCGCCGTGACGGTGTGACCCGCGCCGATCTCGCCCGCGTCTTTGGTGTCGTCGTTGAAATCCTGATCGCGCAGCAAGCGGTTCTCGTAGCCGATGAGCCGGTAGGCGGCGGCCTGTCGCGGGTTGAATTCAACCTGAATCTTCACGTCTTTGGCGATGGTCGCGATTGTCGCGCCGATTTGTTCGCCAAGCACCTTGCGCGCCTCCTGCAACTCATCGATGTATGCGTAGTTGCCGTTGCCCTTGTCGGCGAGCATTTCCATCGTCGAGTCTTTGACGTTGCCCGTGCCGAAGCCGAGCACGGAGAGAAAGACGCCCGTCTTGCGTTTCTCTTCGATGAGACGCGAGAGTTCGCCTTCGCTCGTCGTGCCGACGTTGAAGTCGCCGTCGGTGGCGAGGATGACGCGGTTGATGCCGCCGCGAATGAAATTCTCCGCCGCGACGCGGTAAGCGAGATGAATGCCTGCGCCGCCGTTGGTCGAGCCTCCGGCTTCGAGCGCATTGAGCGCGGCGAGGATTTCGCCCCGGCGGTCGCCCGCCGTGGAGGGCAGCACCAGCCCGCTCGAACCGGCATAGACGACGATGCTGATACGGTCGCGCGCCGAGAGTTGTTCGGCGAGCATGCGAAGCGATGATTTGACGAGCGGGAGTTTGTCGGGCGCGTTCATCGAGCCGGACACGTCGAGCAGGAAGACGAGATTGGCGGGCGGCAAATCTTCCTTGTGCAGGCGCTTGCCCTGCAAGCCGATGTGTACGAGGCGGTGCTTCGAGTTCCACGGGCAGGCCGAGACTTCCGCGTTGATGGAGAAGGGGGCATCGCCCGCGGGCTGCGGGTAATCGTAAGAGAAATAGTTGATCAACTCTTCGATGCGGACGGCATCCTTCGGCGGGAGTTGACCGTCTTTTAGGAAGCGGCGCGTGTTGCTGTAGGAGGCCGTGTCCACGTCAATCGAGAAGGTGGAGAGCGGCACGCGCGCCGCCTCGAAGAAAGGGTTCTCGTCGATGTGCCGGTAGGCTTCGGTGTTGAACTCCTGCTCGTCGAGATCGGCTCTGTCCCGAAAGATGCCTCCGGCGGCGCGTTCGCCTTTCACTATCGGCGAGAGAGGCCGAGACGCATTCGCGACCTCTGCCGTCATTATCGGCGCGGGCGCGTTGTTAGACGTTTGCGCCGCCGCTTCCGTCGCTGCTTTATCTTCTCTTTGAGAAACTTTTCTCGGCTCGGACACCCGTTCGCACGAGGACAGGAACATCGCGGCGACGAGGCAGAGGGCGATCCAGCGAAGGCGTGTGTGGCGGAGCGGCGAGGTGGCTAGAAGTTTACAGCGGGTGAAAGTCGGCGCGGGGCGTGTGCTTCCGTGTGCGTGGCTCATAAATCCTCCTGCGTGTGTTTGTCAAATTTCGCAACCTTGTCACCCACTTGAATGCGGGCGCAGGGCGAAACTTGCAGGAGGTAGAAAATTTTTACGGCGCGCAGAGGATCGTCCGGGGCGGAACTCTCTTAACGCGAAGCACGTCTCGCCGGAGGGCGCGTTGGAGCATTGGCCGTCGCGGGCTTCGGCGCAGGCTTCGGTGTGCCGGTGTAGCGGTAGTGACCCGTGATCTTCCAGGCGAAGAGAACGTCTTCGATCTTCGGCCCCTGTCCGATGTTGTGCATGATCATGTAGCGGCCGGGCGTTGCCGAAGGCACGTCAACCATGATGCCGATGTGCGTCTGCGACGTGTTCAAGTCCCACGTCACGATGTCGCCGGGGCGATAGTCCGTCGCCGCGTCCGTGATGGGCAGCGACTTGCCTTTGCGCTCGAAGAAGACGCGCAGGTTCGGCACGCGGCGGTGGTCTATGTTCGCATCGGTGGTCTTCAAACCAAACTTGGTCGGGTAGAGAGAGAAGTTGGCGGCCATGTCTTCGTGGACTTCTTTCTGCAAGTCTATGCCGAGCGCGCGGTAGGAACGGATCACCTCGTCGGTGCAGACGCCCTTTTCCGCCGGCACGTCGCCGTTCGGATAGTCCAATTTGAAATAGCTTGGATCGTACTCGACCTCGTGCGCGGTTCGCTCATTCGCCGCCGCGACGAGACGTTCGAGCACGGGCGACTCGTAGACGGGTTTGACCGTCGGTTGCGGCGTCGCTCCTGTCGGCGCACGGCGCGCGGGAGTTGGCTGTGCCGCGCCCTGCGAGACGGAGCGCGGCAGGCCGCACGCCCCCAGAGCGAATGGGGCGGAGAGGGCGAAGCAGCAGAGGGCGGCGTAGCAGAGACTTTTCCGTGACGACATAAGTTGAACTCGCGCGGGGTCGGCTTTCGAGGGCGGTCATGTGATGTGGAATCATCGGAAGGGGTTGCGCCGGGCGTGGACGGCGGATGCAGTGCAAAGCGGAAAGTGATAGGCTATTATTCGAGCACCAACGGACAATTAACGAAGCTTGACGCCGCCGCGGAAGCCGCGCCCGCGGTTTCTCTCGAACGAGGTGATAAAGACTTTGAGCGCACAACAGAACCAGACCGATTACTCGCAATTCATCGCCGAAAACTTTGGCGCGAACGCCAACTACGTCGAGGCGCTGCTGGAACGTTTCCGCAGCAACCCGGCGCTCGTTGATGAATCCTGGCGCGCCTATTTCGCGGAGATGCTCGGCCAGACGCCCGCACCGCCCGCGCCCGGCGCAAACGCGACTTCCGGCAACGGCGCGACCACAACGGCGACCGCGCCGCAGGCCGACGGCCAGAGCGCGACGCCCGCGGCGACAACGGCGGCGAAGACGACCGCCGCCCCCGCGAGCGCGCCTCAGAGTGCGACGGCCGCACCGGCCGCAGCCGTGACGCCGCAACCCGCCGCGCCCGCCGCCGCTGCGTCCGCCGCTGCTGCCCCGGCAGCCGCGCCGCAGCCTGCTGCGCCGCAAGCTGCGCCGATTCGCGGCGCGGCCTTGAAGATCGTCGAGAACATGGAGACGAGCCTCTCCGTCCCGACCGCGACCTCGAACCGGCAAGTGCCCGTCAAACTGCTCGAAGAGAACCGCGCGATCATCAACAAGCATCTGAAGGAGCACGGCGGTGGCAAAACTTCCTACACGCACCTGATCGCCTACGCCCTTTTGCGCGCGCTCGAAAAGTATCCGCAACTCAACGACGGCTTCGCGCTCGCCGAAGGCAAGCCCGCGCGCCTGCGCCGCCCCGAAGTCAATCTCGGCGTCGCCATCGACGTGCAGAAGAAGGACGGCACGCGCTCGCTCCTCGTCCCGAACGTCAAGGGTGCGAACGCGCTCACGTTCTCGCAGTTCCTCGCGGCCTACGACGACGTAGTAAAGCGCGCGCGCGAAGGCAAACTCGCCCTGCCCGATTTTCAGGACACGACCATCTCGCTCACAAACCCCGGCACCATCGGCACGGTCGCTTCGACGCCGCGCCTGATGGCCGGGCAATCCGTCATCATCGCCACGGGCGCAATCGAGTACCCGGCCGAGTATCACGCGATGACGCCGGAAGCCCTCTCGCAACTCGGCATCAGCAAGACGCTCACCATCTCTTCGACCTACGACCACCGCATCATACAGGGCGCGGAGTCGGGCGCGTTCCTCGCGCACGTCCACGAACTGCTCATCGGCAAACACAATTTTTACGAAAGCATCTTTCTCGATCTAGGCATCGCCTACCGGCCGATGCAGTGGGCTGTGGATCGCAACCCGGCGCTCCTCGGCGGCGACCGCACGCAGGAGCAGATCGTCAAACAGGCGCGCGTGCTCGAACTCATCAACGCCTACCGCGTGCGCGGCCACCTCATCGCCGACATCGACCCGCTCCACGCGATGCCCGTCAACCACCACCCGGAACTTGACCTCGAAACCTACGGGCTGACGATCTGGGACCTGGATCGCACCTTCATCACGGGGGGTCTGGGCGGGCACGAGAGTTCGACGCTGCGCGAAATACTCGACATCCTGCGCCGCGCCTACTGCGGCAAGGTCGGCACCGAGTACCGCCACATCCAGAGCAAGGAGCAGAAAGTCTGGCTCCGCGAACGCATCCGCCAGGAGTTCGTCTACCCCGAACCGCTCCCGGCCGAGACGAAGAAGCAATTGCTCGCCAAGCTCGTCGAGGCCGAGCAGTTCGAGCGCTTCCTGCACACGAAGTATTTAGGACAGAAACGCTTCTCGCTCGAAGGCTGCGAGACGATCATCGCGCTCTTAGACCAACTCGTCGAGCGCGCGGCCGAGAAGGGCGTCGAAGAGATAACGCTCGGCATGGCGCACCGCGGGCGCCTGAACGTGCTGGCGAACGTCGTCGGCAACTTCTCCGAGAG
>DASVPS010000241.1:0-3379 GCA_036389555.1 Pyrinomonadaceae bacterium
AGTCAGGGGGACGCGGCGCGACGTGCCGCGCCGTCAGTAGTTGTCGTCAATTGTCGTCAGTTGATGCCGTCTTTAGTCGTCGTCAGTTGATGCCGGCCTCCGCGCCGTCTGCGAGGCGCGCCCAGCCTTCGGGCGTGTGGACGAAGTTTTCGATGGAGGCCGTGGCGAAGGCGGCGCGGTCGGACTGCCATGCGAGGCGTTTGATCTCGATGTACGGGTGCTCGACGCGGACGACGTTGAAAGAGTTGACCTCGCCGCGCACGCGCGTGGAGGTGGCCGTGCCGGCCTGCACGACGAGCGCGGAGTAGCCGCTGATCTTGTAGCGCTTGGCGGTGTGCCCCGTGTGGCTGACGTGGAGGTGGCCGGAGAGCAGCACGTCCGCGCCGCAGTTAGCCAGCGCCTGCATCGCCATCTGCGCGCGCCCCACAAGGTCTGCCTCGCGCTCGTGGCCTTCGGGGATGTCGAAGGGGTGGTGCGTCACGATGAACTTCGTCACCTCGTCGGCGTAGGGGCAGAGGCGTTCGCGTATGCGCGCCACCTGTCCCTCGTTGACGCGCCCGTCCTTGATCGTGAGCGAGCGCGCCGTGTTGATGCCGAGCACGGCGATCTCCTCGTCGGCGTGAAACGGTTCGAGGTCGTCGGTGATGTAACGGCGGTACTTGTCGAGCGGTTCGAGGAAACGCTGGAAGATGTTGTAGAGCGGCACGTCGTGGTTGCCGGGCACGATGATCTGCGGGTGCGGCAACTCGTCCAAAAACTCGCGCGCCTCCTGAAACTGTTCCGTGCGGGCGCGCTGCGTCAGGTCGCCTGAGACAACGACCACATCCGGCTTAATCTCCGCCACCGTCTGCGCCAGCGGCTCAATGATCGCCTGGTCAATGCGCCCGAAATGCAGGTCGGAGAGATGTACGATGGTTCTCATACTGAGAAGGGATGAGGGATGAGGGATGAGGGATGAACAAGAGAAGCCTTGATGCTCTGATAGTCACCCTTTCATCCCTCATCCCTCATCCCTCATCCTTTCTTCTAGGTGCTATGACCCGCAACGAGCCGGGTCGGACGGCATAGTGGAGCGGCGAGCGCATGATGGAGACTTCGCCGTCCGTGGCGACGCGCAGGCGCGTGCGGCGCGTATCGATCCAGACTTCTCTGGCGCAGAGCGCGTCGAAATCTTTCGACTCGCGCAGTCGCCCGAAGAGAGCGCGGACGGCGAGGCGCACGAGTCCCCAGCGTCCGATGTCGCGCGTCAGGTGCAAACTGAGATGCCCCGCGTCGAGGCACGAGCGCGCGCCGAGGTTGAAGGCGTCCATCTGGTATTCGTTGTTGCCGATGAAGACGAAGGGCGTGCGGCGGCGAAAGTCCTGCCCGTCCACGCTGAGGCGCACGCTGAAGAGCGGATAGCGGCGGAAGACTTCGACGGTCGCCCACAGGGCGGCGAACCACTTGCCGCGCCCCAGACGCTCCTGCTGCTGCTCGCGGTGGCGGACGATTGACGGGTAGAGACCGAGACTCGAATTGTTGATGAAGATGCGCCCGTTGACTTCGCCCACGTCTACGCTGATGGCCTCGCCTTCGACGATGTTGCGCGCCGCGCCTTCGAGGTCGAGCGGGATGCGCAAATCTTTCGCGAAGTGATTGAGCGTGCCGAGCGGGAGCACGCCGAGCACCTTGTCCGTGCCGACGAGTTCCGCGGCGACCGCATTGACCGTTCCGTCGCCGCCGCCCGCGACGACGATTCGCACGTCTGCATCCGAGGCGGCGCGGCGCGCGAGTTCCACGATCTCCGCGCCGCTCTCCGCGAGTGAGACGTGCGCGTCCATGTCGCCTTCGGCCGCGAAGATTTCCGCGAGCGCCGCACGCGCCGCATCCTGTCCGCCGGAACCGGCGGATGCGTTGAGGATGATCTCGACGCGGACAGCCTGCGTCGTGAGCGCCCCGGCGCGCGGCGAGTCTAAGGTCGAGTTATCTGTTGCCCTGGTGCTCATGGTTAATCATCGCGTAGGTGGTACGAATAGGCTATCAGCCAGCGCATAATAAACGAAGGGCGAGCATTCTGTGCTCGCCCTTCGTGTTCCTAACCTGAATGCACGCGATTACGACGAGCATAGCTTCAAGAAGGTGAACCCGAACTGCTTTGCGTCTGCCGGGTGGTGGCCGCGCCGGAAGTGGCCGCCTCCTGTTCGAGCTTGCTGCGCTGCGCCACTTCGCGCTGCGTCGAGAGGTCTATGCCGATCAGGTCTTTGAGTTTGCCGAGCAGCGCGGGCAGCACGACGGCCTGCGCCGTCTTGGAAAGCTCCTCGACGAAGCGACTGCCGAGCGTGGCCGCTTCGGCCTGCAAGCGGTCGTAAGCGGGCGTCTCTTTGAAACGCTCGAAGAGGCCGGGCTTCTCCGGTTCGTTCGACGCGGGCGACGCCTCGTAGCCGCTGCTGTAAGACGGCCGCGATTCCGCGAAACCGGCCGAAGACTGCTCTTCGTAGCTGCGAGCGGCGGGCGGCTGCGACTGTTGCGGTTGCGCATAGGCCGTCGAGCCGTAAGCGCCGCCGAGGATGGCCTGCGGGGCGAAGGCGCGCTCGTTCGGCGTGCGGACGTGGCTTTCGTCGAGATCGTAATCGTCGCCCTCCGACTCGTAGAAACGTTCGGGCATCTCGGAATCGTCGCCGCTGAACGCGCCGCCGACGCTGTAACCGACAAGAAGGCCGACGCCGAGGGCGGCGACCGTGAACTCGACGGGGCGGCGTCGATATTGCTCGCGCCAGTCGAGCGATTGCGAGATGGATTCCCTGACGTTCTGGTATTGAGTTGTCACCGTGTCCTTGATCTCCGAGACTGTTTGCGTGATTGATTCGCGCGCCTCTTCCATGCGACGCTGAAGTTCTACCTTGGTCAGTTCGTCGTCGGCGGCGGTATCCGTTTCAGGCGCGCGCGCGGTGCCTAAAGTTCTTTCTTCAGCCATTGTTTATCCTTTCTGAATTCCTCGAGGGTTCTCTCCGGCGCGGGGTTGATCGCGGCCAGACGGTTCTTCTTGACGACGACGAGGATGCCGCCGATGACGAGGTACAACACGCCCGTCACAACGAAGCCGAGCGCGTAACTGATCGGCGGGGTGAAAGAGTAGAAGAAGAGCAGCGCCATGAAGAATGCAATCGCCACGTTCAGGAGCGCGAAGCCGATGGCGGCCAGCGCGCCGCCGACCGTGATCATCGCGATGTTGCTGCCGTAGGCGGCGGCCTCTTCCTTCAATTCGACTTTGACCAGACCGAGCTTGGCGTCAACGAGCGTCATCACGTTGTCGCCGAGCCGGCCGATCATGGCGGGCAGTCCTTCGATGTCCGCCTGTTGCGCGTTGTGCGCCGTCGCGGTGGCGGGCGCCGCGGCCGTC
>DASVPS010000242.1:0-12929 GCA_036389555.1 Pyrinomonadaceae bacterium
GGTACAGTGTCACACTGTACCGGCTCGCCGCTTTCACCGGAGGCTCAAACGAGCGCGGGTGGCCTCAATGGGTCAAGTCTTACGGGCAGGTTCCGGCGGCGACGGCGAGCTTGAATACTTGGGTGACCTGTTTCACCCCTAATTCGTCCATCTCCGCGTAATGCGGAGCCTCCATGGGGTTCTTCTCTCCCAGAGGTTGCCCCCCGCGGAACATCGCGACGAACATCCCGCCGAGGTACTGTATGCCGAACCTGTACCTCCCGCCGGGGCGGTTGTTGGCCTGAACGTGCCGGACTTCGTGGCGTAGAAGGGTAAGCCCCCCACCCCACATCAGGTTCCCCCTGTCCTCCCACTTCATGCCGAAGATGGCAATGTCATTCCCCCAGGTCAGCCCGCCACTGCCTTTCTTCTGCCCCATGTGCAGGCGGATGCCGTCGAGCAGCGGGATGGCGTCCGGGGCGACCTGTGACAGCACGTGTTTCATGCAACTCGACAGGGGCACGATCTGGATGTTGAGGAACATCTTCTGAAGCTTCTCCATGCCCCAGTTCACTATCCTCGTGGCGACGAACTCAGCCGCAGCCCAGACGAGCGCCATGCCCAACTCCTTCCACCTCTGCTCCAAAACGAGTCCGACCAGCTTGAGCGCCGAGGCGATGTCGGAGAAAGTCTGGTAGATTAGCGCGATAGGCGGGAATAAGAACGACATGATGCCCACGGCGAGCATCACCCAGCGGTTGTGGAGAATCTTCCCCATCACCGTCGCCACGGCGCTGACGCCCTTGCCGATGGCCTTCAGCAGCTTTCCGGCTCCCTTAACCACAGACCCAATCGCTTTGGCGATGCCCTTGAAGAGCTTGCCGAAGAGCAGCCCATCGGCGTCCTCGCGGTTGATCGGGTCATTGCCGCAGTAGCTATAGAGGTTGAGGGTCTGCGGGTCGCTGAGGTTGCTGGCGCGCACGCCGAGCGGGTCAGGCTGCGTGAAGCGTCCCTGCGCCGGGTCGTAGTGGCGGTTGACCGCGTAGTCGAGTCCCGTCGATTGGTTGCGGTCATAGCTGGTGAAGCGACGGTTGGTGTTTCCGGTGGTCTCGGCGGAGAACCCTGTGCCGAAAGGCAGGGTGCTCTGTTCATACTGAGTGCCGTTGGCCGGATCGGTGACGAGGCGCGTGCCGAGGTGATCGGGGTGGTGGAACGCGACCGCCTCTGTGCCCGCCACGGAGCCGGGTTGCTGCGTCGCGAGCAGCCGGCCGCCCAGGTAGATGTAGTTCTTCACCCACGACGGAGTGGTGGTGCCGGACTCCCTGTACTCGGTGATGACCTTCTCGCCGTCCCAGACGTAATAGGTGCGGACGTTGGAGGTCTCGCTGCCCTCCTGCGTCACGAGCCGCTGGTTGTTGGCGTTGTAGGTGTAGGTGTTGATCGTCGTCCCGGCATCGGTCTTAACCTTCGCGAGCCGTCCGGCCACGTCGTACTGGTAACGCTGCCACGAGCCGCCCACAGACTGCGTGCGTACCTGATTGCCCGCAGCGTCGTAGAGCCAGCCCGCGCTGTTGACGTGGTTGGTTCCGGTGTCGTAGGAGAGCGTCGCCAGACCGTCGCAGGGAACGGTTCCCGTGCAACTGCCCGTGGCCGCCGCGGCGACGTTGACGACGACGTTGGGCGTGAAGTCGCCGAACCACTCTACTGCGTCCTGCAACATGCGCCACTGGAAGTTGTATGCGCCCGGCGCGGAAGGGGCGGTCACGACGAAGGTGAAGACGGCGGAGCCGTGAGGCGCGACCGTCATCGGCACGTTCACGCGTGTCACGCCCCACGTGTTGTTGTCCTGCGGGTTCTGTGGGCCGAGACGGTGCAGGTCGGCAGCCGTCCAGGTCTTCGTGCCGGTGTTCTTCATCGTCACCGAGACGGTGTACTTGAGTCCGGCGTTCATCGTCGTCGGCACGTCGTGAGAGATGAAGGTCGCGCCGTTGGCGGACGGGTTGGTGACGGTGACCGCCGTCGAGACGATGGTGCTATAGGTGAACGCATTGTCTCTCACGCGCAACGTCGCGGTGTAATTGCCGGGCGCGGCGTAGACGTGCGACGGTGTCGCGCCTGTGGCCGTCGAGCCGTCGCCGAACGTCCATGAGTAGCTCGTGATATAGCCGTCGTCGTCGTAGGAGTCGCTGCCGTTAAACTGGATGGCGACGCCGGACTGCCCGGTGTATGGGCCACCGGGAACGGCCGTCGGCTGCATGTTCTGCTGGCAGTC
Source organism: Pyrinomonadaceae bacterium (assembly GCA_036389555.1). Classification (GTDB taxonomy): domain Bacteria; phylum Acidobacteriota; class Blastocatellia; order Pyrinomonadales; family Pyrinomonadaceae; genus JAIVJZ01. Next base: position 2,252 of record DASVPS010000242.1, read on the forward strand.
GGGGTCTGTGTCGGGACAGATTATCGGGCTCACGACGGTGGGACTCTGATCGACCTGCATCGTTTTCGCAGGCGTGGGCGAAGGCGTCGGGGTCTGTTGCGGCGCGGCCTGCGGCGCGGCTGCTGCATCCCGCGCAGCGGCCTCGCGGCGGGCATCTCCCGCGACGACGAGGCGCGGCGCGGCGACCTCAGGCGCGCGCGTGTCGGCCAGAGGCGAAAACGGTGGAGAGTCGGAGACGGAGAGGCCGCCGCCGTCTTGCCGCAGGTCGCGCGCCTCCGCGACCTCCGCCAGCGGAGCGAACTGCCGTGCGGGCGCGTAGGTCGCGACGTTGGCCGAGGCGCTGACCGTCAGGCGGTTGCCGTAGCGGTCGTAGGCGTAACGCTCAGCCCACGTCGAGCCGTTCGTGGCCTTCACCAGACGACCCAGCGCGTCGTAATCGAAGATGCGGTTCTTCGCTGCGTTGAGGTGGTTGGTGATCTTCTTAATCTGGCCGGTGCGCCACAGCGATGGGCCGCCCGCGTAGTCGTAGCCGAGGTTGAGCAAGGTGGCCGTGCCGCGCGTCACCTTCTGGCTGGTGAGCATGCCGTTGCGTGGGTCGAAGCCGTTGGTCTCCGTTATCTGGTTGACCCCGGCGGGGCCGACGAGCAGGGAGGTGACGCGGCTGTCAGTGTCATAGGTCATCTGCGAGGCGTAGTCGGCCCCGGCGACCTTGAGGCCGGAGAGTCGCCCACCCGCGTCGAAGTCGCTGTGGACGAGTTTCCTCGGCGTACTGGTGCCGTACTGCGTCGGGTAGCGTATATCGGTCAAGCGGTTCTGCGTGTCATAGACATACTCGACCGTCATCGGGTGAGAGGGACGGCTGGCGTGCGTCAGGGTGACGCTGGATGGGTGTCCCTCTGTGTTGTAGCCATAGTCCTGCGTGCTCACACCCTGCACGGTCATGCGGCTCAGGCGCGAGAGGTCGCCGGAGGTGACGTACTGGTAGGTGACGGAGGGCGCGGCGACGATGGGGTTCGCCGTGTCGCCAAAGCCGCTCGTGTCGTAGGCGACGGACTGTAGACGATTGAGCGGGTCGTTGTTGTAGTTGAAGACGGTGCGTACGCCGCGCGCATCGATCTTAGATACGAGGTTGGAGCGGTCGTCGTAAATATACACCTGGCTCCACTGCCCTGCGGCCGCGCCGACGTACTGACCGGCGTCGTTGAGCGTGGGGCTGGCCTCCGGCAACTTCTGATGCGTGAGACGGCCGAGCGGGTCGTGGCGGAAGCGTCGCCGCTGACCTCCCTGCGCGGTCTCCTTCAACCGCCCGAGCGTGTCGTAGTAGTACCTGGTGATGAGCGCGCCCGCGGCGAAGACGGAGCCGTTGCCCGAAGGGTTAGGCTCGACCACCTCGACGAGTCGCCCGCTTGAGTCGGTGCGCTGCCAGCGCTCGCGGCCCCATGCGTCTACCGTCCGCACGGTTTCGCCCGGCTCCGTCGAAGCGCCCGGCGGGCGAGCGGTCTCGTTGTAGAAGCTCTGTTCGGTGCTGCCGTCGGATTCGACCACTTTGGTCGGGCGGTCGAGAGCGTCATAGAAAGTCTCGTTCCAATACTTGGGCTGACCTGCGCGGTAGGGAAGCGACTGCTTGAAGGCTCGCCCCGAGGCGTCGTAGAGCGTCTCCACGACATCGTAGCCGCCGACGCCGAGCGAGTACTCGGTTTTAATCCGCCCCTCTCCGTCGAAAGCCTTGCCGTTGCGATACGTGACCGTGCCGTCGGCGAGCTTGTACGTCTCGGAGGAAGCGCCGTTGTTGTCGTCGTAGAAGTATGTGACGGAGCCGCCGGTCGGAAGCGTTTTCGTTATCGGGCGGAACGCCGCGTCGTAGGCGATCTGTGTCACGCGCCCGTTGGCGTCGGTGGTCGAGAGCGTCAAGCCGCTGTAGAAATCGTAGGTCGAACTGGTGGTGATGCGGACAGAGGAGTTCGGGTCGGCAGACCCGCTCGACTGCGCCGATGGATAGGCGTAGTAAGTGTCAGACCCGTAGGTGAAGCGCGTCTCGTCGCAGCAGGAGTTCGAGACGGCGACGAGGTTGCCGGTCACGTCGTATTTCTTAGTCATAACGACGGGGCCGGCGTTGTTGGCAGGGTCGATGTACTCGGTCACGCGCGTCAGGTTGCCGCGGTAGTCGGTCGCGGGGTTGTAGTCGCTCGTGTAGTACTCGTAGCACTCCTCCCAGCAGTACGGGTCGTAGGGGTCGCAGACCGTGTAGCAATTCTCGGCGAGGTATTGCGGGTCATACGGGTCGAACGCCTGATCGTGCATGATGACGCCGGGCGTCGCCTGCAGGGTGGAGCCAGCCCCGTCGTACTGGTACTCGGCGCGCGAGACGGGGAAGACGGAATCGCCGGGGTAGACCGTCGCGCTCTTGACGAGGCTGAAGATGTGGCGGTTGATGTAGGCCGGGTCGTTGTTGTACTCGGTGATGGTACTGCGCTTCAGGCGCGTCCCGCCATAGTCGTAGGTGTTGACCATGACGACTTGATTGTACTTGGCGGCATAGACGAATTCTTCAACCGTCGTCTGCCCGTTCTCGTCCGTCACGGTGTTGCGCACCGGGCGCACCGATTCGTAGTCGCCCTGCTCCCACGTGGCCTGCGAGCGGCGCAGGAGTTTGCCCGCCGGGTCGAACGTGTCGTCCTGATAGACAAGCCCGTCGGTGAAATGGTTCGGGGCGTTGTAAGAGTATTGAACGTTGCGCGTGCCGTCGGGCTGGGTGATGGTGGTGACGCGCGGGTTGGCAGACTGCTGCACGTCGTAGTTCGTGACGGCGCTCGGAACGTCGGAGACCGCCCACGTCTCCGTGAGCGTCGTGTAGGTGGGCACGTCGCCGATGTAGGCCGAGGTGAGCGGGAAGTTATAAACCTTCTGGTTCAAGACAGCGCCGGGCGTGATCGTTCCCTGATCGTTGAGCGAGGCGGCGGTCAGCGTCATCGCGCGCTGCTCCTGCACCTTGGCGATCATGCCGTAAGAAGAGTAAGAGTCCGCGTCGCCGAACCAGTAGCCCGTGCACGTCGAAGGGTAATAGAGCGCGTCGATCACCTTGACGGGGTTGCTGCGTATCTTGGCGGTGAGACCGGAGAAGGTGGCGTCGAGCGTCAGCGTCCGATAGTGAAGGCGCACCAGCGTCCGGCTGTTGCCGAAGATGTCGGACGGCTGCGAGATGGCGGTCAGTTGCCCGGAGGCGTCGTAGTGGAAAAGGATGGGACGCCCCATCGAATCGGTGACCGACTCGATCTGCGGCCCGGAGTTGTTGCGATAGGTGATGGTGATGTAGTTGCCGTTGGGATCGGTGATGCGCGTCGGGTAGACGGCGTTGTTGCCGGGCGCGGCGAAGTTGATGACCGTGCCATTCGGGTAACTCGCCATGCCCGTCGTGATGACCCCGGCGGTCGTGGCGTTGTGCGTGTAGTCGATGAAGGTTCCGTCGGTCGTGCGCCCGTTGAAGGTCTGCCCCCAACTGTAGGTGTTGACAGTGCCCGTCCACGAATGGCGCGTGTTGTCGGAGTCGATGAGCATGCTGCGGTTATCAACTTTAATGAGCTTGCCGAAGCCGAGCGACCAGCCCGGCGCAGGCCAGTCGCGGTCGAGATCATAGCTGACCTCTGAGCCGGACTTGTTCCAGACGTGCGCGTTGTAGGCAAGCTTGAGCTGGATGCTGAGGCCGCGTCCGGGCATGTTCGTGACGGGAGCCCCTAACTGGAAGTTGCCGCTGCCCGCGCCGCCGTCCTCGGCGCGCTCGGTCGGGTCGCCGCGCCGGTTGCGCGGGCTGTCGGCCGTGGTGTAGTTCGTCGAGTCCCAGTCGGTCTGTATGAAGTAGGTGGGGGCGACAGCAGGCGCGGCGGCATGCGCGTAGGAAGCGGCGACCAAGCCCGCGCCGCTGCGGTCTCTTCTGCGCGCGCCGCCTTTGTCCGCGCGCGCGTCTCGACGCTTCGACGGGCGGGACGAACTCTCCTCGGCGGGGACATCGCGCGTCGAATACTTCTCCACCTTCAAGGGCTTCTCGTCGCGCTTCGGGAATTTGCCGCCGCGCGGTTCGGTTCGCCCGTCATCGCCGACGACCGTTACCAAGACCTGCGCGCGGCTGCCCGCGCCCTCGGCCGTCACGCGGAACTTGCCCGGAACTTGCGAGACGAACTCGCCTGAGCGTTTGACCTGTTTGCCGCGACCGCGCGCCAAATCCTGCGCCCGCCACTCGAACCTGACGCCGCCGACGGGCACGTCATCGCGGGTGTAGGCGAGGGCCGCAAACATCATCCGCTCGCCGGTGCGAATGGTCACGTCGCCGGGGCTGATCGTGATGCGTGCGACCAGCGCGTCGCGTTCGGCCTGCCCCTTCTGCGCCACGGCAGGCCGCCCGCGCAGACGCGAGAGCAACTCGGTGGCCGCGCCTGAGATGCGCCAGAAGTTCACGTCCGCTGCGAAACCCGTCGCCACCTGTGCCGCGACCTGCGGGGCGGCGGGCGTCGAGGTCGTGAGCAGGCAGAGCGTCATCAGGATGCTGAATGCGCGCGGCAGACAACCCCTGAGCCGCGACGCGGCGCGGCCTGCGGCGTTCTTACGACGCGCAGCCCATCTGCGGATCAGAGCGGAAGTAGAGAGGTTGTCGGGCGTAGTTTGAGTCCTGCGTGAAGGGGTAATCATGGTGCAACTCCTTATCTAAGGGTCTCATGGAGGGACGCGAACTCATCCGCATTTCCTGCGTCAGACAGAAATGCGGAGAAGCTCATACTCTCGCCGGAAGGATGCATCCTTCCGCGCCGCACGGCTTAGGTCCTGACTTATAAAACTTCTGCGGAATCGGCCAGCGCTGTTAACCGTCGATGCCGGTATCGAGGCCGACTGTTTACCTGCTGTCGTGCCGGATGAGAAAAAAGCGCAGAGGGCTATAGCGTATCAACGTCAAGCGTGAGCCGCGCCGTCATACGTGTTTCTCTTCGGGAAGAATCCTGTCCCGATCAACCTGGTTGCCGGGAGCAGTGAGAGAGGGTTTCAACGTATTGAACTCCTTTGCGGCCTTCTTCGGCTAAGGAGCATCGTTATCGTCTGGGGTTGGCAGGAGTGTAGTCCGAAGTCACGGACGACGCTTGTACGAACCTGCTATTCTGCCGGGTCGTCGCGCCATTTATCGTGTGAGTCAGGCTGGAAAGAGTCGCGGAGTGCTATAGGCGTGGATTTATCATTCAAAGATTTGGATTCGTCATTCAAACCTGCGGCTCGCCCACCGGTCTTGGACTGCGCGCTTAGTTTCGGCGTCGTCCCCGAACAGGTTTGCGTTCCGCAGGAGCATGGATGGCGCAACTCCTATCATCTGGCGAAAGGTCCGGCTGAAGTGTGCCGAATCGAAAAAGCCCGCGGCTTGCGCCACTTGTGTCAGGGGACTGTCGTGAACCATCAACTTGAGCGCCTCGCGCACCCTCGCCCAGAGCAGGTATCGCCTGATGGGGATTCCGACGTGGTGACGGAATAGATGCTCGAAGCGACTCGGGGAAAGCGCAACCATCGCCGCCACGTCGGCGACGGTTATGCGGTCAGATAAGTTTGAGTTCATGTATTCGAGCGCAAGTATGATGCGCTTGTCCTGATACGTCGCCATCCCGGCGCGGGGCGCCAAAACATTAAAGAGTTCACGGCTCACTTCTCCAGCCTCTTCGACGCTGCAACCGTTATTGAAATAACTGCGCAGACGAGGCAGTAAAGCTAGGGCGGTTCCCGCGGGAAGCGAGGCAGCCTCTTTGCCGTGGAAAAATCTGGAAATCCTCCGCCCCTCCTCCGTCTCCGGTATCAGGTAGAACACGCAGAGCGCGGCGCCACGACTCTCCACACGGTGGGGTCTATCGGGCGAGATTAATGCGGCCTCACAGGAAGAGATAGTCGGCCTGTTGGTCAAGTGCAGGTCGAACGTGCCCCGTATGGCGATATAGATTTTATAGCTGTGCAGGGCGTGCATAGCGGTATCTAAGGCAGCCCCGATGTAGAGGGCACCGGTTTGTGTGATTAAGCCCTGACCGTCTGCTTTGCGAGTGCCGCGTACATGATTTTGAATTTGCATGCGATTTAACACTCCTGACGACGTAAATCCCGAACCATCCCGGCGCGACAACTGCCGGGCAGCGTCGCGAGAATTTTCCCGCCATCTATAATTCGCCAACGGAGTTAGTGTTGCAGGACTCACATTTGATGCAGAAACCACAACTTAGGCTGTCATCTGCCGCGCAACTCATCCTTCGCTCTCCGCGGCTCATGCTCATAGTGGGTCGGCTATATTCATTGCATTATTGCCCAAATTTGTATGGGGTTCTCTTGAGAGCTTCGAACAGCACAAACTCAGTGACCTTTCGCCGTGTGCTATAATCCGCGCAAACATTCATTCCCAGAGGGGGTTATCCGGTAATGTCACCCAAAATCCTCGCACGTCGCCCCACACACAGATGTAACGTTTCGTCCGGCCGTTTATTTCATGCCGGACTTGCAGTTCTGCTCTTCTTCATGCTCCCAATCGTGGCGACCGCCTACACCATCGTCCTGCGCAGCGGCCGTCTCATCACCGTCTCCGATAAGTTTAAGGTGTCGCCGACGGCGATCACCTACGAGGCGTCGCCGGGCTATTGGGTCACAGTGTGGCTGTCGAACGTCGATGTCGCGGCGACCGAGAAAGCGAACAACGAGCCGTCAGGAAGCTTCACGCGGAGGATGAAGCGGGAGCAAGAGGGAACGCCCGCCGCCGCCCCGTCGCGAGCGACGGAAGCCTTGCAGGCGGAACGCACCGCCGGAAGGAAAGTCGTCACCAATAAGGAACTTGAGCCCACACGGTTGACGCGCCAGGCGCAGGAAGCAGAGTACGAGCGCACGCGGCATGAGCGCGGCATGCCTTCCAGGCAGGAGATGCGACAGCGCATCGAGGAGCAGGATCGCTGGCTGAGCGCGTGGGCGCAGCGGATGCAGGAAGAGAGGATGCAGGCGGAACTGGAAGCTCTGAGGTCTGAGCTTGTGAACGTCAGGATGGAACTGAGCGAACTGAGCCATAGCCTGTCGCAGCAGGAGTCGGCCTACGGGCCTGTGTACGCATCCCCGAACTACTATCCCTACTTCTACGCGCCGCCCGCCCACATCGTCACCGTCTTCCCCTTCGGGCATCGGGGATTGCACGGGCGCGCGAGGTTAGGAGGCCACCCGCACGGCCGCCCGTGGCTTCACCGGTCGCGGATGCGTCATCACTTCCCACGAATCAGCAGACCCTCTCGGGGCATTGGCGCTCTGCCACGTGTGATGCCTCTGGGGAGGATCGCACCCCGACACTCGCGCTGAGATTAAGCGGGCGTGAGGATGAGCAGGTACAGGCAAGGGTAGTGTTGCAAAAAATATTCTGGCCGCAATTAGTTGTGTTTAAGAGTCATCTGCAGCCTCAATATCTTGTGTAGTCTGAATGTTTTTGCAACCCTACCTCAAAAAGTTGGTCAGAGCTGATCCTGCTGGGCTGACTACTTACCTAATAAGACGGTCAGATTGTTAGACCCGTTATTGGCTGTAATGATGTCGGGTTTGCCGTCGCCGTTCACATCGCCAATAGCGACTCGCGGATTCCTGCCGGCCGCGTACGGGGAGCCGGCGGCTGGCGTGTAACCGCCCCGTTCATTACTCAACAACACGGCCACGGAATCGCTGCCCTCAGTTCCAACGACCAGATCCATCCGCGCGTCTCTGTTGACATCGGCAGTCACAAGCTTATACGCACGACGCCCGAGGTCGAACGGCGAGGATGGCGCGGCAGTGAATCCTCCGCGCCCGTCACCCAACAAGGTGGTCATCAGGTTGATGTCATCATGGGTCGTGACGAGATCAGGTTTTGTGTCGCCACTTACGTCTCCAATGGCAATGTAATACGGACGGGTTGCGACCGCATAGGGTGAGTTCGCCGCAGGCATGAAGCCGCCACGCCCATCGCCCAGCAAAACGGTCACGTTATTGCTGCCGACATTCGGGGTGGCAATATCGAGTTTGCCATCCCCGTTCACATCACCTACCGAATGAGGGTATGGCGCACGTCCGACGGCAAAGGGAGACCCGGCAGCGGGCGTGAAGACGCCTCTGCCATTGCCTAACAAGACCGAGACGCTGTTGTCATTCTGGTTAGAGGTGGTGATGTCGAGGTGTCCGTCCGAGTTGATGTCAGTGAGGGCGAGGCCGTGGTTGTGTGGCGTGGCGCCTTGATGGGAGGCGAAAGGTGAGCCGGGGGTGGGGGAGAATCTACCGTCGCCCGCGCCTAATAAAACCACCACTCCGAAGCTGTCATGGTGCGTGAGGGCGAGGTCCGGGTTGCGGTCATTGTTCACATCGCCGACGCCGATAAAGTGTGCTGCCGACTTAATCGGTGAGCCCGGCGCGGGCGTAAAACCGCCACGTCCATTACCCAGCAAGACCGTTACAGTATCTCCGTCATTACAGGTGACGACATCCAGTTTCCCATCCCTGTTCCAGTCAGCGACAGAGATGTCGTTGGGACGACTCCCAATGTTGATCGGTGAGTCTGGGGCGGGTGTGAAGAGGGGGGCTTGGGACTGGATGCCATGTCGGAGTTGGGCTTGACAACTCGGAGTCAGCATCGCCAGCACCCAGATGACCGAGACAGCAACGAGCTTGTTCATACACAACCTTTTTGCAGAGGACTTGACCCGTCAAGTTAGCGTTCAGACATTAGACGCAGGTGTTGGTCTTTTCCTTCCATCTTCCCGGACAGCTTTGATTATTTCTGGTAGGGTGGCAAAAAATATTTTAGTCGCGATATGCAACGAATGAGGTGATTCATCTGTCCCAATATATTGGGTGGCATGGAAATTTTTACAACACTACCCGCTGATCTTCGTCGCCGCGTCTAAGACCCATTTGAGACCACGCGCGCTCGCGAAAACTCTGTCGGATAGATTAGGGGTAGAGCAGAAAAGGTTTGCGACTCGCACGGAACTCAGCGGCCTGGCGGTCCCACTCTTCCAGGAGGGGATGAAGCTGACCGCCTTCGATGGCAAGCCTGACCTTGTCCGATCCCGTGAGGCGGTCGATCGTCGCCGTCCAGGCAAAATCGCGCGGATGCTGCCTGCGGATCTCGTCGATGAGCAGGAGCGACGTGCGGACCGGCCGGTACGCCTGCCGGTCGGTGATGGCGAAGCGGATCGCCGGGATAGTCTGCCCCTTATGCTTGGCGGCCGTCGGCGATACCGTCATCGTAATGGCTTCAAAACGGACGCCTGGGAGTCGTCGCTCGTTCATTACCCGGGCGACCTTCTGCGCGTCCAGCCAGGGTGCCCCGATCTGCTCAAAAGGCCGGTCGGTGCCCCTGCCCTCGGTCAGGTTAGTGCCCTCGAAGTAGACCGACCCGGGATAGCTCATCAACGCGGCGAAGGAGCGAAGGTTGGGGGAGGGGTTCACCCACGGCAGCCCGGTCTCGTCGAACCACTGCGAGCGACGCCAGTTCGCCACACGTGCGACGATGAGATTCGCGCCGATGCCGTACTTCCGGTTGAAGAGAGTGGCAAGCTCGCCGACCGTCATCCCGTGACGCGCCGGGATGGGGTACATCCCGACGAACGACTTGAATTTGGGATCGAGCAGCGCGCCTTCGACAATATCTCCCCCGATGGGATTGGGGCGATCCAGGACGACGAACGGGATTCCCTTTCTCGCGGCGGCCTGCATCGCCAAGGCCATGGTGGACACGTAGGTCCACGTGCGACCCCCGACCTCCTGTAGGTCGTAGACCAGAACATCGACGTCCTTGAGCATCTCCGGCGTGGGGCCGCGATCCTCTGTCTTGTAGAGCGAGTAGACGGGGACGCCCGTCTTGAGGTCGGTTTCGTCTACGATCTGCTCACCCGCCTCCGCCGTGCCGCGTATGCCGTGCTCGGGTGCCAGCAGGGCGACCAGCTTCAACTCCTTGTGCTTTGCGATCAGATCGATATCGGGCGTCCTCGAACGGTCAATCCCTGTGTGGTTGGTGATCAGTCCAACCCGCTTTCCCCGGAGAGCGCGTGGCACGTGGGCGAGAAAAGTCTCAATGCCCACTTGAACCGTTATCGCGGAGGCGCGCGAGGTGACGCTGCCCGCGCGCCCCGCCGCGTCGGCAGGCGACGCGGGAACTTGAGCTGGCGTCAGCACACACGCGGCAAGCAGCAGCAGGGCAGGCGCAAAGGCTCTCCAGGATGGACGTGCCCAGTCACCACAATGGTGAACGAAGATAGAAGCGGCGGTCTCAAGGGTGCATGAAGATGACATGGCTACCATTCAGATGCAGGTTTTTTACGAACGCTTTAACTCAAGTCCGGCAACGAATTCTATTACAAATTTCGTGGGCGGTGAGGATTCTGCCTCGCGGCTTATAACGGCTCTATGAAGCGGCAACCCTGCGTCAAGCATTTTCTTTCCCGCTCCTCCTGACATACCTGTCCTCTATCTCAGCGAGGCTTGTCTCACCACTCTATTCGCGCCCATCCGTGGTGACTTATCGTCACGGCGCATGATGGGGTTCGGTAGGATGGCGGCACCATTCAATTAACGACTCTCAAAAGAGGTCAGCCGTTATCACGTGCTCGCCGTCCCGTCTGTTCAACCTGCTGAGCGAAGTACGCTATGTCTCAATATCTCAAGGAGG
>DASVPS010000243.1:0-5151 GCA_036389555.1 Pyrinomonadaceae bacterium
GAAATTCTTCTCTACTTCGGCGAGCGACTGTTTGATCATCTGGATCGTGTCGCCGCCGATGGCGTTCATCTTCGAGTGGAATTCCAGGCACGCCACGCCGTCGCCGATGTCTATCAAAGACGCGCCCACGTTCTTCTTGACGACGCCCGTGCGGTCTTTCACAGACTTCAGGATCAACACGCCCGGCGGTTCGTTCACCGGCTGATATTCGAGCGTGATGAAGTCGAAGTAGAAACGCTTGCCTTCCTCCGTCTTGTAAAAACTCTTCGCGCCCGCGTGCAGCATGCGCTCGACATTCAGAGGAACCCGCTCGCCCTCTTCCTGCATGCGTGCGACCGATTTTTCCACCCCGATAGCGTCCCATGTCTCGAAGACGCCCAACTCCCAGTTGAAGCCCCAGCGCATCGCGCGATCCACATCCACGACATTGTTCGCGATCTCCGGGATGCGGTTCGCCGCATAGCGCAGCGTACGCGAGATCGTTTTCCACAAAAACGCGCCGACGCGATCCTTCGACCACACCAGAACCTTGATGCGCTCGCCCACGTCTTCGACGTTCTTCGCCATTTCCAGCGCGGGCAGTTTCACTTTCTCGGCGGGGCGGTATTCGAGCGAGGCGTGGTCGAGCGTCCAGATTTCCTGTTTCTCGCCCGCGCCTTTTTGCTTGCGGTAGAAGCCGCCTTTCGTCTTGTTGCCGAGGATGCCGCGCCCGATCATCCCTTGCAAAAATTCCGGCGCGACGAACACCTCGCGCTCCTCATCTTCGGGCACAGCCTCGTAGAGATTTTTCGCGACGTGCGCGAACACGTCGAGGCCGACGATGTCGAAGGTGCGGAAGGTGGCCGACTTCGGGCGGCCGACGGCCTGCCCCGTCATCTTGTCAACCTCTTCGATGGTATAGCCGTCTTCGAGCATCGTCTTGATCGAGACGAGCGCGCCGTAAGTGCCGATGCGGTTGGCGATGAAGTTCGGGCGATCCTTCGCGATGACGACGCCCTTGCCGAGTCTCTGATCGAGGAAGCCGAAGACGGCGCAGGCCACTTCCGGTCGCGTCCATTCGGTCGGGATCAGTTCGCACAGGTGCAGGTAGCGCGGCGGGTTGAAGAAGTGTATGCCGAGGAAGTGCGCGCGGAAATCTTCCGAGAAGCCCTCGGCGATGGCGCGAATCGGGATGCCGCTCGTGTTCGATGCGATGACCGAACCCGCGCGCCGGTTCGCTTCAACCTGCGCGTAGAGCGTTCGCTTGATCTCCAGATTCTCGACGACCGCTTCGATGACGAGGTCGCAATCTTTGAGACGCGCCATGTCGTCTTCAAAATTGCCGACCGTGACGAGCGCCGCGCGGTCGGCCGTGAAGAAGGCTGCGGGGCGGGCTTTCTTCGCCGCGTCGAGTCCGCCCTGCGCGATGCGGTTGCGCACGGCGCGCGCGTCCAAGGTCAAGCCCTTGGCCTGCTCATCCGGCGTCAGTTCGCGCGGCGCGATGTCCAGCAGGAGGACGGGAATTCCGGCGTTCGCCAGATGCGCCGCAATCTGCGCACCCATCGTGCCCGCGCCCAACACGGCCGCTCGTTCGATCCGAAGCATAGGGGAAAAACCTTTCTCCAAAAGTCTCATGCGAGGCCATCCATCATACTGAATGAGCATTCATTCAGCAAGTGAAAACTCGACAGCGTTTAGGCTGTTAGGCTATCGTCGAAATGTTGGTTCGCGCATTAAGTGCAAAATGTTAAAAGTGCAAAACCAGATCAGGCGGTATTTCGGAATCCAGACGAGGTGATATTGCAGGCTGTAGCGGCAATGTGAGCCAGACCTTGTATTATCCTGATAGAAATAATGCAGGACTGCCTTTAGCGTCTTCTGTCGGTCTGCCTGTTCCATTTCATGTCTGCCTATCATGTCCTTTCGGTGACGCGATTTATTACCCGCCCAATCATTTCTTTTGGGCTATTTTGCCTGCGCCAGCGCGCCTATGCCGCTTCTGCCTCGCGGCTAAGAACCTCATTAGGGCTTCTCGCCCCCAGTTGCGGCTCTTCGATATGGCGGCGCTAAGACGCTCCTCAATCCACGCCCACTCCTCATCACTGGCGTGTTCTAAAACCGCCTCGCGGGCGCTCGGCGCGAGGTCAATCCCACCCAATTCAATGTCGGTCAGTTCCGCCTCCAGGAGTGCCCCCAGCCACGCCCGGCGCGTCTGGTCGTCGGCCTTACTTTTCTTGAGAGACTGGCTCAACCCCAGCGCGAACTCGTCAATCAGGACGGCGAGATCACCGTCCTCATCCATTTCCCACAATAGGTCTTCGTAGCCGCGAACCGTCTCGTCGAGAACCGCGTAATAGATCGCGCCTGCGTTCAGCCAGTTGTCACCCTTGGCCGAACGGGCGGCCAGTTCTCGTAACGCTCGCAATTCTTTCTCTACCATGTGCAGGTGCTCGTGTCGCAGCGCCCGCCGCGCCTGACGGCGATACGCCGTCACATCCAACGGCTGGCCTTGCCGGGCTTCTTCGGTTGCGATAGAGAGTTCAACCAGCGACAGCAATTCTGGCTCTATCTTGATCATCTCGCCGATGAGGGTGATGAGTTCCTCCTGGCTGCGCCCAGCGAGCAACTTGCCGAGTGGCGGTATGAAACGGAATGACTGTGGTTTGTGTATGTATGTCAGCAGCAGGGCGACGATGTGCTTGCAGATGCCGCCATAGTCATAAGGGCATGTACAGGAAGTTTCTGCGATGCCTTCTTTGCCGAGCGTCACGCTGACTTGATATGGCTCATAGTCTGAGCCTTCGCACTGGGCGCGCAGGTGCGACTCTTGGCAGATAGGGTCTAGAACAGCTCCGTCACGGTAGTAGTTTTGGCCGCGCTCGAAGCTCGGCGCAGTGGCAAGATTACGTATGTGCGCCTCGGTCAGCCGGGGCAACTTTCCCTTAGCCATACAACCACAACCTCCACCCGTGCCCGCAAACTTCTATACTGCTTCCTTCCTAACTAATTCTCATTATATGCACGAAAAATAACAGATTTTCACACTTTATGCCCGAATACTTTCTCGCTTTATGAGCGAATTATTTCTGTAAGTTGTTGATAGTTGGTGGCGGGAATTCTCAATTTATGCACGAACCTACAGTTCGGGCATAAACCGGAAGTGGGGTTGGATTATTTTCTTTTGGTGCGCTATCGCTTTATGAGCAAAGCCCCTCCCTGAGTTGTTGATGCTCAGGGAGGGGCTTCTCACTTATATCCGAACTGACAATTTCGTCGCGCACCTCCCTCTTGTGCGGCGGCCGTCAGGGCGCAGGCTGCCAGCCGGCCTGACTATCGTAGCCGGGGCGGTTCGTGAGGTTGACCTGACTGGTACCGTTAGGGTTCATCGAATAAATCTCCTGATTGCCGTCGCGGATGGTAGTGAACATGATCTTCAAACCGTCGGCCGACCAGCGAGGCTCGTCGGAGCCGGAGGAGTTGGTGAGGCGCGCCAGATTACTGCCGTCATCGTCCATCACATAAACTTCGACCTGACCGTGGCGGTCGCTGGAGAAGGCGATTTTCGTGCCGTCGGGCGACCAGGCGGGCGCATCGTTGAAGGGCGCGTAGGGAAGCACGTTGTAAGTGTCGGTGAGGTTGGTCTGGTTCGAGCCGTCAGCGTCCATGACGTAGATTTCCGGCGCGCCGTCGCGCTCGCTGACGAAAGTGATCCTGGTGCCGTCGGGCGACCAAGCCGCCGCGTATTCGATGTCGTTCGTGAGTTGCGTCTGGTTCGAGCCGTCGGCGTCCATGACATAGATGCGCGAAGTGTAGTCGTCCTCGATCATAAACATGATCTGTGTGCCGTCGGGCGACCATGCTGGCGTGTAAGAGCAGCCGCACGGGTCGTTGGAGAGATTGGTCAGGCCGGTTCCGTCTGTGTTCACGACGTAGATGTCTGAGTTGGCCTGCGAGTCGTAGCCGCGAAAAGCGATCTTGGTACCGTCGGGCGACCACGCCGGTTGGTAAGACCCGATGGCGGAGGTGGTGAGACGGGTCTGGTTCGAGCCGTTGGCGTTCATCAGGTATATCTCCGACTGGCCGTCGCGGTAGCTGTTGAAGGCGATCTTGGTTCCGTCCGGAGACCAGACGGCTCCAAGGTTGTAGGCCGTTTTGTCCGTCAGGCGCGTCTGCCCGGCGCCATCGCCGTTCATCACGTAAACGCCGGTCATGGCCCCGCGATCCGCGCTGAAGGCGATGCGGTTCGACGTGGCCGGAGTAGGCGTCGGAGTCGCGCCGCCGAGATGCCAGTTGAGTGACATCACGCCGGGGCAGCCCATCCATTCATACGCATCCAGAGCGATATAATAGACGGTGTTCAGCGTCGCGTTGAAGGTGACGCTGCCGTGTAGATCGTAGCCCGTATCGTCGTCGCTCGCGACTTCGTTCAAGGTTGAGAGGGTGCTGCCGGTATAGACTCCGATCACGGTATCCATGTGGCTGCCCGACGTATCGAAGGTCACGTTGCCGCTCGCCGTGGCCTGCCACTGATACCAGACGGAGCACCCTACGCCGTGCCCGGCGTGGTTCGGTTCGCCGGACTCTAAAGTCCCGTAGTCGTTATAGACGGTCAGGCTTCCGGTGCTGCCGACGATGGTTTCCGCGTTGGCAAAGTTATCGTTGTTGGTAAAAGCGACGGCGGGTTTGCCGGGCGCGGCAAAACAGAACAACAAGATCGAGAGACAGAGAGCCAGTCCGGTGGACTGGCCGGTGAGGCGCGAAGAAGACATGAGATTTTCTCCTTACTGGTTGTGAGATTTACGGAAGAGCGCGCCGCGTCGGGGTGAGGTTCGACTGGGCGGCGCACCAATTTAACAGGCGCAATAATCATGACGTAAACCCCGCGTACCCGCGCACGTGTAAAAAGTTGCGTGGGGTCGGCGGGCATCGCTTCTTCCGCGCGGAGGGCGTGCGGGGAAGACGTGGCGAACGTCCGGCCTGCGACAATCGTGTGCTCAAGCGCGCCGGCGAAACGTCTCCTGTTTTCCAAATCGGAACGCCGCAAAGAAGTCTTCGAGACGGAAAGGCGTCGTCTGGATGTGACTGTAGCGCCTGATACAGACTGAGGCGCAACAGGCTTTCACCGCGCGGCACACTTTACCGTCTGACTTTCACGACGGCTGGATTTGATCT
>DASVPS010000244.1:0-10650 GCA_036389555.1 Pyrinomonadaceae bacterium
CCCCGCTTTGCTTACGGCTTTTTACCCTTTCCCTTGACCCCTAACCCTTTCTCCGTTTCTTCTAGGGCGTGACGAGCGCGCCGATGTCTATGTTGTACTTCCTGATCTTCGAGTAGAGGCGCGGGCGGTAGATGCCGAGGAGGTTGGCCGCCGCCTGCTTGTTACCGCCGGTGCGTTGGAGCGTCTTTTCGATGACGAGTTTCTCGATCTCTTCGAGCGTGAGGTTGGGCGGCACGTCCCACGCCGCGCCCTGTGCCGCGCGCTCCGGCACGTTGCCGTTTTCAAACGGCAGGTCAACCGGCTCGATCTTGTTGGCCTTCGCCAGAAGCACTGCGCGCTCCAGCACGTTCTGCAACTCGCGCACGTTGCCCGGCCAGCCGTGCGAGAAAAGGCGCTGGTAGGCGGCCTGCGAGATGCCCGTGATCGGGCGTTGATACTTGCGCGCGTACATCTTGAAGAAGTGCTCGGCGAGCAGTTGGATGTCTTCGGTGCGTTCGCGCAAGGGGGGCACGTGGATCGTGATGGTCGAGATGCGGTAGAAGAGATCGTCGCGCAGGAGGCCGTCGCGGATGGCGTCTGCGGGCGGCCGGTTGGTTGAGGAGATGAGCCGGAAATCGACGGCGTAGGTGCGCTCCGAACCGATCTTGCGATAGCTGCGCTCTTGCAATACGCGCAGGAGTTTCGGCTGCAACTCGACGGGCATTTCGGCGATTTCGTCGAGCAGGAGCGAGCCGCCCGCTGCGTGTTGGATGAGACCGTCCTTGTCTGCGTGCGCGCCGGTGAACGCGCCCTTCGTGTGGCCGAAGAGTTCGGATTCGATCAGTTCCTTGGGCAGCGCGGCGCAGTTCACTTTGATGAAAGGCTTTTTGGCGCGCAGGGAATTGTAGTGGATGGCATTGGCGATCAACTCTTTGCCCGTGCCCGACTCGCCGACGATGAGCACGTTGGCGTCGGACTTGGCGACCGATTCAATCGTCTCGTAAATCTGCTGCATCTGGCGCGACGCACCGATGATGTTGAAATACTCTGTGCGCGTCGAAAGGTTCCGGCGCATCGTCTCGGTCTCGACGATCAGCTCGCGGTGCTGGACGGCGCGTTCGATGAGCGGCAGGAGCACCTCGAACTCAAAAGGCTTTTCGAGAAACCAGAACGCGCCCGCCTTCGTCGCTTCGATGGCGCGTTGCACCGTGCCGAAGCCGGTCATCACGATCACTTCCGACGCGGGCTGCGCGTCCTTGATGTGGCGCAGGACTTCGAGGCCGTCCATGTCGGGGAGCTGCACGTCGCAGATCGCCACGTGATGCCCGCCGCGGTCGAACAACTCGATGGCGTCCGCGCCCGTCAGGGCTGTGTCCACCGTGTAGCCTTCCTCGACCAGATTCTGCTTGAGCGAGTCGGCCATCATCGCCTCGTCGTCAACCACCAAAATGCGTACGTCTTTACGATCCACCTTTTGCTCTCCTCGGTAAGAATGAGGGATGAGGGATGAGGGATGAGGGATGAAAGAAAGCATTCAAGAGATTGAGAGCTTCTCTTAATTCATCCCTCATCCCTCATCCCTCATCCTTTCTGAGTGGCAGCCGGACGCGCAGGGCGTCCGCGGCCTGTTCGACTGTGCCGCCGTGCGCTTGAATAACTCTGGCGGCGAGCGCGAGGCGCAAACCCGCGCCCCCGTTGAAACTGTTGAAAATATCGGTGTCGCCGGCGTCCCTGATGCCACGCCATTCGATGAGGGCGGCCGGGTTCGCCCCTTTGTCTGCGGTCTCCGGCCGGAGCAGGTTGACATCCGGGGCGGCATCTTTAGCGACCAGCGCACGCGCGCCGGCGTGTACGTTTTTGAGCGCGTCGGAGAGAAGAGGGGCGTCGAAGTCGCCGCGATACGCGCCGTCGTGCTCGGCCTGCGGGGCGAAGTCGCCTTCGGTGGCTGAGGCGAGCAGGGCGGCGAGGTCGAGGCGTGGCTGGCGTTGGAGTTCGAGCGGGCGGCCGAAGCGCACGAGCGTGTTCATGTCGGCGGCGGTGCGCTCCAATCCGGCCATGATCTTGTTGATGGTTTCGAGTTCGTCTGCGGGGCGCTCGCTCTTCTCCATGCGCCTGCGCAAAAATGTGGCATAGAGTTTGAGACCGTTAACCTGATTTTTCAGGTCGTGGACGATCTGCACGGAGGCGCGTCCCAACTCGATCAGTGCATCCGTGTCGTGTGTTGTTGCTTTTATCGGCTTCATTTTGCTCACAAGGCTCGCACGTCGGGTGTCTCTGCCGTCTCGCGTGGAGGTGGTCAGGCCGCGCCCTCCATGCGAATTGAACCCGAACGATGCGGCTTTTTGTGTTGCGTTTCGATGCGGCATCTTAACAAAAAATCCGAGTGTTTGCTAGTGATACGTTCTGCGGCAGGCGTGAGCTATCTAAATATTTCCCCTCGTTGACAGGAAGGCTGTGAATGGAAGAGAACGGAAAAGCGCAGTTAACAGTCCTTGTGGTTGAAGATTTCGCAGATAACCGCTTTATGATGAGAAGGTTACTGGAGATGAGCGGCTATCAGGTGGTGGAAGCGGTGGACGGCAAAGAGGCCGTGGATGTGGCCGAGAGTAGTCGCCCCGACCTGATCTTGATGGACTTGAGCCTGCCGCGCCTCGACGGCCTCGACGCCACGCGCCGCATACGCGAACTCGACGGGCTGGCGAGCGTTCCCATCGTCGCCGTCTCGGCACACGACACCAACGATTTCCACGCCGACGCCCTCGCCGCAGGCTGCAACGAATACGTCACCAAGCCCATCGATTTCGACGAGCTGGAAGCTCTTTTGGAAAAACTCCTAGCAAAATGAGAGGTCAGAGGTTAAAGGCCAGAGGTCAGCTAAAGACAAAAGTTGACTTCTCACCTCTCACCTCTGCCCTCTAACCTCTGCCCATGGCCGAACGTTACGCCGCCCTGCTGAGACAGCATGAGCATGCGCTCGTGCGTTCCTTCGTTGACACCGTCTACACGGATCGCCGCACAGACCTGCCCGCGCTGCTCTCTTATCACCAACTTGTAGACTACCTGCCGGACATTTTCGACGAACTGGCGCAGGTGTTGGATAGCGCTGCGCTCGACAGCGAAATCGCAGAGGCGGTGCGTTCCCTTCGCATGCACTCGCAGGCGCGTTTCCAACAGGGCTGTCTCATTGACGAAGTGGCACGAGAGTTGATGATTTTACGCGATGTATTGCACGATTTTCTGTGGCGCGAAGTTACGAACGCCACGGAGGGAGACATTCGGGAACTGCGCGACTCTCTGCGGCGGACGCACCTGTTCGTTGACGAGATGCTCGCGCAGGCGGTTCTGATCTACGCGACAAGTTTGCGCCCGCAGGTGCGGACGCGCACCTCTTACTGGCCGCCGCCGAGACGACGCCGCACGGATTTCCCGGAACATTAAAAAGAGCCGTGACGAAACATGGCAAGACCTCTCGCAATCCGCTCGACGTGCGCACCAAGCTTCTGGTGATGCTCGCCGTGCTGTCTCTGCCCCTGCTCGTCATCAGCCTCTTCCAACTCGACAGCTACCAGAAAACTTTAATCGAACAGGCCGGAACCATCGCGCGCATCAAGGCCATTGCGGCCGAAGGCGCGCTCGAATCCTGGTTGGAGACGCACCCGGCGGCCATCGCGCAGGGCGCGACGATCCCGCCACAGGCGGCCGGGGAACTCTACGCGCGCCTGCTCCAGCACGCCGCACCCGACACGGACGCCGCCATTCTCGTCTACGACGCTGCCGGGCGCATCCTGCCCCAACCTTCCGCCGTCGCGATTGCGCCCGCGCCGCAGTCGCATTCCGCCGCGGACATACATCAAGAGAAGTGGAGCGACGGCGTGGAGCGTCTGACGAGCGAGCGGCGGAGCGCGGCCTACGGGTGGAGCGTGACGGTCGGCGTCCCGACGGCGCACAACACCCCTGCGGGTCGCGCCTATCTGGTGTTGACGGCGGCCTGGGCGCTCGGCTTGATGGCTTCGAGTTTTCTAGCGATCTGGGCGGTCGGGCGTTTCACCAAACCGCTGCAACGCCTCGCTGCCTCTGCCTCTACGCTCGGAGAGGGACAACTGCACGAGCGTTTCGCCGTGGAGACCGACGACGAAGTGGGCACGCTCGCCGCCGGCTTCAACGTGATGGCTTCGAGTCTGGAGACGAAGTTTAACGAACTGCGCACGCAGGGCGCGTTCATCGAAGAGGTGCTCGACAGCCTGCCGCTCGGCGTGGCCGTGCTCGACTCCGGGTTAATCGTGCGCAAGGCCAACAACGCCTTCGCAGGCATCGTCGGGCGCAGCGATGCGTCGCTCGCGGGTCAGGGTTTGTACGAAGCGGCGGCGGGGCTGGCCGTCCTCAGCGAAGTGGTCGAAGACGTGCGCCGCACGCGCCGCGCCTTCGTCAACTACGGTCTGCCGCTCGAACTCGTCGCGCGCACGAACGAACAGCGTGGCGAGCGCGACGAGGGCACGAAATACTGGGATGTCATCCTCTGGCCGATGAGCGAGCGCAGCGAGGAGCGCGGCGACCTGCTCTTGATCCTGTCGGAAGTCTCGAAGCGCGTGCGCGCCGAGAAACTGGCGACCGCCGCCTTCGCAGCGGAGAAGTCGCGCGCGGCCGAACTGGAGAGCGTAATCAACCAGATGGACGAGGGCGTCATCATCGTGGACGGGCGCGGGCGTTACCGCGTCAACCCGGCGGCGGCGCGCATCATCGGGCGCAAGCCCGGAGAGTTTCGCGACGGCGTGGACGCGCTCATCGCCGACATGGCCTTGCGCGACTTGAACGGCAACGTGCTGCCCGCCGAAGAGACGCCGCTCGGCCGCGCGCTCGCGCACGGCGAACACGTCTCCGGCGAGCACGTACAGATCATGCGCGGCGCGGACGACGAGGGCGTGCTGGCCGTCAGCGCGACGCCGCTCATGGGCGAGGGCGGCGGGCGCGAGGGCGTCGTCGCAGTCTTCCGCGACATCACGCCGGAGGTCAGGCAATACAAAGAATTGATGGGCGCATACGGCCGCCTGCGCGAGCACGACCGTCTGAAGTCGGCCTTCGTCGCCAACGTCTCGCACGAACTGCGCACGCCTTTAAACGTCATCATCGGCCTCTGCCAGTTGCTCGAACGCGACCGCCTGCAACCGCTCGCGCCCTTGCAGGCCGAAGCGGTCGTGCGCATGGGGCGCAACGCGCGCTCCCTGCTCGAACTCGTCAACGACCTGCTCGACTATTCGCGTCTGGAGGCGGGGCGTTCCGCGCTGCATCTGGAAAACGTGGACGTGTCGGTCGTGACGGAAGAAGTGATCAAGAGTTTCTCGGCCGAGGTCGAAGAGAAGCGCATCCAACTGCAAGCGGAAGTTTCGCCCACGCTCGGCTTCGTCACGACCGACCGGCACAAACTCTCGCAGGTGCTCACGAATCTCGTGAGCAACGCCGTGAAGTTCACGACGACGGGCACGATCCGCATCTGTGCCGCGCCGCTCGACGACACGCACTGGTTCCTCGAAGTGAGCGACACCGGCATCGGCATCTCGCGCGAGGCTTTGAGTTTCATCTTCGACGAGTTCAGGCAGGTTGACGACCGCCTCACGCGCCCTTACAGCGGCGTCGGTCTGGGACTCGCCATCACGCGCAAGATCGTCGAACTGCTCGAAGGCGAGATCGCCGTGGAGAGCCGCCCCGAAGAGGGCAGCCGCTTCCGCATCGTCTGGCCGCTCAACGCGCGCCCGCGCACCGGCACCGGCTCGCTCATCAAAGACGCCGCCATGAGCGCCTTCAACAAAGAACAGGCGGCCGACCCGCGCCCCGGCCAGACGGAGTTGCGCGCCCGCACGGGATGATTAAAAGCCGTGAATCGTAAATCGTAAATCGTAAATAGATTAAAACTGCTTTCTTCTATTCACGATTCACGATTTACGATTCACGGCTTTTGAATCTATTTACGATTCACGATTCACGATTTACTATTGCCTTATGTCTGCTAAATCGAACACGGACGCCGCCGACGAGTCGCGGCGAAAAATCTTTATCATCACGGCCATCGCCAGCGCGCTCGTGATCGCGCTGCTGGTCTTCTGGGCGACGCGCTCCGGCTCGAACGGCGCGGGGCAACAGCCGCAACTCGCGGGCGCGCTGCGCGCAGGCTCCCCTGAGTTCGCGCAGGCGCGCGAGCGCATCGTCGTGGACTTCAGCGCCGATGCCGACGCCTTCGAGTCCACGCGCGCCGTCGGCGACATCGTGATGACCATGCGGCCGAAGGTGCGCAACTTCACGGGGCGCACGCTCAGCGGCCTCGAACTTCAGGCCACGGTCGTTGATCTCGCGGGCAACCCGGTGCGTCAGCGCACGGTCATCGCCGTCCCGACCGAACGCCAGCCCGAACTCGAACAGAACAAGGTGTTGGAAGTGCCGATCATGATGGAAGGCTTCAAGAAGGAAGACGTGCGCGCCAACATCCGCATCGAAGTCACGGGCGTGAAGTTCAAATAAGCGGTGCGCGGGGCGCGCTCTGGTCGTTATCGCCAGTCGGGCGGCTCAAGGCTCGCGGGCTGGTATTCGCGCTCCGTCGCTTCGACTTCGCCGACCTGCTGCACCGGCAGAGATTTGGTAAACTGCGCACCGACGAGTTCGCGAAAGGCCATGTGCTGTTGCTTGCTGCGGAACGCACGCTTGGGCAACATGGTCGCCATGCGAATGTCCTTCCCGTAGATGAGGGCGTAACAGGTTTTACTCTCCAACACGTCCGTATACAACTTCCAACTCTGTTTCGATTCGACGAGCTTCGATTGCAAGGTGATGTGTTCGTCCGTGAAGGTGACGGTCATCGCCTCGCGGAATTTGCGGTCGCCCTTGTAGCAACGCCGCGCGATGACTGTGTAGTGGAAGAAATAGAGGTAAACCAGCAGGGGCAGGAGCGCGCAGGAGATGCCGAGAGCCGGCAGCAATTCAAAGCCCGCGCCGAGGGCTAATAAGAAGAATCCGACCGGGTACAAAACGCAGGCCGCGCCCGCGCGCAGTTTCCACTCCGTAGGCTTGGGGAAGAAGATCAGGCGCGCGGCGTCCAGATATTCCTTCTCGGAAAGTTTGTAGTGAACCGTGATTGCTTCCATATAGAGAGATGACAGAAATCAGCCGGGACGTGTGCCCGGAGCGGCCTTTGAAGACGTAGCAGCCGGTGCGCTTCGCGCCCTTCAATTATTACTCGTGAAAAGTTCTTCGAGCGGGTTGCCAACCGGCTGGACGGAGACGAGCGTTGCGCCCGAAGCGCGCACGGCGCGGAGCGCAGCGTCAACGTCGCGCTCGCCCGCGACTTCCAGACGCGCGCCGCCCGGCGTCGGCGTCAGGCGCGCGCCCTGTAGTTTCTCGGCCTCCGTTTTCAAGGCCGCGAGGTTCGCGCTCGCGCAGATGATCTCCATCGCGCGCGTGTCGCCCGCCGTCTGGCGCAGGTCTGCGAGCCGGCCGATGTGTGCGAGCCGGCCGCGTTGGAGGATGGCGGCGCGGTCGCAGAGCACTTCGATGTCGGCGAGGATGTGCGAGCAGAAGAAGATGGTCGTGCCGCGCGTGCGCAGAGAGGCGATGAGGTCGCGCACCTCGCGTCGGCCGACGGGGTCGAGTCCGCTCATCGGTTCGTCTAGGAAGACGATTGCCGGATCGTTGACGAGGGCTTGCGCGAGGCCGACGCGCTGGAGCATCCCCTTCGAGAACTTGCGCAGTTGCTTGTCCCAACTCTTCTCTTCGAGGTTGACGAGCGCGAGCAGTTCGGCGGCGCGCTGGCGGCAGTCGCGGCGCGTGTAGCCGAACAGTTCGGCGCAGTATTCGAGCAGTTCGCGGGCGGTCAGGTAGTCGTAGAAGTAGGGATGTTCGGGAAGATAGCCGATTGCAGCGTGCATGGAGATGTCTTCGATGTCGCGCCCATTGATGCGCGCGCGCCCGGCGGTCGGGTAGATGAGGCGCATGAGGAGTTTCATAGTGGTTGACTTGCCCGCGCCGTTCGCGCCGAGGAAGCCGAAGATTTCCCCCTCTTCGACCGAGAGCGTAAGGCCGTCGAGCGCGCGCACCTTGCGCTTGCGCCAGAAGCCCACTTCGTAGTCTTTCGTCAGATTATCGATCTCGATTGCGGCTGCCATCTTGTTTACTCCGTCTTTAATACTTGCGAATGATCTCCGACTTCTCGCCGAGTTCAACCTTGCAGCTATCCTGCCTGATAACGTAGGGCGCGCCCGAAGGGTCGAGCGGCGCGGCGTACGAATCCATTTGAAAGCGCGCGGCGCGCACGAGGAGGGGCGCGACTTCGCGCCACTCTCGCGGGCACTTGCCGGTGCGCGCGCGATAGGCTTCGAGCAGGCCGCCGAGCGCGTCCATTTCATCGAGCGATTGGAGTTGGACGAGGCGCGCGAGCGAGAGCTTCTTCATCTGCTCGTCGTTCGTCTGCTGGTACATGTTCTGATAGATGGCGCGGGCGGTGTCGCGGCTGCCGCCTTTGGTCGCCATCTGCGCCGACATCGTGTGCAGCCAGGCGGGCGCGCCGGGGATGCGCGCCGCCTCGGCATAGGCCGCGCTCGCTTCCTGAAAGCGCTCCTGTTGCCAGTAGATGTAACCGAGGTAAGAGTGGAGCCGCCAGGCATGCGGGTTGGCGGCGATGCCTTTCCTGATGAGCTTGACCGCGGACTCCACATCGACGGCCGGCAGGACGATTGCGCCGTACTCGTAGGCGGCGAGAAATTGCGGGTCGAGCGTCGTCGCGTTTTCAAGGAGCGGCGCGAGGATTTTCAGGTTGAGCGCGCTCAGGTCGTCGATCTGGATCGCCCCTCTGTGCGCCGTGACCTTGCGCCCGACGTACTGGAGCGTGCGCATCCAGTACCAATCGGCGACCATCGCGTTGAAGCCCAGACTGAGGCGGCGCGCTTGCTCCGGCTTCAAGTACAACTCGTCCGAGGTATGCGCCAGTTGCTCCGCCGCCGGCGGGCGACGCAAATCCAACCAGCGAGCCAATGCTGCCGACACGCCAAGGCCGCAGATGATAATGGCGACGAGCGCGAACTCGCGCGGCTTGAAGCGACGTGTGCGCCCCGCATCATGGCGCGCGTCGTGGCGGGCGTCATTGTCCGTTGCTGTCTTCGGTGTGGCGCTCATTTGAAGTTGCGTCGGTTGAAGATGAGGATCGAGGCGGCGATGAGGACAGAGATGTAGACGAAGGCGTAGAGAAGCGCGACGGCGAACGCGGCGGGCGAGGGGCTGAGGCCGTGCCCGGCTTCGGTGATGACGGTGTAGTGCGAGAGATTGGGCAGCAGGTAATAGAGCGCGCCGAAGAAAATTTTCGCGCCGGTCGTGCCCGTCGAGGCGGCGAGCAGTTTCATGTCCGCGCTGAAGTGGCCGATGATGAAGACGCCGAAGGTCAGGAGCGCCGAGAGCGCGGGCGATGAGAAGGAAGAGAACAGCAGCGCGACCGCCACCACGATCATCAACTCGACGAAGATCAAAATAATTGCCGGCCACACGCTGAGGACGAGCGGGTCGTAGCCGCCGCGCACGTAAAGAAGCGCGAGCGAGACGCCCGCCCCCATCACGAGGACGTTGACGGCGAGCGTCAAACAGAGACCCAGATATTTGCCGACGAGAAATTCGCCGCGCCCCACGGGCTTGGCGAAGATGGCATAGACCGTGCGCCGCTCCAACTCTTTGTAGACCAACCCGACGCCGACGAAGATCGCGATGAAGACGCCGAACAGCAGCATCGCGCTCAGCGACATATCGACGATGATCTTGGCCTCCTGCGCCGCCGAGAGATCGCCGATGAAGATCGCGCCGCCGGTGAGCAGGAGGACGAAGAAGACCAGGTTGTAGAGCACGCGGTCGCGCACGGCCTCGCGAAAGGCGTTGCGCGCGATGGAAGAGATGCGGCGCACGGTCGAGCCGCGCGGCGGCGTCGCGTCGGCCGACCGCTGCTGCTGGTGTGTGCTCGCGTCGCGCGTGGTGGAGGTTGGTGTCAAGCGTTCGGCAACGGTGATGGTTTCTGAAAACATGACGGCGCGGTGGTAGACGTTGTGAAACCGCGCCGTTTCGGTAACGGGACGCGGTGGAGAATATCACACGGGGCGCGCGGGGCGCATGACCCCTCGTAAAAGAAACTACGGAGTCGGAAACTTCAAAAGAAACTGCGGAGGCGGAAACTTGATCCGCCTCCGCAGTTTGGTGGGGGGGTTAATTTACCTGAGTCTCTAACTCAAGTTACTGAATGGGCGTGCCCGGCGTGGCGCGCGAACCGGCGGCCGCACCCGGCGTGCCGTAGATGACCGACGCTTCGTTCGAGTAGAAGCCGCGCGTGCCCGTGCCCGTGACCGAGTTGGCTGAGACCGGCGTTGCAGTCACATCGAACTGAGCGGCAGTGCCGGCGGCCGGAGCCGTGACGGTGACGGCGAAGGTGTAGCCGCTCTTCGTGCCGCCCGCGAGGACGCTGTCGATCAGGCTGGCGTCTCTCAATGCGATGAGACCAGCGTAGTTCAAGTTCTCACCGGCGGTGGTGAAGTAGGTGGCCTCAGCCGTGTTGATGGAGCGCACCGAACCGATGGCGGAACCTTCGTTGGCGGAACGCTTCGAGGCGAGCAGGTTGGGGATGGCGATGGCGGCGATGATGCCGATGATCGCGACGAC
>DASVPS010000245.1:0-5147 GCA_036389555.1 Pyrinomonadaceae bacterium
GACGAGGGCGTGACGAGTTTCAAGATGTTCATGGCCTACCCCGGCGTGTTTCTGGTTGACGACGCGACGATCTTCCGCGCGATGTCTGCGGCGGGCGAGAGGGGCGGCCTCATCTGCATGCACGCGGAGAACGGCGTCGTCATCAACGAGATCATCAAGCGCGCGCTCGCGGCGGGGCGCACCGCGCCGAAGTATCACGGGCTGACGCGGCCGACGCGCGCCGAGGCCGAGGGCGTGCATCGCGCGATTGCGATTGCGGAGATGGCCGAAGCGCCCGTCTACATCGTGCATCTGAGTTGCGCAGATGCGCTCGAACAGGTGCGCGCGGCGCGCGACCGTGGCCTGCCCGCGTTCGCAGAGACGTGCCCGCAGTATCTTTTCCTCTCTTACGATAATTATGAGGAGCCGGGGTTCGAGGGGGCGAAGTACGTGATGACGCCGCCGCTGCGTGAGCGTTGGAATCAGGCGGAGTTGTGGAAGGGTTTGAAGACGGACGATCTGCAGGTCATCTCCACCGACCACTGCCCTTTCTGCATGAAGGAGCAGAAGGAGTTGGGGCGCGACGACTTCTCCAAAATCCCGAACGGCGCGCCGGGCGTCGAACACCGCGTCCCGCTCATATATAACGGCGGCGTGGTGGAGAACAAAATCTCCCTCAACCGTTTCGTCGAACTCACTTCGACCGCCGCCGCGAAGATGTTCGGCCTCTTCCCGAAGAAGGGCACGATTGCCGTCGGGTCGGATGCCGACATCGTGATCTTCGACCCCGAACGCGAACAGACCATTAGCGCGGAGACGCATCACATGAACGTCGATTACAGCGCGTACGAGGGCAAGACGATCAAAGGCGTCGTCGAGACGGTGCTGTCGCGCGGGCGCGTCGTGATTGAAAACGGTGAGTACAGGGGCAAGGCGGGCGACGGCCGTTTCATCAAGCGCGGCACTTGTGTGACGATGTGAGGCGCGCGCCCCTCTGCGCGTGGCCGCCCTTTCTCTCAAGCGGGAAACTTCAAACAATCGCGCCGGGAGGCGTGTTTCCATGAATCATAAGATTAAATATCTGGCTGCGCCGCTGTGCCTTATCCTTTTGATGTGCGCCGCCTGCAAGAATGACGGGATAGGCACAGGTAGCGGGGGCGCGGTGCTGCCCGGCGTCAGCGGCGGCAATACTTCGGCCGTCATCTCCGCGAACGACAAACCCCTCGACGTGATGACCAAAGCGATGCGCGCGCAACTCGACGCCAAATCCTACCGCGCGCACGTCACCACCACCCTCGCCGATGGCACTTCCAACAAGATGTTCATCGAATATGCCGCGCCCGACAGCTTTCGCATGACCAGCGCGGGACAGGGCGGCGCGGCGGGCAACCCCGGCATGGAGTACGTCATTGTCAGAGGCGCGATGTACATGAAGACACCGAACGGCCAATGGGCGAAGTCGCCGATTGACGCAAGCGAGATGATCAAGGCTTTCCGCGATCCGAAAATGCTCGACGAACTGGAAAAGACGGCGGACGTCAAACTCGTCGGCCCCGACACGCTCGACGGCGTGCCGATGCTCGTCTATCAATACACGCAGACCAACCCGATGGGGATGAAGCTCAAGAGCACATCCAAGACGTGGCTCTCCGTCGCCGACGGGCTGCCGCGCAAAACCGAAACCGACGGCGAGTTCGACGGCAAGAAGACGAAAACCCTCATCACCATGTCCGACTACAACGCCGACATCAAGATCGAAGCGCCCGTGAAGTAATGCGTCCACGGCGCGCCGGTTCCTGTCAGCGTGGTGTGAAAAAGAATGAATCTTATGAATCGAAATCTGTTGAGGATCATCGGGGCGACCGCCTGCGTCGTCTGCCTGTCGGTCGCCGCGCGCGCCCAGACGAGAGCAACAACCGACTTGCCGCTCGTCTCGGTTTCCGGGCAGGCCGAAGTTCTCGTCGCGCCGGACGAGGTGCTGTTCACGCTCGAAGTGAAGAAGATTGACAAGGACTTGTCGGTGGCGAAAACGCAGAACGACGAGAGCACGCGGCAGATTCTCGCGCTCGCGCGCCGGTTCAAAGTTGAGCCGCAGGACATGAAGACCGACTACATCTCCGTCGACATGAAATACACGACGGACTTGATAGATGACGATAGCAGTTCCGTCCCGCAACGCAGAGTTAAGCGGGAGTTTGTCGGCTATGAAGTCTCGAAAACCGTCATCATCAGGTTCGTGGACATTCCGCGTTTCGAGGAGTTCTTTTCGGCAGTGTTGCAGGCGGGAGTCAGTAGCGTCAGAGATGTCAGCTTCCGCACTTCGCAAATACGCAAGTTCAGAGACGAGGCGCGCACGCTCGCCATCCGCGCGGCGCGGGAGAAAGCCGCTGCTCTGGCGCGCGAGATCGGGCAAAGCATCGGCAAGGCGCATTCGATCAGCGAAGAAGGCGAAGGGCGCAGCAGCAATTCTGCCAACTACTCCACCACCGTCGGCGGCAGATTCTCCGACGACGAGAGTTCGACCATCGCGCCCGGTACGATCCGGGTCGCGGCGCGGGTGTCGGTCAGTTTCATCCTCCAGTAACGATCCGGCTTATGGCGACAGAAACCTACAGCGACGACGAACGCCTGACGCGGCGCGAATTTGAAGAGTTGCGCGAGGACGTGTCCGCGAGTCCACTGTGGAATCGCGATCTCGCGCCGACGACGATCCGCGAGCGCACCTGGACGACGTGGAACATTGCCGCGCTCTGGATCGGGATGAGCGTCGTGATCACGACCTACACGCTCGCCGGGGCGTTCATAGAGGCGGGCATGAACTGGTGGCAGGCGATGATCACGATCCTGCTCGGCAACACCATCGTCCTCGTCCCGATGATTTTGAACGCGCACGCGGGCACGAAGTACGGCGTCTCTTTCCCTGTGCTCTGCCGCGCGTCGTTCGGCGTGCGCGGCGCGAACGTCCCGGCCACCTTGCGCGCGATTGTGGCCTGCGGGTGGTTCGGGATTCAGACGTGGATCGGCGGCACGGCGCTCGATGCCCTGTTCGGCGCGATGCACGGCGGGTGGAACAATTTGTTCGGCGGCGCGACCGTGCTCGAAGTCGCCGTGCACACGTGGATCGGGTTCTTCATCTTCTGGTTCATACAGGTGTTCATCATCCTGAAGGGCGTCGAAGGCATCAAGCATCTCGAAACGTGGTCGGCTCCGTTGCTGCTTGCGGGCGGCGCGGCGCTGCTCGCGTGGGCGGCGTGGCGCGCGGGCGGTTTGGGGCGCGTGCTCTCCGAGTCGAGCGCGTTGCAGAAGCAGCAGAACAGCTTTTGGACGATCTTCCCCGGCTCGCTTACCGCCTCGGTCGGCTACTGGGCGACGCTCAGCCTCAACATCCCGGACTTCACGCGCTACGCCCGCTCGCAAAAATCGCAGATGTTGGGACAGGCGCTCGGACTGCCGTTGACGATGACCGCCTTCGCCTTCATCGGCGTCGCCGTGACGAGCGCGACCCTGTTGATCTACGGCGTGGCGATTCCGAACCCGGTCGAGTTGATGCAACGCTTCGACAGCGTCGCGGTCATCCTCTTCGCTACGGCCGTCATCTTCGCCGCGCAGTTGACGACCAACATGGCCGCCAACGTCGTCTCGCCCTCGAATGATTTTTCCAACCTCAACCCGAAACTGATCTCCTACGTGATGGGCGGACTCATCACCGCGGTCATCGGCGTTTTGATGATGCCGTGGAAGCTGATGTCGGAGATGAGCGCTTACATCTTCACGTGGCTCGTCGGTTACTCCGGTCTGATGGGTGCCATCGCGGGCATCCTCATCTGCGACTACTGGGTGCTGCGCCGCCAGCGCCTCGACTTGCACGATCTGTTTCAATTGCAGGGACGCTACACTTACACTAAGGGTTTCAACCTGCGCGCGCTCGTCGCGCTCTTCGCGGCCATCGCGCCGGTCGTCCCCGGCTTCCTGCACGCGGCCACCACGCCGGGCGGGCAAATCAGTCAGCCCGGCTTTTTCGACACGCTCTACACCTACGCATGGTTCGTCACCTTCGCGCTGGGCTTCGGTCTTTATTACTTGCTGATGAAGGGAAACCTTAGAAAGGATGAAAGCTGAGTGATGAGTGATGAGTGATGAGTGAAGACCAGTGAATCGTAAATCGTAAATCGTGAATAGAGAAAAACTGTTCCCTCTATTTACTATTTACGATTCACGATTCACGGCTTTTACTCATCACTCATCACTCATCACTCGTCTTTGTAAGAATATGGCTCGAACTGTTAAATGCGGACTCATACAGGCGATGAACGCCGCGCCCACCGACGCGCCCATCGAAGAGATCAAGCGCGCCAACATCGAGAAGCACCTCGCCCTGATCGAAGAGGCCGCACGGCAGGGCGTGCAGATACTCTGCATGCAGGAGGTCTTCACCACGCCTTACTTCTGCGCCGAACAGCAGACGCGCTGGTATGAGGCGGTCGAGAAAATTCCCGACGGGCCGACCGTCAAACTCATGCAGGAGGTTGCGCGGCAGCACGGCATGGTCATCATCGTGCCCATCTACGAAGAAGAGATCGTGGGCATCTACTACAACACCGCGGCCGTCATCGACGCCGACGGCAAATACCTCGGCAAGTATCGCAAGAACCACATCCCACACGTCAACCCGGGCTTCTGGGAGAAGTTCTATTTCAAACCCGGCAACCTCGGCTATCCGGCCTTCGACACGGCCTACGCGCGCATCGGCGTCTACATCTGCTACGACCGCCACTTCCCCGAAGGCGCGCGCATACTTGGTCTGAACGGCGCGGAGATCGTCTTCAACCCTTCGGCCACCGTCGCCGGCCTCTCCGAATATCTCTGGCGTCTGGAACAGCCCGCGCACGCCGTCGCCAACGGCTACTTCATCGGCGCGATCAACCGCGTCGGGCACGAACAGCCGTGGGACATCGGCGAGTTCTACGGCCAGAGCTACTTCTGCGACCCGCGCGGCCAGTTCATCGCCGAAGCCCCGCGCGACGAGGACGCGCTCGTCGTCGCTGATCTCGATCTCGACATGATCCGCGAAGTCAGGAACACCTGGCAGTTCTTCCGCGACCGCAGGCCGGACACTTACGACATCATCGTCGCGGAATGAACGTCGCCGTCAGCCGAACTGTCGTTAG
>DASVPS010000246.1:0-17398 GCA_036389555.1 Pyrinomonadaceae bacterium
GCTGGGAACAAGGTGCATAATTATTGCTGGAGTCCCGTAGGGACGATTGCTTTAACGCAAGATGCAATCGTCCCTCCGGGACTCGTAGGCATTATCTTAACGTGTCCCCAGCGATAAATCGCTGGGCTATTTTCAAATGTCGCTCCGGGACAAAAGCGGCCTTACTTTTCAAACAGCTTCTTAGAAATCGTTGCGGACGAGTGACGGCATCGGTTCCGTTCACCCCCTCACTCAATCTACCGACCTACGGGCGCGACAGCACATAGACGTAGAAATTCGTCGCCCCGACCCGTTGCCAGCCGTCCGTGCCGGAAGCCCACTGGGGGATTCCTTCGGCGACGATGACCCTCGCGCCGGTGCGCGCGAAAGTTTCGACGACCTGCGCTTTGAGCGCGGCGTCGCCCGCCCAGAACTTCTCCACATCTGTGCCCCTGCGCGTCGAAATTTCCGCCACGACGCGCACGCGCGCCAGTCGCGGCCAGGCGTGGAACATGGTGTTCCCGATTGAAGCGACCGGCGCGCCCGCCCCGATGCCCGTCCGGCGCAACTCTTCGGCCACCTGCCACTGCACATCCACGCGCGCCGCGCGCCCCGGCGCGAGATCGCGGATGGACGAGTAGAGATCGCGCGCGCTGTAGTAACCGAGCGAGAGCGCGAACGTCGTGAGCGTGACGATGACGAGCGCGCTTGTGAGTCGCCGCGCGTCCGGCGTGCGCGGCAGCCGCAACGCGGCGAAGAGGCTCATGCCGATGACGACGACGAAGGGCGCGAAATATCTCTGCTCGAAATGTATGAGCATGTAGCAAGCGGACGCGACGAGCGCGGGAGCGTGTAGAAAGCCGTAGCGGGCAACATCGCGCGCGATCTGGCGGGGACGGCGGCGGCTCATGTAAAAAAAGATGAAGAGCGCAGAGGCGACCGCGCCGGGGAAGAAGCGATAGAAAAGAAACTCGTAGGCGAGCAGCAGGTTTCGCGCGACGGCCTTGAGTTGCTGACCGAAGCTCAGGCGCGGCTTGATGCCTTCATACCAGTAAGCCGGGTCGTACCAGGGCGGGTACGTGCCCGCGACGGGCGCGCCGAATTCGTAGAGGGCGGGCGAGTCTAAGAGTTTGCGCGTCGGGTGTGCGGGCGTGCCGCTCTGGCCTTCGGGTTCGCCCTGCCAGTGGATGAAGGGAGTGGTGCCGTTGACGTGCCAGGCGTAGTTGAGACGCCCCGTGTCGCCGATGGTCAGACGCCCCTTCGCGCGCGAAAGGGCGACGACGAACGGCGCGGACACGGCGAGGAAGACGAGGAGCGCGAGCGCGATGCGCGGCAGGGCGCGACGCGCATCGCCATGAGCGAACAGAGCCGACGCGAGGAAGACGAAGGCGAGCGGAAACATGAAAGTCTTCGTCAGGTAGCCGACGCCGAGCGTCAGGCCGAAGAGTGCGTACGTGAGCCACCCGGCGCGTCGCAGGCGTATGCGCAGCAACAGCGCGGAGGCGTTGAAGAACAACCCGGAGACGAGCACGTCCGGACTTGTGCGCGCGACGCGATTCATCGAGAGCGATGTCCAGATGAAGAGCGCATAGGCGAAGATGAGCCACGCCCGATGTGGCAACGCATGCGGCTCTCTGTCAGAGCCGGCTTCGGCGTCGCCGGCATCGTCAATCAGCGTCCGGCGAAAGCGTTCGAGTTCGCGTAAGAAGAAGACGAAGGCGGCGAGCGACAGGAGGTAGAGCGCGAAGTTGAGCAGGCGAACGACGGTGAACTCTTGAAAGGCAGAGGGCTGGAACAGTCGTAGCGCGAGACCCGTGAACCACGAATAGAAGGGACTCCACATGGCGTTCGTGGCCGCCGCCCAGTCGCCGCGCCAGTAGGCGTCGCCGATGTCCAGATAGGCTATGCCGTCCGCGCCCATGTAGGCCACGCCGTCGCCGCTGTCGTGCCTGCGCCCCCACGCCTGTAGGAATCCGAGCGCGACGGCGACGAGCCAGCAGAGCCTTTCGAGGCGACGCGGTTCGAGCGTGTGGGGGAATAGCGGGAGTCTCATATGCAAGTCGCCGACAGTCTAACGCCCGGCAGCCCGGAAAAAAAGAGGGCAACGTTCGAGACCGCGAACGTTGCCCTCTCAATCGCTGACCCGGCCAGAGGAACTAGCGCGGGGTGCTATCCCGCGCTCTCGCCATGACGATGTGCATTTGCATGCGACTGCATCCGACCAGCGCGGCGTTGAATGCAATGGCAAGCTGACAAGTCGGCTTGCCGCTGCGTTCATCTTTTCCTGAAGAACTTTTGCTAAACGCTTCAGCCCCGCGCTGCCTACTGTTTTCGCTCCGCGCGATAGCCCGCCCCGCGCAGGACGCGCCCGGCGAGTGCTTTCGTGCGCACGCCGCCGTCCACGGCGAGGTGGCCGTTGATGATGACGTAGTTGATGCCCTCTGCATACTGGTTCGGCTGCTCGAAGGTGGCGCGGTCGCGCACGCGCTGCGGGTCGAAGATGGTGATGTCTGCAAACGCGCCGGGACGCAGCACGCCGCGTTCGCGCAAGTTGACGCGCGCGGCCGACATGCCGGTCATCTTGTGTATGGCCTGTTCGAGCGTGAGCAGTTTTTCCTCGCGCACGTAACGCGCGAGGATGCGCGGGTAAGAACCCCAACCGCGCGGGTGCGACTTCGTGCCGGAGAGCGCCCCGTCGGTGGCGCGCGCGCCGCTGTCGGTGCAGATGGAGACGTAAGGCGAGAGCAGCGCGGCGCGCAGGTCGTTCTCAGTCATCATGAAATAGATCGCGCCCGTCTGTCCCCGATCCGCGAGGATGAGATCGAAGAGGGCGTCGAGCGGGTCTTTGTTCTGTGTCGCGGCGATCTGCGAGAGGCGTTGCCCCTGCAAGGCTTCGAGCGCCGGGTTGTTGACCGAGCCGACGAGGATGCCCTCCGCGCCGCCGCTGCCGAGATAGATGTTTTCCCAGTCGGCCGAGTCGGTCGCAATGTCTCGTTTGAGACGCGCGCGCGTTTCGGGATCGCCGAGGCGCGCGAGCATCCTCTCCGTACCGCCTTCGAGCGCCCATGGGGGCAGGCAGGCGTTGAGCGAAGTGCTCGCGGCGGTGTAGGGGTACACGTCGGCCGTGATCTTCAAGCCTTCGCGGCGCGCCGCTTCGATGCGCCTGAGGACTTCGGGCATGCGTCCCCAATTCTTTTTGTAAGCGGTTTTGAGATGCCAGATGCCTGTAGGGATGCGCGCCCGGCGCGCGATCTCGAAGACTTCTGCGAGCGAACTATCGAGTGCGTTGGCCTCGCTGCGCTGGTGCGTGGCGTAGACGCCGCCGTAGCGCGCGGCGACCTTTGCCAGTTCGACGATCTCATCGGTCTTGGCGAAGCGCGCCGGGACGTATTGCAGCGAGGTGGAGAGGCCGAGCGCGCCGTCTTCCATCGCCTGCGCGACGAGGCGGCGCATCTCTGCGAGTTCGGCGGCGGTGGGCGCGCGGTTGTCGAAGCCCATCGCGTAGGCGCGCACCTGCGTCGCGCCGACGAAGGTCGCAAGGTTCAATCCCAAACCCTGACGCTCGACGCGGCGGAAATAGTCTGCGAGGGTGCGCCAGTCAACCGTGAGGTTGAAGCGGCGATAGAAATCTTCGTCCTCCTTGATGAGCCGCTCGTTCATCGGCGCAATCGAACCGCCCTCGCCCGTCACTTCCGTCGTCACGCCCTGCATCACCTTGCTCATCGCGCGCGGGTCGATTAAAAGGTTCACTTCCGACTGGCCGAGCATGTCTATGAAGCCCGGCGCGATGACGAGGCCGCGCGCGTCAATGCGGCGGTTGGCATGCGCGCCCGGACGCGACTTGCCGACGATCTCTATGCGGTCGCCGCGCACGACCACGTCGCCCGTGTAAGCGGGGCGACCCGTGCCGTCAACGATAAGGCCGTTCAAGATGACGAGATCGTATTCGGGCGCGACGACGGCGTGAGACAGAGGCGTCGAGGCGGCGAGCAGAACGAGCGCGAGCGTCAAACTCGCGGCGGCGGTCAGAGATTTCATTAATCCTCCACAGAGAATAGACAGGTGAGCGGCGACGCCCCGATGGTAATGCTTTCGCGCCGGGGATGTAAACTGTCTCGAAAATTCGCGGGCGACCTTGGCGCGCGAGGCTTCGCAGGGACATGAATTATAATCGGGGCTGATGAGCAGAGAGAGAGAGAAGGGAGCAACTAAAACTTAGATGCCGGATGCTACGGGGCGGAATAGAAACGTGACTCTGGAAGACGTGGCGCGCGCCGTGGGCGGCACGCTGTCGGGCGCGGGCGATGCATCGGGCGCGGCCGTCGTCTCGGACGTAACGCACGACTCGCGCGAGGCGCGGGGCGGCAGTCTCTTCGTGGCGATTCAGGGCGCGAAGTTCGACGCGCACAGTTTCGTCAGCCGGGTGATGCTACAGGGCGCGTCGGGCATCATCTCGGAGCGCGCGCGTCCAGCGGATTTCGCGGGCGCGTGGATCGAAGTGGCGGACGCGCGCGCCGCGCTGGCGCGTGCGGCGGCGGAAGTGCATGGGCACCCCTCGCGCGAACTCAAACTCGTAGGCATCACGGGCACGAACGGCAAGACGACGACGGCGCACCTGCTCGCATCCGTGTGCGAGGCGGCGGGCGAGCGCGTCGCTGTGCTCGGCACGGTCGGCTATCGCATCGGCGACGAGCACTTCAAGGCCGAGCACACGACGCCCGAAGCGAGCGCGGTGCAACGCTTCCTGCGCCGCGCCGTCGAGGCCAATTGCGCGGTGGCCGTGATGGAGAGTTCGTCGCAGGCTCTAGACCTCCGGCGCTGCGACGCGCTCGACTACGAGGTCGCCGTCTTCACCAATCTCACGCAGGATCATCTAGACTATCACGGCACGATGGAAAACTACTTCGAGGCCAAGCGTCGCCTCTTCGACGGGCGTCTCGGCTCGCGCCCGCGCGTCTCGGTCATCAATGTGGATGACCCCTACGGCGTGCGGCTCGCGGAAGAACTGAGGGCGTGCGGGGCGCGCGTCAACACGTTCGCGCTCCGGGCGGAAGCGGACGTGAGCGCGCGCGATGTTGAATACACGCTCGAAGGCATGCGCTTCGCGTTGCGCGCGGCGGGCAGCGAGTCGGCCGTCGGTTCGCCGCTCGTCGGGCGGCCGCACATCTACAACATGCTCGCGGCCGCCGCGTGCGGCCTCGCGCTCGGCTATGATCTAGAAGTGCTGGCGCGCGCGTTTGCGACTTGTGCGGGCGCGCCCGGCCGCTTCGAGCGCGTCGGGCACGATGCGGCAGACTTCGCCGTCGTCGTTGATTACGCACACACGGACGATGCGCTGAGAAACGTCCTCTCGACGGCGCGCGATGTGGTGTCGGACGGTAGGCGCGTCATCACGGTCTTCGGCTGCGGCGGCGACCGCGACCGCACGAAGCGCGCGCCGATGGGCGAGGCCGCCGCCACCTTCAGCGACATCGTGATCCTCACCTCCGACAACCCGCGCACCGAAGACCCCGAAGCGATTCTCGCCGACACGGAGGTCGGCTTGCGGGCGGTAGGTAAACCGTATTTGAAGATCGCGGATCGGCGCGAGGCGATCCGTCGCGCGGTCTGGGAAGCGCGCTCCGGCGACGTGGTGGTCATCGCGGGTAAGGGACACGAGGACTATCAGATCGTCGGGACACAGGTGTTCCACTTCGACGACAGGGAAGTGGCGCGTGAAGCTCTGAACGCGCGCTTTACTTCAAGGTGATTGCGATGAGAAGAAGCTGGCCGTGGCTCTTGATTGCGACGGCGACGGCGATGGCCGTGCTGCAACTGCGGCGGCAAGGCCGTCTGTGGTTGTGCGAATGCGGCCGCGTGCTGGTGTGGGCGGGCGATGCGTGGAGTTCGGATAATTCGCAACACCTGTTCGACCCGTACAGCTTCACGCACGTCCTGCACGGATTCGTCTTCTGCGGCGTGCTGGCGTGGGCACTACGGCGCGCGTCATGGCAGTGGCGGCTCGCGCTCGCCGTCGCAATCGAGGCGTTGTGGGAGGTGGTCGAGAACTCGGCCTTCATTATCAACCGCTACCGCGAAGCCACCCTCGCGCTCGGCTATCAGGGCGACACGATCATCAATTCCGTCGGCGACATCTTCGCGTGCGCCCTCGGATTCATGTTAGCCCGTCGCCTCGGGCTGCGCCTCACGCTCCTGGCCTTCGCGCTCACCGAAATCGTGCTCCTCATCTGGATCAGAGACAGCCTGTTGCTGAACGTCTTGATGCTGCTTTATCCGATAGACGCGATCAAAGCGTGGCAGATGAACCACTGAGCAAAGTCTCGCCTACAAATTCTCATCTTCATCCAGAGGCGCGGCTTGAGCCGCGATGCGGTCGTTGTGCCGCGCCCAGTACCAGTAGACGGGCAGGCCGAGCAGGATCAGGCCGAGACCGACGAGCGCCTGCACGGGCGTCGTCAGGAGCGTGTTGATGAGCAGCCAGCCGGTGACGAGCAGGAAGAGGATGGGAACTACCGGATAGCCCCACGCGCGGTAGGGGCGCTCGGCGTCCGGCATGCGGCGGCGGAAGATGAAGACGGAGGCCGTCACGAGGCCGTAGAAAATCCACGAGCCGAAGATAACGTAGTCGGTCAAAGTGTCGAACGAACCGGAGAGGGCGAGTAGTCCAGCCCAACAGCCTTGCAGGATGAGCGCGCCGATGGGGACGTGTGTTTTCGGCGACAGGCGCGCGAGGTTTTGGAAGAACAGACGGTCGCGCGCCATCGCGTAGGGGACGCGCGCGCCCGTCAGGATCGAGGTGTGGAGCGTACCGACGGAGGAGAAGAGCAGCGCGGCGGCGATCAAACTGACGGCGAAGGCTCCGAGGAACGTGCGCCCCACTTCCGAGGCGACCGAAGAGGCGGCCGGCACGCTCGCCACCTCGGTCGGCGCGAGCGCGTAGAAGTAGGCGATGTTGACGAAGACGTAGAGCGAGATGATCGTGATCATGCCGCCGATGAGGGCGAGCGGGATGTTACGCTGCGGGTTCTTAACCTCGCCCGCGACGAGCGTCAGGTTGTTCCAGCCGTCGTAACCCCAGAGCGCGCCGAGCATGGCCGCGCCAAAGCCCGCGATCCCTGCGCGCGCGCCCGCGCTCACGCCCTCGCACGTGCCGCCCGCGTTCGCCATCCCGAAGTGCGACCAGTCGCCGCCGCCCGCGAACAGGAGCGCGCCGAGGCCGACGAAGA
This sequence comes from Pyrinomonadaceae bacterium, assembly GCA_036389555.1. Taxonomy (GTDB): domain Bacteria; phylum Acidobacteriota; class Blastocatellia; order Pyrinomonadales; family Pyrinomonadaceae; genus JAIVJZ01. Next base: position 7,206 of record DASVPS010000246.1, read on the forward strand.
GGACGAGCGCGATCTTGACGCCCGTCAAAACGGTCGCGATGTGGCCGCTCACGACGACGGCCGCGCAGTTGATGAGCGTGACAATGGCGATGGCCGTGAGGGCGACGGCCTGTAGATAGCCGAAGGGGAAGGCGAAGCCGCCGAGGTTGAGCGTGAAGAAGGTAGTATTGAGCGCGCCGCCGGTCAGGATGTTGAGGAAGATGGCGAAGGCCACGGCGACCGAGGCTTGCGAGCCGGTCTTGGCGATGAAGATTTGCATCCAGCCGTAGAGGAAGCCGAGCCGCGCGCCGTAAGCCTCGCGCACGAAGACGTACTCGCCGCCCGCGCGCGGCATCATCGCGGCCAGTTCCGCATAGGTGAGCGCGCCCGCGAGCGACAGCACTCCGGCCGCGACCCACACGGCGACGACCATGCCCGGCGTCCCGACGTTACAGGTCATCACGCGCGCCTTCAAAAAGACGCCCGTGCCGATGACGTTGCCGATGACGATGGAGACGGCGGCGAGCAGAGTGAGGCCGCGTATGAGTTTGACTTGATCGGTTGCCGGATGTGACATGATGCCTCGCGTGCCTAACGCACGAATGTTCTCTCGACCCGCTTCGACATCAGGAAATACGGAATCCAGATGTGCAAAGCAACGAAACGGAAGATCAGAGTTCGCCCCTGCGCGGCATACATCGCGCTTTCGGCCACGGCGGGAATCGAACCGGACAGGTAATGGCCGACCAGAGCCAGAATGAATATGGCCGGTATCGCAGCGACGATAAACTTCGGGAACGAACGTTTCTTTTGAAAGAAAAGCACGAGCGCAACGAGGTTCAGGAGCAAGAACAGTAAACTCGCCGCAAATTCGTAAACGAGGACGAGCTTCCAGTTCGGATGATACGCTGTCGATGCGGGATTCGTCAGCGTCTCCCACACATCGCCCCTGACAACTGGCGACATCGAGGCGAGGAAATAAGTCGAGTTTTGAATAAGACTCAGGAATAGGCCGATGGCGATGAAGATCAGCAAGCCGCCGATTCCGGTGTCGCGCGCTCCCCTCACGCCCTCACGAGGCGGATCAAGGGCGGCTGTCTCTTCGGGTATCATCAAACTCAACCTTCCTACCTCATTTTAAGACTAACCGGCGCTCCCTCTCGAAACGTCCGGCAACACGACGGCCGCCCCGGACGGGGAAGTTCACGCCCGGCGTCTGACCCGCGCCGCGCCGACGAGAGCCTTCGCGGCTTCCTCACCCGTCACGACCGCGCCTTCCATAAAGCCCTGCCAGTCGGCGAGGTGTTCACCGGCGAAGAGGACTTTGCCGTGTGGCCTCTGGAGCGCCGTGCGGACGGTGAACCACTGGCCGGGGCGATAGACGGCGTATGCGCCCCCGGTGTAGCGGTCGCGTTGCCACGGCATTGATTGAATGGCGCGTGCGAGACGCGGCGCACGCGCGTCGAGCGGCAGCAAGTCGCGCGTGATGATCTCCATGCGGCGCGCGTCGGATTGCGCGGCGAGCACGTCGGCCTTCTCGCCGATGGCGTAGCTGCACAAAATCCCGCGCGCGCCCGGTTGATCGCGCGTGCTGTGAAAATAGTAGTGTGAGGTCACGTCGCTGACGAGCGAGAAGTCTTCCGCGCCCCAGAAGCGTTCGTCGAAGAGAACTTGATTCTTGACGATGCGCGAGTATTGGAGTCGCTCGGCGGCGTCGGCTTGCGCGGCGGGGAGCGGCGGGTCGAACTTGATCCGATCGAGCGTGCGCGCCGGGACGGTGCAGATGCAGGCATCTGCGACATGCAACACGCCGCTCGCGGTTCTGACCGTGACGCGCCCGCTGCGCTCGCGTATCTCCGCGACCGGCGTGCGCGTGCGGATGTTGTCTTCGCCGATGTGTTTGACGAACTCTTCGATGATGCGGGAGTTGCCGCCTATGATCTTGAAGTCCATTTCATTGGCGGGACTCGACTCGAAATATTCGGACGCGGCGGCGTAGGCCGAGACGTGGCGGATGGACTCGCCGAAGTCCGTGCTGTCCTGCAGGTCGCGCAGCAGCAGGTCGTCCGGCGTGAAGCCGATCTGTTCGAGCCACGTCCACCAGTCGAAGCGGTCGAGCCGTTCACGCTCGCGCTCTGTGTAGGCGTGATAAGTTTTCTTGAACTTCTCAAAGGCCGCGTTGGCCTGCGTCGAGAAATCCCACGTGCCGGGGCGTGAGACGCGCCCGTCGCGCATGAGCGATGCCTCGAAGCGGTGATCCTTGAGCGGGATGTCGAACTCGTGGCAGAGCGCGCGCATGCGTTCGTGGCTCGCGCCGATCCACTCGCCGCCGAGTTCGCAGACGAGTTCGCGGTTCTGTGCGAAGCGGAAAGAATGGACGCGCCCGCCGTGCCGCTCTCTGGCTTCGAGCACGGTCACATCCCAACCGGCGCGCTTCAAGGCATAGGCGGCCGCGAGACCGGAGAGACCCGCGCCGACCACGATGCACGAACGGCGCGTGCGGCCGCGCACCTGCCCCGACGAATGGTTGAGCAGGAAGGGAACGCCGAGCGCGGCCGCGCCGAAAGATTTGAGAAACGCGCGACGGGCATGCAGGTTTTTTTTGGTGTCCACAGATTCCCTTGGCGGAGATGGAGTCGAACTGTCGGCGGCAGCTTACCAGATATCGCCCGACAATAAGTCTTCATAAGTGTCGCGGCGGCGTACGAGGTCAACCGTGCCTCCCGCACGCACCATCACGGCAGCGGGAAGCGGCCGTCCGTTGTAGGGAAACGCCTGCGCGAGCGAGTATGCGCCGCTGTTGAGCAGCGCGAGCGCCTCGCCGGGGCGCACGTTCGCGGGGAGGTGCCGGTAGTCGGGCAGACGACCCTCGCCCTCTATGTCGAAATACACGTCGCCGGAATCGCAGAGCGGCCCGGCGACTTTATAGCTCGTGTCGTGCGGCGCGTCGGCGCGCGTGGCCGAGACGAGGTGGTAGTACCATTTATAGGTCGTCATCGAGAGCAGCAGGTTGAAGCCCGCATCCGTCAGGAGCCACACGTCGCCCGTTTCGGGACGCCGCTTGATGTTGCACACGGTGGTCAGCATCAGCCCCGCGTCGGAGATGACGCTGCGGCCGGGTTCGAGCAGGATCGTGACGCGATCCAACAGGTGTTCGGCGTCGGCCGCACGCGCCGACTCTCGCGCGACGCGCATGGCGGCTGAGAGCACTTCCGCCGGTTCGAGGTCTGCCCCGAGCATGTCGCGTTCGGCTGCGGGCAACTCGTCGGCCTGCGAGCGGTCGCGCAGGTAATTGACGGGGATGCCGCCGCCGAGGTTGATGTGTTCGAGCGTGTGGCCGGTGTCGCGGTGGAGCGCGACGAGGTGCTCCCACATCATCTTGAAGGCATCGGCGTAGGGTTCGACATCCGGCGTCTGCGAGCCGACGTGGATGTGTATGCCGCCGACGCGGATGAGTTCGGGATGCGCAAGCGCGCGGCGAAAGGCGTCTGGCACTTCCCGCGAGGTGATGCCGAACTTGGAGGTCAGGAGCGCGGTCTGCAAGCCGATGTGCGAGCGCGTGCCGATCTCAGGCACGAGGCGCAGCGTGACGTTGGCGCGCTTGCCCGCGCGGCGCGCGGCCGCTTCGACGAGTTCGATCTCGTAGACGGAATCCACGTTGATGGAGTAAATCCCCGCGCGCACGGCGTCATCTAGTTCGTCGTCGGTTTTGCTCGTGCCGTTGAAGATGATCTGTTCGGGGCGAAAGTCCGCGCGCAGCGCCTTGTATAGTTCGCCGCCGCTGTTGACTTCGATGTCGATCCCGGCGTCGCGCACGGCGGCGAGGACGGCCATGTTCGAGTTGGCTTTCGAGGCGTAGCAGAATTTGACGGGGCGCGACACGCTTTCGGCCGCACGCCGCAGGCGCGCGATGTTGGCGCGGATGCGCGGCTCGGAGAAGACGTAGAGGGGCGAGCCGTAAGCACGCAGCAGTTCGAGTGCGTCCGCGCCGTTGATGTGCAGGCGGCCGTCGCGCGCTTCCAGAAAATCCGGGATCGTCCACGCGGGCGCGGGGGGCGCGGGCGTTTGTGCTGGCATGGTATAAAGTCTCCTTGAATTTTCCCTCGGCGAGAAGATGCGTGCGAAGATAGACCGACGCCGCGAAGACGGTCAAGACGGAAAGGGAAAAGGTGAAAGTGAAAGGGTTAAAGATGAAAGGGGAAGGAGCAAGGGGAGATGCCGGAGGGCAATTCATCCGGCGGCCTCGCCTTCGCCCAGTCTTTTTACCTCTCCCCTTCTTCCTTCTCCTCTCACCCTCGCCCTTTCTGGAGCGTGAAGATGTTTGACGAAGTTGACTGGCAAAGAGTGCGGCGCGATTTTCCGGTGACGGAGCGGCTGGCTTATTTGAACAGCGCGGGGGCGGGGCCTGTCTCGCGCGTGGCGCTGGAGGCGGCGACAGAATTTTACCGGGAGACCTTGGAATCCGGCGACCGTCATTGGTTCGACTGGCTGGAACGGCGCGAGCGTGCGCGCGCGGCCATCGCACGCCTGATCAACGCAGAGCCGGATGAGATCGCCTTCACGACCAACACCTCTTCGGGGATGAATCTGATCATAGATGCGCTCGAAGGGCGCGGCGAAGTCATCTCCTGCGAGTTGGAGTTTCCGGTCTCGACGATTCCCTGGATGCACCGGGGCGTGCGCGTGAATTTGTTGCCGGCACACGGCGGCGTACTCGCGGCTGCTGACGTTCGCGCGGCGATGACGGAGCGCACGGGGATCATCTGTTTGAGCCACGTGCAATACTCGAACGGCTTCCGCGCGCCGCTGGCCGACATCGGCGAACAGAAGGGCGCGCACGCCTTCGTCGTCAACGCGGCGCAGTCGGCGGGCGTCTTTCAGATCGACGTGAAGCGCATGAAGATCGACGCGCTCTGTTCGACCGGGCACAAATGGATGCTGGCGGGCTACGGGTCGGGCTTCGTGTTCCTGAGCCGCGCGCTGCTCGCGGAGACGCGCCCGCGCGCCGTCGGCTGGCTGAGCGCGGAGAATCCTTTCACGATGCGCAACGACGAGTTTCGCGTGCGCGTCGATGCGGCCGCGCGCGCCGAGATGGGCTGCCCGCACTTCGCCGGAATCTTCTCGCTCGGCGCGGCGGCCGATTACCTGTTGCAGACGGGCACGCCCCACATCGAGCAACGCGCGCTCGCCCTCAACCGTCGTTTGACGGAGCAACTCGCGTCGGCGGGCTGGCGTGTGCTCTCGCCCCTCGGCGCAGAGGCGGTGCGTTCGGCGGAGACGCTCGTCGCGGCCGACAATCCGGCGCGCGTCGCACGCCATCTCTCCGAACGCGGCGTCGCCGTCACGCAAAAACCCGAAGGCATCCGCGTCGCCACGCATTTCTTCAACGACGAAGAGGACATCGCGCGTCTCGTCGCCGCGCTCGACGAAGTTCGATAAACTGAGAGAAGTCAAGGAGCATAAACTATGAGCGCAGAGCGACCGTTGTTCATCCCGGTGATTTTGGGCACGCCGCGCAAAGGGCGCATGAGCGAACACGTCGCGCGCTTCGTCGTAGGCCAGTTGGAAAAGCGCGCCGGAGTGGAGACCGAGTTGATTGACGTGCGCGCGCTCAACTTGCCGATGGACGACGCGGGCGAGGCCATCAAGGACGAGGGCTTCAGCCGCGCGTGCGCGCGCGCAGACGGCCTCGTCATCGTCGCGCCCGAATACAATCACGGTTATCCGGGGCTGCTCAAACACGCGCTCGACACGAACTTGAAGGAATACATACACAAGGCCGCGGGCATCTGCGGCGTCTCTGCGGGCGGCTTCGGCGGCACGCGCGTCATCGAAAATCTGTTGCCCGTGTTGCGCGAACTCGGCCTCGTCGCGATCTTCAACGACGGCAACTTTTCGCGCGTGGGGAAGGTGTTCGACGAGTCGGGCGCGCTGCTCGACGAGAAGTACATCAAATACACCGAGACTTTTCTCGAAGAACTTATCTGGATGTCGAAGACGCTGCGCTACGGCCGCGAAAACGTGACGTACTAGGAAAGGATGAGGGTAGCAGGGATGAATAAAAGCCGTAAATCGTGAATAGAGAAAACCGGATTGAATCTATTCACGATTTACGATTCACGATTTACGGCTTTTATTCATCCCTCATCCCTCATCCCTCATCCCTTATTTTGCAACCCTCGGCCGCCGCGCCGAATCTCAAGACTTGAGCCAAACGAACTCACAGGGCTGTCCATGACCTCAACACACGAAGCGGGCGCAACCGGCACAGACACTTATCTCAATCCCGTCTACGGGCGCGACTTCCCAGACCCCTTCATACTCAAGCACGGCGGCGAATACTGGGCTTACTGCACGGGCTTCTGGCACGACGGTCGCGCCTTCGGCGTGCTCCATTCGCCGGACTTGGTCAACTGGCGCGAACTCGACGGCGCGCTCGCCCCGCTCCCCGGCGAACACCCCTGCTACTGGGCGCCCGAAATCGTCTACGAGAACGGGCGTTTCCTGATGTACTACAGCGTCGGCAACGAGAAATTGATGCACCTGCGCGTCGCCGTCGCGGAGCACCCGGCGGGGCCGTTCACGGACAGCGGCCACAGGTTGACCGACGCCGAGTTTGCCATCGACGCGCACGTCTTCGTGGACGAAGAGGGCACGCGCTGGCTCTTCTACGCCACCGATTTTCTAGCGCACACGCACATCGGCACGGGCACGGTCTGCGACCGTATGCTCGACCCCTACACGCTCGCAGGCGAACCCCATCCCGTGACGCGCGCACGCTACGACTGGCAGGTCTACGACCCGGAACGCAAAGAGAAGGGCGGCGTGCGCTGGCACACGGTCGAGGGGCCGTTCGTCCTGCGCCGTAAAAATCTCTACTACCAGATGTTCAGCGGCGGCAACTGGCAGAACCTGACCTACGGCGTGAGCTACGCCGTGAGCGAACAGATCGCGCGCGCGGACGAGTGGGAGCAGATGGCCGACGGCGAGCGCGTGCTGCCCATCCTGCGCACCGTGCCGGAGCGTGTCATCGGCCCCGGTCACAATTCGGTCGTGCGCGCGCCGGATAACCGAGAGTTGTTCTGCGTCTATCATCGCTGGGACGGCGAACGCGGGCGCGTCCTCGCCATTGACCGGCTCGACTGGGTGGGCGAACGCATGACGGTGCTCGGCGCGACGACGACGCCGCAGCCTGCGCCGCGGCGTCCCACCTTCGCGGGCTTCTCCGGCGAGCGTGAGGGCGTCTTAGGCGAGGCTTGGACATGCGCGGGCGACGGGCGTTGGAGCGTGCGCGAGGGCGAGGCGCGACAGGAGCGGGCGGGCGCTTCGGCGTCGGCGCATTGCGCGGCGGGCGCGTCGAGTTTCCTTGCGGAAGTCAGTCTACGCGCGCTCGACGCGGGCGATGCGGGCGGCGCGGGCGACGAGGGCGACGCGGCGGCGGGCGCGTTCGGCGTCGCGCTGTTGAAAGACGGCGCGCGCGCGCTGGAATTTATGATTGCGCCGGGAGCGAACGAGGCGCGCGTGGCGTGGCTGACGGCCGACGGGGCGCGCGAGGAGACGCGCTTCGCGCTGCCCCCGGATTTCGAGGCGCGCGCCCTGCACCTGTTGCGCGCGGAGATGGATGGGCGGCAGGCGACTATTTCTCTTGACGAAAGGGTCGTGCGCTGGCAAGGTACGCTGAACGTCGCGGCGGATCGAGTGGCGCTCGTCACAGAGGGCGCGGCGGCGGCCTTTAAAGGCTTCGAGTTAACCGGCGGCTGGGAAGAACTATTCATGCGGCCGGAGCCTTCGCTGGCCGAACGCGGCTGGCACGAGGACGGCGAAGGTTGGGAGTTAAAAGATAACCTCCTGCGCTTCGACGATGTGGAAGGCCGCGACAGTGTCATCGCGAAGGGGCAGCCGCTTGAGTCTTACGAACTGGTCGTCAACGTGCGGCTTGAAAGAGAGCACGCACGTGGGACGGGGTGCTACGGTTTCCGCCCGGCCTACGGGGCGAAAGATTTCGATTTGCTGTTCACCATCGAGCGCGACGGCGCGACGGGTGACGTTTGGACGCTCGTCGCACGCAAGTCCAAAAGTGATCCGGTAGTGGAAAGCTGGCCGCTCCCCGCAACGTTCGACCCGTTCGACATGCAACAGTTTCGCTTCCGCAAACAACACGGACGTCTCGCCATCGCGTGGGAAGCCACGCCGCTCGGCGACACAGACATCAGCGCCGAGGCCACCGGCGTCGGCCTCTACGCACACCGCGCCGCGGTCGCCTTCGACATGGTGCGGGTCACCGCTTTGAAACAGTGATGAGTGATGGGTGATGAGTGATGAGTAAAAGACAAGGCTTTAATTTTTACTCATCACTCATCACTCATCACTCATCACTTAAAAATGTATGAATGAATTGATACTGGGAACGAGGCCGGAGGACTTCATCTGGGCGAGCGGCGTGGAAGACACGTTCGTGCCGCAGGTGAAGGCGGGGCAGCGCGCGCTCGACGAATACCAATTGATGGGACACTACGAGCACTGGCGCGAAGACCTCGCGCTCGGCCGCGACCTCGGTGTGCGCGCCTTGCGCTGGGGCGTGCCGTGGTACCGGGTCGAGCCGGAGCCGGGCGTGTTCGATTGGCGTTGGGCGGATGAAGTGTTGCCCTACATGACACAGGAACTCGGCATCACGCCCATCGTCGACCTGATGCACTACGGCTGCCCGATGTGGCTCAAGAAGGAGTTCATCAGCAAGGACTACGTGCGCGCCGTCTCGAATTACGCCTCGGCCTTCGCGCGCCGCTACAAGGATTTGGTCAAGTGGTACACGCCCCTGAACGAGCCGATAGTCAACGCGCTGATGTGCGGCAAGCGCGGCTTGTGGCCGCCGTACCTGCGCGGCGATGCGGGCTACATCCGCGTCATGCTGCAACTCGTGCGCGGCATCCTCGCCACGGTCGAGGCGATCAAGGAGGTTGACCCGCTCGCGATCATGGTGCACGTCGAAGCGACGGGACTCAGTCGCGCCATCCGGCAGGATTTGGAATCGCTCGCCGTGGAGGAGCAGCGGCGCGGCTACCTCGCCTACGACCTGCTGGTCGGCAGCATCACGCACGACCACCCGCTCTTCCCTTGGCTCATCCGCAGCGGCGCGAGCATAGACCTGCTCGACGAGATCGCGCGCCACAAAATCTCGCTCGACGTGCTCGGCATGAATTTTTACCCCCAGTGGTCAACACAGCATCTCTACGTTGACCCGAAAGGGCGTCTCGCCTACCGCGCGCACGAAGAGGACGGCGCGGGCTTCGCCGCCGTCATCAACGATTACTATCAACGCTACAAAGCGCCCATCATCATCACGGAGACGAGCGCGTTCGGCTCGGAAGAGTTGCGCGCGCGCTGGTTGAAATCCTCCATCGAGTCGGTCAAATACCTGCGCAGCCAGCGCGTGCCCGTCCTCGGCTACACCTGGTTTCCGATGTTCACGATGATCGACTGGCGCTACCGCCACGGCCAGTCGCCGCTCGAACACTACCGTCTCGAACTCGGCCTCTACCGTCTGAGCGACGACCCCGCGCAAGGGCGTTGGAGCGCGACGCCGCTCGTCGAACAGGTGCAGCACTACATCGCCAGCTCCGCCGAATCCGTCGGCGCGCTCGACCCCTCCGCGCTCGCCCCCGCGCTCAACACGGACGCCTGCAAAGCGCACTCTCACCGGACGGAGCCGGACGCCGCGGCGTTCATGCGGACACGGCCGCAACCTGAGTTGGTCGAGAATGATTAAACCTCGCTTGCACTTCGGTACGTCAGAGAGGGCGCGCCGCTCCTGCGGCAACCGCCGCCGCCGCTGCTGCGCATCAGGCCGGGTTTGACAGCCGCGCGTGCGTTTGAGTATCTTTCAACGCATCTGAGAGCGCCGGCCGCAGTTTCCAACGCGAACGCCGGATGCTTTTCCTCTTTGAGCGGGTGTGGCGCAATGGTAGCGCATCAGCTTCCCAAGCTGAGGGTTGCGAGTTCGAGTCTCGTCGCCCGCTGCAATACTTTCAACAATAAGGCGATGAGCGTTACTGGACGTTTCCGCCCACCACTCGCCAGACGCCGCCATCGCGGGCTAACACCACGTAATCGCCCTGCTTCGTCAGCCGTAATAACGATTTGCCCTCGATAGAAGTCGCCCACGAAGGATTCACCTGCACGGGATTAACGGACGCATCCGTTTTCTTCACCGTGTA
>DASVPS010000247.1:0-11662 GCA_036389555.1 Pyrinomonadaceae bacterium
GAAAAACGCGCCAAGGATGCACTTGACAGCAATCGGCCAGACGAGTTGACCATCAACTTCGCCATCTCGCGCGGCGACTTCGAGCGCGCCCGCAAGCTCATCGCCAAACTTCCCGACGGCGCGCTGAAAACCCAGTTCACCGACATGTGCAACTCGAAGGAAGCCGTCAGCCTCGCCGCGAAGGGCGACATCTTGGGCGCGGAACGCCTCGCCGAACAACTAACGCGCGCCTCTTCTCTGCTCGAAGCCTATCCCGCCATCATCAAACACTGTCTCGCCAGTAAGCATCATACCTGCGCCGCCAATCTCTTAGTCTCCAAAGCCGTCCATCAACTCAAGCGCGCTGACCTGACACCGAACATGCCGCCCGCAGGCATCCCCTCATCCATCGTCCCCTCGAACCACGAGTTCGACCCCGTCCTCTCCGGCCTCTCCAAATTGGCGACGCTCATCGCTCCGCTCGACGAGCAACTCGCGCTTGAAGTGCTCGATGAAGTAATCATCGCCGCCAATGCAAGCGCACTCGACACGGAACAGGGGCGCACCGGGTTGGAGGTGGAACCTTTTCGCCGGCTGGCAGTAAAGAATGAAGTGAGGGTGAGACAAGCGGCGGAGGCATTCAAGGATCGTTTGCGGCGCATCGTCGTCCTGAGCGCCATCTATCAGGCGCAGGCCGCCGCGTTGACGCAGGCCGCGAACAAGATTGTTAACTAGATTCTCTCATTGATTTTCCGGCGACCATTTTCGTTGACAACCTCAAGGGGCGGGAATATGATGCGCGCCATCCAAGTTCTTCTGCTTGCCCGCCTCAAGCTGGAAGGCAACCCGTCACCCTCCCTGTCACACTACTCACCACATTGTGGCAACCCCTCAATTCCTTAACTCTCAAGGAGACCACTCAATGCAAACGCTTCTCAGGAAAACGACGAAGAAATTGTTCCTCGCCGTCGCCGTCGTGACAGTCTTTATTTCTCTCACCGTGGTTGCCGCTTATGCCAGTACAGTCTATTACCGGGGCACAGATCAGGATGGATACACGTATTGGGTAAGTTGTGGAAGTTCCGCCGGAAATTCTTCCTGGACGTGCCCCCCGGCCGGCGGCCCTTGCACGGACACCACAGACGCGGGCGCAAACGCCTTCTGTCTAGACCCTCCACCTCAGAATTGATAAGGAGCCGCAACTCGAACGCAATCTCAGGTCGCGTTGCTACGACGTGGCTCGCTCAGGATGGACAGACGGATTGCGTTCGAGTTGCCCTCTCATGGCTCATCCGCGCGTGTTGAGCCGGACTTTATCTGTGCGCAGTAGCAGCGAGACTACGGAGAGCAGGAATTATGCGACGGTTTATATTGCTTTCGACTTTGGCGCTGGCGTTGCTGAGTGGCGCGCATGGTCAATCCATCGAGGCCGGTTCAGACAATGATGAGCTAATCGTCAAGAAGAATTCGTTGCTCGCCGATCTGCAAGCTCTCGAAGCGGAGTCCTTTAAGTTGGAGAAGCCTTTAGCTCTGGCGGTAGCCAAGGCCGAGGTCGCCGCCGCCGCCTGGACGCTCGACGAGACCTGGGCGAAGAAGTTATTAACCGAAGCCTATGAATTAACTTTTCCGCAGGAGGAAGAAGAGCGTGCAAAACTCCGTAATAGACCGGCGGGAGCGGCACCCATTCCGCCCACCGGCAATGACCGTGCGAGAAGTGAAACGCGCAATCGCGTGCTTCAGATTGCCGGGCGCGACCGCGCCTTTGCCGACAGCTTAGTCCGCTTAAGCGCAAAGCAGTTGGGCGCGTATGAAGCGCATTTCAGATATGCCAGTCTGGCCGACAGGGCGCTGAAAGATGGTAATAAGGAGGCGGCCGGTCAGTATCTCTTACAATCAATTGAAGCCGACCCGACCCAGATCACCGCTGCCTTTGTCATCCTCGATGTGGCGGCGCATGATCGCCCCGCCGCCGACAAGCTATTGCTCCAATACATTGAACGGCTGAGAGATTTCCCGCTCTCGGCTGCAAACCACAGTGCGCTGCGTGTGTATTACAGTCTGGGGAGTCTTGTGTTTCCCACACCTAACGGAGATCGTCTCCGCCGTCAGATACCGATGGCGGGCGCGGCGGCGATCAGGGCTTATGTCGCTTTCATCGTTGAGAGCATCGGTCGGATGGAACAAATTGAACCCGGCAGCGCACAGAGGCTTCGAGGGTTTCTTTTAGGAGTGTGGCCGCCGCTCAAGCAATACGCGCCGGAGTTGACCGGAAAGTTCTTTGAGCTTGAGAAATTGAGCCGGCGACCGGGTGATGATGGCTCGCTCCCGCAGCCGAGCACCGCCAGGGAAACAGATTATTCCAACTACGAAGAACGGGTTAAGAAAGCCCTGAATAAAGAGCAACCGGATGAGTTGATCATCCATTCCGCCATCTCGCGCGGCGACTTCGAGCGGGCGCGCAAACTCATCGCCAAACTTCCCGACAGCACGCACAAAACTCAATTGACTGAGATGTGCAACACCAAAGAAGCCACGACCCTCGCCGCACGTGGCGACATCTTGGGCGCGGAACGCCTCGCCGAACAACTAACGCGCGCCTCCTCCCTGCTCGAAGCCTACCCCGCCATCATCAAACACTGTCTCGCCGACAAGAAACAAACCTGCGCCGCCAATCTCTTAGTCTCCAAAGCCGTCCGTCAACTCAAGCGCGCTGACCTGACACCGAACATGCCGCCCGCAGGCATCCCCTTATCCGTCGTTCCCTCGAACCGCGAGTTCGACCCCGTCCTCTCCGGCCTCTCCAAACTGGCGACACTCATCGCCCCGCTCGACGAGCAACTCGCTCTCGAAGTGCTGGACGAAGTGATCGTCACTGCCAACGCAAGCGCGCTCGACACCACTCAGGGGCGCACCGGGTTGGAGGTAGAACCTTTTCGTCAACTCGCGCCGCGCAATGAAGTGAGGGTGCGACAAGCGGCGGAGGCATTCAAGGATCGTTTGCGGCGCATCGTCGTCCTCAGCGCCATCTATCAGGCGCAGGCCGCTGCGTTGACACAGGCCGCGAAGAAGTGATCGCCTGGCCGGAGTCCGTGTAGAAGTGTTCGCTCAAGAGTCCGCGGAGAAGTGCTTGCCAAACTAAATTCTGCTTTCTTTAACGAACGCTTCCGCCTTCCGCTCTCGCCTTTCGCTCCATCTCGTCTCGGAGATGATGATGCCGGCGAAGATTAAGCCTGCGCCCAGCCAGCCGCGCCCGCCCATCCATTCGCCCGCGCCGATGACGGCGACGGCGAAGGCCGTGGCGAAGACGGGTTCGAGGCTGAAGATGATGGCGGCGTGCGTGGCGGAGGTGCGCGCCTGCCCCCACGTCCACAGAAGAAATGCGCCGACGGTCGCCACCGTCGCCAGATAGACGAGTTGCCACACGACGCGCACGCTCCACACGAGCGGCAGCGTCTCGCGCGCGAACGCTGCGGGCAGTGCGTCCGCGCCCGCCAAACTTCCCCACACGCGCAAGCCCACCCACACGACGGCGAACAGAGCGGCGATGCACGCGATCTGCAAGACGGTCAACTGCCCCACGTCGTAGCGGCGCGCGTAAATGCTCATCAGCGTGATGTGCGTCGCAAACAAAGCGGTCGCGGCGAGCGTCAACATATCGCCGAGGTTGACGCTCGTGTCCGCCCCCTGCGGCGCGAGTATGAGCAGGCCACCGAGCGACGCGAACAGGACGCCGACCAGATTTTCGACGCCCGGCCGCGCGCGCAGGATGAGGTATGCGACGAACGGCACAAGCGGCGTCGTCAATCCCGTCACGAAGGCTGACTTCGAGGCGGTCGTGTAGACCTGTCCCGCCGCCTGCAACCCGAAGCCGACGCCCATCAGCAGGCCGAGCGTCGCGCCCGCCCGCCACACCTCCCCGCGCGCACGCAGGAGCCGGCGCGGAAATATCGCCGCCAGCAACAGGGCTGCCCCCGTGAAGCGCACGAACATGTACGCCATCGGCGGCCACACGCCGAGGATGTCCTTCGCCATAAAGAAGGTCGAACCCCAGATGAGCGTCGTCAACATCAACGCGCCGTCGGCCGCCAGATTGGATTTCAGTCGCATATCAAAAGCCGTAAATCGTGATCAAAAGCCGTAAATCGTGAATCGTAAATCGTGAATAGAGAAAACCAGTTCTTATCTATTCACGATTTACGATTCACGATTTACGGCTTTTGAATCTATTCACGATTTACGATTCACGATTCACCTTCTTTCACGGTCTGAGCAAAACTTTCAGGACGCCGCTCTCGGTGGCGCGCTGCATGGCGCGCACGGCGTCTGTGAGGGGGAACTCTTCGGTGACGAGGCTCGCCACGTCGACGGCGTCGCGGGCGAGCAGTTCGAGCGCGGGGGCGAAGCGTCCGCAACGCGAGCCGACGACGCTGATCTCGTCTACGACGATCCGCGCCGCGTCGATCTCGGTCGCGCCGTGAAAAGTTGACTTCAAGACGAGCACGCCGCGCGGCCGTGTGAGTCCGACGGCGAGCGCGAAGCCGTTGCCTGCGCCCGACGCTTCGACCACCACATCGAACGCGCCCGACCAGGCGCGTGGCAACTCACCGGCGAACGCCGTCTCGACGCCGCGTGCGCGCGCGATGCTGAGTTTGTTTTCGTGCCTGCCGATGAGCGTGACGGCCGCCCCGCTTTGCGCCCTGATGGCCTGCGCACAGAGCAGCCCCAGTTTGCCGTCGCCGACGACGGCGACGCGCGTCTCGCATCCGATCTCCACGCGCTCCATGATGCCGCATGCCGCCGCGAGCGGTTCGGCGAAGACTGCGCGCACGTCCTCAACTTCATCGGGCACGGTCAACAAATTACCGACCGGCAGGCGCAGGAACTCCGCGAACGCGCCATCGCGCCCGACGATGCCGAGCACCGTGCGCCGCGGGCAATGGCGCGCGTCGCCCCCGGCGCACAATTCGCAACGGCCACACCCCGCGTTGATCTCGCCGACCACGCGCCGCCCCACAAGCGTCTCGTCCGGCGCGCTCTCCACCACGCCGACGAACTCGTGGCCGAGCGTTCCCGTAAATCCCGCGTACCCGCGCGCGATCTCCACGTCGGTATTACAAATCCCCGCCAGTGTCACGCGCACCGCGGCCTCGCCCGCCTCATCCGCGCGCGGCGCGGGCGTCTCCGCCAATTTCAACTGCCCGTTCTCGTATCGCAGAGCTTTCATAAATGCAGAGGCTAGAGGTCAGAGGTCAGAGGTTAGTGAAGACAGCTTTTGTTTTAACTGATCTCTAACCTCTGACCTCTGACCTCTGCCGTCAAAATCTTTTCGTCCTCATGTAAGCGTTCGCGGCGGTGAGTTCGACGGTCTGCTCGCGGCCGGCGACGTTGACGGGGAGTCGCCAGCTAACTTCCTGTGCGCCTTCCTGTGTGGCATGTATCCACCAGCGGCCGGGCGGGACGTAGACGATGGTCTGGCCGCTCCCGTCGAGTTGCGTGCGGATAGGCTGGCGCGCGCCCATGCGCCGCACGATGAAGTCTTCAAAACGCTGGCCGGGGCGTCGCTCGTCGAGAAACTCGCGCTGCGCCGCCGCCATATCAATCGAGTAGAGTTGGACGGGCGTCGTGCCGGTGGCGGCGTCGGAGTTCTGCACGTTGCCGCCGGGGCGCGGGAGGAGGACGATGCGCAGGAGCGTGTCGCGCGTCTGTCCGGCTGCGCCGAGGCTGTGCGGCGCGTCGTCGGGCGGCAGGCGGCGATAGACGAGCCACCCCGACCCGACGAGTGCGAGGACGAGCGCAACGCGCAAGATAGCCACGAGCCAACGATGTGCGGGACTGGAATTGGTCACTTAAAATCGAATCGCGTCTTGAGTCAGCGTCTCACGAAACCCGAATCAGCGCGCGCGGCGTCTCACTTCTTCAAATTGCGTACGTAACCGACGAGTCCTTCCACTTCCGCGCGGGATAACTTTTTCGCGAAGGCGGGCATCTTCTTGCCGCGCCCGCCCATGACGGAGTTGTAGATGCGTTCGTCGCTCACCTCGGCCTGCCACGCGGCATCGGTCAGGTCGCGCGCCTTATTAAACTTCGCCTTGAAGGTCTTGGCGCGCCCGTCCTTGCCGTGACACGTCGCACACTTGCTCTCGAAGATCGCACGCGCATCGCGCGTCGCCGCGCCCGCCCCGTCCTTCGTCTGCTCTGCCGCCCCGCGCACACGCGCGATGCTCCCACCCATGCCCGGCCAAAGGATCAACATCAGAAGGACGAAGAGGCCGGCGGCGGTGAATGCCTGCATGATGCGTTTCATGTCACGGTCGCTCCGTTTCGTTCGCTCATCCTCATGCCCGCGCCGCACGCGCACGCGCCCACGTGTTCAGGCCATGAATCCCTTTTCGCGCAGCGCGCTCTCCAACTCCCGGTTGGTCGGAACCGAGAGCACCTGGCCTGCGATGTCGAGCGTGGGCTTACGCTCCTTGCCGTCGTTGTGCTGCCGCACCCACTCTGCGGCCTCTGCGTTCTCTTCCACGTCGATGTAAGTGTGCGCGACGCCGAGTTGCTTCAAGTGCCGCAGAGTGTCCTGCGTGTCGTGACACCAGCCCGCCCCGTAAACTTTAACTTCCATGTTGTCCCCCCGGAATTATTTAACGGCAATCATAGCAAAGCGGCGTTGAAGTAGGAACGCGGAACGGAAACTCGGAAAGCAGAATTCAGAATACAGGAGACAGAATCAAAGCCGCTTATCTTCCTTCTGTCTCCTGTATTCTGAATTCTGTATTCTCCTTCAACGTTCTCCCGACGGATGTTACAATGCGTCTTCAACTTAGTTTTTCTACTGCAACAGTTTCCTTGTGACGACGAAAGCGACAGATAAATTTCGCGACGAGTGCGGCGTCTTCGGCATCTACGGCCACGCGGAGGCGGCGCGCCTCGCCTACCTCGGTCTTTACGCGCTGCAACATCGCGGGCAGGAATCCTGCGGCATCGTCTCTTCAAACGGGCGCGAGTTGCGCAGCGAACGCGCGATGGGACTCGTCTCCGACGTGTTCGATGCCGAACGGCTCAACCGCCTGCCGGGCGCGTCGGCCATCGGCCACGTTCGCTACTCGACGGCCGGCGAAGTCTCCATACGCGAAGCGCAGCCCTTCCTAGTCGCCTGTCAGCACGGGCAAGTCGCCATCTGTCATAACGGCAACCTCCCCTTTGCCGGCGAGGAGCGCAAACGTCTGGAACGCGCGGGCGCGATCTTCTCCTCCACCTCCGACACCGAAGTGATCCTGCACGGCATCGCGCGCTCGCAAGTCGCAAACATCAACGAGGCGATCCCCGAAGTGCTGCGCGAGACCGAAGGCGCGTTCTCGATGCTCTTTCTCACGCCCGATTCGCTCATAGCCATACGCGACCCGCGCGGCTTCCGCCCGCTCGCCCTCGGCCGGCTCGGCGAGGCATGGGTGGTCGCCTCCGAAACCTGCGCCTTTGATCTCATCGAAGCTACTTACGTCCGCGATGTCGAACCCGGTGAGATGATCATCATTGACGAGAGCGGCCTGCATTCGTCCTACCCGCTGCCCCCGCGCGAACATTCCATGTGCATCTTCGAGCACGTCTATTTCGCGCGTCCCGATTCTCTGATCTACGGCCACTCGGTCAACGAGTCGCGCCACAAGATGGGCAAGCGGCTCGCCGTCGAGCAGCCGACGAAGGCAGACATCGTCGTGCCCGTGCCCGATTCGGGCGTCGCCGCCGCCATCGGCTACGCCGCGCAAAGCGGCATCAGTTACCGGCAGGGCTTGGTGCGCAACCACTACGTGCATCGCACCTTCATCGAACCGAAGCAGTCCATACGCTCTTTCGGCGTGCGCATCAAGTTAAACCCCGTGCGCCACCTCATCGAAGGCCGCCGCGTCGTGCTCATTGACGACTCCATCGTGCGCGGCACAACCTCGAAGAAGATCGTACGCATGGTCAGGGAAGCGGGGGCGACGGAAGTACACATGCGCATCAGTTGCCCGCCGACCGTCAGCCCGTGCTTCTACGGCGTGGACACGCCGAACCGCGACGAACTCATCGCCGCGCAGATGTCCGTGGAACAGATACGCGACTTTATCGGCGCAGACTCGCTCGGCTACCTCTCCCTCGAAGGCATGCTCGCCTCGACCGGCATCCCGGCCGCCTCTTCTTGCGTCGCCTGCTGGACCGGCAACTACCCCACCCGGATCACACGCGAGGCCGAAACCCAGTGGGCGCGCGAACACGAACCCGTGCCGTCCGATTAAAGACTCTGACGAAACTTAAATGCACGTTATCACGCGCAAACGTCTAAATGATTTTGCTGCTCGCTACCCTGAAACTAGAACTTCTCTGGCGCACTGGTATCAGCTAATGAAACGCGGCGACTTCGCTTCATTCGCCGAACTGCGGACGATTTTCCCGGCGGCTGATCAGGTGGGTAAGTTGACTGTCTTTAATATTGGCGGCAATAAGGCGCGACTCGTTGCAGCGATTCATTACAATCATCGTAGAATATACATCCGGGCGGTGCTGACACATCAAGAGTATGATCAAAACCGGTGGAAGGAATAAGCCATGCAGAATCTAGAATTCGATAAAACTCTCAGCGCGTGGCCTGCGGTGGCAGAGAATATTTTTGTCCCTCACACCGAAGAGCAATATCGACGCATGGTCGCTTTGCTCGATCAATTGGTTGATGAAGTCGGGGAAGACGAAACGCATCCTTATTCATCATTGATGGAGTTGCTTGGCTTGCTCATCGAACACTACGAAGCTGAGCACGTTCCCGAATTAACAGTTGATCAGTAATCCTGCGGTGCGGATGCGAACCCGTGCCGTCCGATTGATGCAGGATGAAAACTTTCAGGCTCAACTATTGTTTCCCCAACGGCGTTTTGCATTTCGTGCGGAGGTTAATTTAGGTGGCTCAAAGTAGAAGCATACGCGGGTGCGGGTGTGTCGGGGTGGTGCTGGCGCTCGTCTTGATCGGCGCGCTGGTCGCTTATTTCAAGTTTTACAAACCCGCGCCGGGGCCGCAGCTTCCGCCGCCGTCGGGCGATGAACTCTCGATTCACGTCCTCGATGTGGGGCAGGGCGATGCGATTTTGATCATCGCGCCGGGGGGCAAGACCGCACTCGTGGATGCGAGCGTGCCGGGCAGCGGCAAGAAGATTCTCGCCGCAATGGAGCGTTACGGCGTTGACCACATAGACCTGCTCGTCACGACGCACGCGCACGCGGATCACATCGGCGGCGCGGACGAGGTGATCAAGGGCACGAAAGTTTACAAGGTGCTCGACAGCAAAGTGCCGAACACGACGAAGAACTACGAGGACTTTCTCGACGCCATCGAAGCGCGCGTCGAAAATCCGCAGGACAACTTTATCACCGCCGCGCCCGGCCAGACTTTCGACCTCGGCGGCGGCGCGATCATCTCCGTGCTCGCCCCCGTCCAACCCCTCTTTACAAAAGACCAGTTGCGCTCCGGCGGCAACGAACCGAACGCCAATTCCGTCGTCACACGGCTCGACTACGGCGAGTTTTCGATCCTGCTGACCGGCGACGCCGAGGCGCAGACCGAGGATCGAATGATGGAGCAGGGCGCGCGCCTCGCGGCGAAAGTTTTGAAGGTCGGACATCACGGCTCGAAGTACGCGAGTTCGGCAGACTTCCTGCGGCAGGCGAAGTTTAAAGACGCCGTCATCTCGTGCGGCGCGGACAATCGCTACGGCCATCCGAGCCAGGAGGTCTTGGATCGGCTGAAGGCGGCGGGCGTGAAAATCTACCGCACGGACTTGCAGGGCGAGATCACGATCAAGACGCGCGGCAAAGAAGACTACCAGATCAAGACCGAGCGACAGGCGGCGGCGGACGAGATCGCCACGGGTCGCAAGGCGCAGAAGGACGACTCGGCCAAGTCGGGTTTCATTCAATACGGCGACTTCGGCCCCGCGCCGAAGCCTTCGCCCAAGTCGAAATCGGCGAACAGCAGGTGAACCAGAGATGACAGAGCGCAGAGAGAATTCCGAGAAGAGTTCCGAGAAGAGTTCCGAGAAGAGTTCCGGCGGCATGGAAGTCCGCGCCGTCGTTGACCGCATCGAAGACGGCGACATCGCCGTGCTCAGTCTCGACGACGAAGCGAAGTCGCAACTCGACGTGCCGCGCAAGCGTCTGCCGGAAGATGCGAACTCCGACGGCGACCACCTGCTCCTGAAGTTCGACATTGACAAGGAGAGCGGCGAGCGCAAGCTCAAGTCCATTAAGGCCGCGCCCGAAGCCCGCGCCTCCGCGGAAGACCGGGTCAGGAAGATGCAGGAACGCCTCGCGCGCATGAGCGGCGCGACGGACAAGAAGGATTTCAAGCTATAGAATTCAGCAGTCGGAATTCAGAAAACAGAAGCCCGGCCGGATGTGGGCAATTTATACCGACTCCTGAATTCTGTATTCTGTGCTCCCTTTCCCTATGACCAAACCCATCACATACAGCGACGCGGGCGTCTCGATTGAGGCGGCGAACGCGGCCGTAGATCAAATCAAGGAGATGGCGCGCGCTACTTTCAACGCGCGCACGCTCTCCGAGATCGGCAGCTTCGGCGGCATGTTCGACGGCGCGTTTCCCTCTCTGCGCGCCCCCGTCCTCGTCGCTTCGGCCGACGGCGTGGGGACGAAACTCAAAGTCGCCTTCGAGACCGACACACACCACACGGTGGGGCGCGATCTCGTCAACCACTGCGTCAACGACATTCTGGTGCAGGGGGCGCGCCCGCTCTTCTTCCTCGACTACGTGGCGACCGGCGCGCTCGCGCCCGCCGTGATCGCACGGGTCGTCGAAGGCATGGCGCGCGGGTGTCGCGAGAACAACTGCGTGCTGCTCGGCGGCGAGACGGCGGAGATGCCCGGCTTCTACACCGCAGGGGAATACGACGTGGCCGGTTTCATCGTCGGCATCGTTGACCGCGAGCGTGTGATTGACGGTAAATCAATCGCCGTCGGAGACGTGCTGCTCGCCCTGCCTTCCGTCGGCCTGCACACGAACGGCTACTCGCTCGCGCGCAAACTCTTCTTTGAAGTGGCGGGCTTCACTGCTTCGACCCATGTCGAAGAACTCGGCATGACCGTCGGCCAGGCGTTGCTCGAACCGCACCTGAGTTACCTGCCCGCGCTCGAAGGGCTGCTCGACACGGGCGCGCTCAAAGGTCTCGCGCACATCACGGGCGGCGGCCTCGTCGATAACATCCCGCGCATCCTGCCCGAAGGCACGGCCGTGGAAATCGGACGCGGCTCGTGGCCGCAGCTTCCCGTCTTCACACTCATGCAGCGGCTCGGAAACGTGTCGGAGCGCGAGATGCACCGCACCTTCAACATGGGCGTCGGCATGGTGATCATTTGCGCGACGGCTGACGCGCAGACGATCCGCGCGCACGTCGAAGCGCGCGACGAGAAAATTTTCGAGATCGGGCGCGTCGTCGCGGGCGCACGCGCGGTGGAATTCGTCTAAGAAGCTGTTTGAAAAGTAAGGCCGCTTTTGTCCCGGAGGGACATTTGAAAATAGCCCAGCGATTTATCGCTGGGGACACGTTAAGATAATGCCTACGAGTCCCGGAGGGACGATTGCATCTTGCGTTAAAGCAATCGTCCCTACGGGACTCCAGCAATAATTATGCACCTTGTTCCCAGC
>DASVPS010000248.1:0-20767 GCA_036389555.1 Pyrinomonadaceae bacterium
GCGCGCGGAGTCAGCGGAGACGATGAGTGATTCTCCGCTGACTCCGCGCGCCGCCCTCTCTGCACGGGCGCGCCGCCCCTTCCACCCACATGAAAAGCACGCGACGCATGCCCGCTTCACACTGCGGACAAAACCTTCGAACGCCCGTCCACGACTTCGGGGACGAGGGCGTCCATGCAGCGTTCGGCGAGCGCGGCGATGGTGAAAGAGGGATTGACGCAGCCGGTCGCGCCGGGAATGAGCGCGCCGTCTACGACGTAGAGGTTCTGGTAACCTCTGACGCGCCCGCGGGAGTCGCAGGCGCGCCCGAGGACGGCTCCGCCCAGAGGGTGCGCCGTCGCGCCGCCCGCGACGAAGGCCGTCGAGGGCTGATACTGCTCGCTGGTGTTGGCTTGGTTGAGCACGTCGTAGGTGTGCGCGGCCGCCTCGTTGACGCGCGCGATCTCCGGGTCTGAACCAGGCCAGGAGAGTTTGACCGAGTCGGTCGAAGGGTCGTAGCGGAACGACCCACGCGGCGGAGCGATGCCCATGCCGAGCGAGAGCAGCGCGCCCTCGCGCGTCTCGTCCCACTGCGGAAACTGTAGGAGCACGGTCGGGCCGAAGGGGTTGTCGTGGTGCTCGATGGCGCTCGCGGCCGGGCCGCCCTGGCTCGGGTTGGTCTGGGGCAGCCCCACCTGCATGCCGAAGAAGTCGCCGTTGTTGCCCCAGATTTCGCCGACGTGGCGGTTCAACTCCTTGAGCGTCCCCTTGGCGCGCGCCTTCACCAGCATCTTCGACGTGCCGACCGAGCCGGCGGCGAGGAAGAGGTGGCGGCAGTTAAATTCGACCTCACGCAGCGTCACGCCCGACTCGTCTATCTGCCGACACTTCACCGTGTAACGATGGCCGGGCGCGTCCTCGATCTCGGTGACGACGTGGAGCGGGAGAACTTCGACAAGGCCGGTGGCCTCAGCGTCGGCGAGGTAGTTCTTGTCGAGGCTGTTCTTGAAGCCGCTGTTGTTGCCGTACCAGAACTCGCCGTTGATGGCAGAGGGCGCGCGCAATCCCTGTATCTCTTCGCGGATGACGTTCCAATCGACATTGAGGTCGAGCAGGCGCGAAGGCAGCCCGGCGTTGGCGGCCTCTTCGAGGAAGACGCGCGTGCCGAGGTAGAAGTTTGAAGCGAGGATGTCGGCCGGGATGGCTGACGGTTGGAGGATGCTGCGAACGCGCGTGTAATAAACGTCGGCCATCTCGTCGTAGTCGAGCGCGCCCTGAAAGATGCGGTCGAAGAGTTGGCGCGTGGGCTGGTAGGTGACGCCGTTATAGACGAGCGAACCGCCGCCGACGCCCGCCCCGGCGAAGACCGAGATGCCCGCTTCGTCCGTGCGTTCGAGCACGCCGGTGTACACGTCTATGGGCGTGGGCGCGCCGATTGGCGCGTCGGAACGGAGCCATCCGGCGCGCCCGTCCGGGTTGCGCAGCGTGGCAAAGGTGTCTTGCGACGCGGTGACAGGCCAGCGCCGCCCGCGCTCCAAGAGCACCGTGCGGACGCCTGCGCGCGCGAGCCTGAGCGCCGCCACCGCGCCGCCGAACCCGCTGCCGATGATGACGGCTTCGACCGGCTCGCTGTGAGCGGCGCGGGCGCTGCGCAGGACGGCGGGGCCGAGCAGGGCTGCGCCCGCGGCACCATAGAGGCCGGTGCGGAGGAAATTTCTGCGTGAAATCGTGTGAGACATGATGAGTTCTACCTCGTATAAGAATTTCGTATCGGTTCAGAGAGCGATGAGGCAAAGGGCGAAGGCGCGAAGGGTCAAGGGAGAATTGTCTGTAAGCGCCTTCATCCGGTTAACGCGTAAAAGAAATGGAAAGAGGATCGCGTGGCGAAAATTTTTTTTCGGCGTAGAATCGCAGCAGTAAAGGCATTTGAAGCGATGGACATGAGCAGGGAAGGTCTGTTGAAAAGGTTAGGCGGAAGCGATGCACAGGAGGAGCGGGCGAATCCCCTGATATTTCCCAAAGTCTTTAGAGATATGGAGGCGAAGATACAGTGAGCCAGCATATTGGTATCGTAGCCGGTAGCGCCGAGGGCGCTGCCCTGTGTTACCGCACGATTTGTTTGGAGGCACCGGCCGTCATGGGTGAGCATAATCACCCTGAGATCACTATGAACTCGGTGCCCATGGCCGAACACATGCCCCACATTCGTGCGAACGACTGGGAGGGGGTGGCGAGGCTGCTGGCAGCTTCCGCGCATAAGCTCGCACAGGCCGGAGCCGACTTCGCCATCTGTCCTGATAACACCTACCACCAGGCGTTCAAGTACTTAATCCCACAGTCACCCATCCCGTGGCTTCATATCGCCGAAGTAGTCGCCGCAGAAGCCAAGCGTGCGGGCTACCTCAGGCTCGGCATTTTAGGGACGAAGTATCTGATGGAAAGCAGTGTCTATCCGCAGGCGTTAGAGGAGTTCAGGATAGAGAGCGAAATACCTGTCGAGGCGGATAGGGAAAAGATCAATGAGATCATCTTCAAGGAGTTAGTCAACGGCGTCTTCCCGGAAACATCCCGGCTCTACTTCAATGAAGTTGCGGGGGAGTTTAAGGCGCGTGGGTGTGATGCGGTCGTCCTCGGTTGCACTGAGATACCATTGATCGTGCGCCCGGACGATACTCCTCTGCCCACTTTAGATTCGACGCGCTTGCTCGCCAGAGCAGCCCTCAGAAGGGCGCTCGGACAATAAGCATGCCCGCATCCAACAACGGCAGGCAGCACACGCGCAAATAAGCGGCTCTCTCAAGATAAGACATTGACATTCGCGTATGGCAGCTATATTTTGCGAACCGAGAAGCGTTTCCTGCAACAGACCTGCCAGATTTAAACTGAACCACTGCCCGCAGTTCGCTCTGTTATCATCACTGCCCGACAGGCCGCGTGCCGGAGGGTCTGCTGTGGCAGCGGTCGGGTGGCTAGTTGCGAGTAAAAAGTTGCGAGTGAAAACCGTGGAAGATCAACGGCGATGCTTATGATTGAGAGAACGAAATCTTTTGTCAAATCAACCTTCCCGGGCAGCGTGCAGATTTATCACTTTCTCAGAAGAGTGAGACAATCTCTCTACGTCCGGCCTCGTGACATGAATGCGATCTTCTCTGACATCTACCGTAACAACTGGTGGGGCGACACGGAGTCGGTTTCGGGCAGAGGCTCGACTCTCGCGCGCACGGAAACCGTCAGGCGTGAACTTCCGGCTCTACTCAAAAGTGTCGGTGCCAAATCACTCCTCGACGCCCCCTGCGGCGATTTCAACTGGATGCGATATGTGGACTTGACGGGTATCGCATACACGGGAGCCGACGTGGTGCCGGAACTGATCGCGCGCAACCGCCAGATCGCCGGCGGCGCGAGAAAGAAGTTCGCCGTCTTAAACATTGTGCGCGACCCGTTGCCGAAAGTGGACGTAATCCTGTGCCGCGACTGTTTCATACACTTTTCTTTCAAAGACATTGACGCCGCGATAGCCAACTTCAAGAGGAGCGATTCCATCTTTCTCCTCGCCACCACACACATCAAGGTGAGTGAGAACACGGACATCCAGACGGGCGGTTGGCGCTCGGTTAATTTGCAGTTGCCGCCCTTTAACTTCCCACCACCCAAACGATTAATTATGGAGGATGCCGAACTGGGCAAATGTCTGGGTCTGTGGAAGCTTGAAGAGTTAATGGTTTCGAGGATGCAGAGGACGCCCCGCGCCCGGCGCGCGGAGAGATGAGGGCGAAAGGCTCAGGGCGAAAGGAGCGCCCGCCGAAAATTTTCCGAACAATTGCCTTAACAAAAATGACCAGAGCATCTCTGAAACCGAGGGGGGCGTTGAGGCTGGCGTTGTCGCTCGGCTGGTTGGTGGGCGTTAACGTCTGTGTCTCACTCATCATTCAATGGTACGTCCTCACGCATCTCGGCATCGGGGCGGAAAGCGACGCCTTCTTTGCCGCGATGATCGTGCCGCAAATCGTCGGCGTGTTCTTCACCTCCGCTTTGCTGCACGTGCTCGTCCCCGTGCTCGCGGCGGGCGAAGTCGAAAGCGGTTTCGACCTCAGGCAAGAACTCTGGGGCATCATCCTTCAGGTCGGAGCCGTGTCGACGCTCGCCTCGGCGGCGCTCTACTTCACGTCTGCCTACTGGATGAGATGGCTGGCACCCGGCTTCTCGCCCGACGCCTATTCGCTGGCCGTGGCTCTCACCGGAATCCAGTTGCTCAGCCTGCCCTTTGCCGCCGCCGATTGTGTCCTGCGCGCGGCCTGTCGCGCGCGCCGAAGTTTCCTCAGGGCGGAAGCGGCGACGCCAATCGCAAACATTGTCGGCCTGCTCTTGCTGGTCTGGGCGTTGCCGCGTTACGGCGTCCACGCCGCCGCATGGATCATGGTGCTGCGCGTCGTGCTTCCGGTGGCATTCATGTGGCCGGTGTTGGGCGGCTGGCGGCGTCCGCGCCTGTGGTCAACGGCGCGGGCGCAGGCTCTACGCCGGGTCAAGCCCCTCCTGCTCGGCGGGCTTTATAACCACATCCCCCCGCTCGTGACGCGGCAACTCGCCTCGCTCGCTCCGGCCGGCGGTCTCTCGCTGCTCACGGCCAGCCAGCAACTTTACCGCACGGCCAACATGGTGATGGATACGGCCATCGTGATCCCCACGTCGCCCGCCCTCGCCGTCTACGCGCACGGAGACGAGTGGGACAGCTTCCGCAGCCTGTACCGCGCACGCTTGAGGCTGTTGGCGCTGTTGACGATTGCCGGATATGTCTTGCTGCTCGCGTGCGGCAAACCTCTGCTCGCCCTGACGATAGGCTATGGCGGCGTGACGAACGATAATATTAACTCGCTGTGGTGGATGCTGGCGGCGCTCGGCATCGGCTTTGTGGCGAACACGTCGGGGCAGCCGGTCTTCGCCGCCTTCTGCGCCAAAGGCGATACGCGCACGCCCGTGCGTTTGGCACTCTTCATCAATACTGTTAGCCTTCCCGCGAGAGCATTGGCGTTCTGGGCATACGGGCTGTGGGGAATGGCATTGATGATCAGCGCCTCCGCCGTTGTGTCGCTCTTCGTCAACATCATCTTTTTAGAGAAGTCCATCCCCGCGCACGACGGCTCCCCTACGTCGCGCGCGCAGAGGACAGCAAGGCCAAGCGAGGATACCGAGCACGCACTCGGGGCGTCGGCGGCCGTTGACGCAACGTGAAAATACCGGGCGAGATCATAAAGAATATTCTGCAGGGGAAAGGGCGCGGGCGGGTGTCGCCGGCCGGGCTATCGCCTGCGTTGTTCATCGTCGGGGTGCCGCGCTCCGGGACGACTTTGCTGCGCCTGATGTGCGACGCTCATCCGGAGTTGAGCATCCCGCCGGAGATGGGTTTTATCCCTGCCGTGGCAGACCTGCGCGGGCGCGGCGATGAACTGCGGGAAGCCTTTCTCGCTGCCGTGACCGGCACGGGGACGTGGGAAGACGCCAACATCGAGCGCGCGCAGTTCGAGCACGCGCTACGCGAGATTGAGCCTTTCACCGTCGCACAGGGCGTGAGAGCTTTTTACCGCATCTATGCGGCGCGCTTCGGCAAGTCGCGCTACGGCGACAAAACGCCGTTCTACTGCCTGCACATGGACGGGATCGAAAAGCTTCTGCCCGAAGCGCGCTTCGTCCACATCATACGCGACGGCAGGGATGTCGCGCTCTCGCAACGCGGGCTGTGGTTCGCGCCAGGTGAACGCATAGAGGAATTGGCGCACCAATGGCGCTCGTGGATTATGACGGCGCGGCGCGTGGGGCGTCGCCGCCGCCACTACTTGGAAGTTCGCTACGAGGAGTTAATCGAAGATGCGCCCGGCGTGCTGCGCCGCGTGTGCGACTTCGTCGAATTGCCTTACGACCGGCAGATGGAACGGTATTATGAATTTGCAGGCGAACGGCTCGACGAGGTGAAGACGGTGTATCGAAGCGACGGCACACCACTCATAACGAAAGCGGAGCGACTCTACAACCAGCGCTTCACCACGCAACCACCGGAGCCGGCGCGCATTTCCCGCTGGCGAAACGAAATGGACGCCGAGACGCGCGCGGGCTTTGCGCATGTGGCGGGCGATCTGCTTAAAGAACTCGGATACCCAAACGACTGAAAACCCTTCTTGAAGAACTCAGATACCGAAATGACTGACAACCCCTCGCATTGCGCCCGCGCTGCTCTGATCGTAGCGCACCCCGGCCACGAGTTGCGCGTCTACGGCTGGCTCGAAGCGACGCGCCCGCGCGTTTTCGTGTTGACGGACGGCTCAGGGCGTTCGACCCGTTCGCGCATCGCTTCGACTGACAACGTGCTCGCCGCAACCGGTGCCTCGCGCGGCCGCATCTACGCGCGCCTTACGGATACAGACCTCTACACGGCCATTCTCGATCACGAATTCGACCTCTTCACACGCCTCGCGGACGAACTGGCCGACGCGCTGATAAGAGAGAACATCACGTGCGTGGCGGGCGACGCCGTAGAGGGCTACAACCCTGCGCACGATGTCTGCCGTTTGATCGTGAATGCGGCGGTCGCTCTGGCGAGCCGCACCTTGAACGAGCGCATCGCCAATTTCGAGTTCACGCTCGTCGGGCGGCCTGATGAGTGCCGCGAGGACGAGCGCGCGTCTGCCCTGTGGCTGCATCTGGACGACGCGGCCTTCACGCGAAAACTGACGGCGGCGCAAAACTACCCGGAACTGGCGGCGGAAGTAGAGGCCGCGTTGAGCGGCGCGGCGAGCGTGGGGCTACGCGCACATCCCGATCTGGCCGCCAGCAGCGGGTTCAACAAAGGAGCGGTCGCCGACTCTAGCGCAAGCGGCGAGACGTTTCGGGTCGAGTGCCTGCGACCCGCGCGTGAGTTCGGGCAAGGGTTTGAAGTGACGCCTTTCTACGAGCAGTACGGCGAGCGGCAGGTGGCTGCCGGTTACTATACGCGCGTGCTTCGCTACCGCGAGCACATGCTGCCGCTGGCCGAAGCCTTACGGTCGCACATCGAACGGGGAGACCGATGAGCGGGCTGCGTATCCTGATCACCAACACCACTCTCGCCACACGTACGGGCACGGAAACCTACGTCCGCGACCTCGCGCTCGGCCTGCTCCGGCGCGGACATTCGCCGGTCGTCTACAGCCCGGAGACGGGCGAGATCGCGCGTGAGTTGCGCAAGGCGACCGTCCCCGTAGTCGAAGACCTGAGCACGGTTACGGTTGCGCCTCACGTCATACACGGCAACCAGAGCGCGGAGTTGATGACCGCCCTGCTCAATTTTCCCGGCGTGCCCGGAATCTTTTTCTGCCACAGTTGGATCGGGTGGGCGAATGCGCCCCCGCGCTTCCCGCGCATACTCCGCTACGTCGCCGTGGATGACACGTGCCGCGACCGGCTCGCACTGGAACATGGCATCGTCGAAGACCAATTGCGCGTTCTCCTCAACGCGGTTGATCTGGAACGATTCACGCCGCGCGCGCCGCTGCCGGCCGTCCCGCGCCGCGCTCTCGTCTTCAGCAACACGGCGAACGAGAGCACACATCTCAAGGCCGTCCGCGAAGCCTGCCAGCGCGCCGGAATCGAACTTGACGTAGTCGGCGCGGAGGCGAACACATCCACTTCCCGCCCGGAGTTGCTGCTCGGGCAGTACGATCTGGTTTTCGCCAAAGCGCGGTGCGCCCTCGAATCGATGGCCGTGGGCGCGGCGGTCGTGCTCTGCGATATGTTCGGCTGCGGCCCGATGGTGACGACCGTTGAACTCGAACGCCTGCGGCGACTCAATTTCGGCATGCGTAGCCTGCGCGAGCCGATCAACCCGGAAGTGCTGGGGCGCGAAATCGCACGCTACGACGCAACAGATGCGGCGGAGGTGTCGCGCCGTATACGCGCCTCCGCCGGGCTTGATGCGCTGGTCGAAGAGGTCATCGAACTCTACCGGGAGGTTATTGAAGAGCACGCGGTGGGGGGCGGCGCGGCCGATGCGCTCGCAGAGGGGCGTGCCGCCGCCGCCTTCATACACTCGCTCGGACTGGCCGTGAAGAAAGAGTCCGCGCAGTTTCGACAAGACCTCGTGTCGAACTCACTGACCCTGCGCCTGAGAAACCAGATGCCGCGCTTTCCCTTGCTGGAGCGTGCGGTGCGGACGCTGGCACGCTCCGCACGCAAACGTGGTCTTTGACGGCACGCCCCGGCGCGGCGTCCCGCACTCGCACGATGAGAATCAACATCCTGCTGCCGTTCTTTTCGCAGACCCCCATCGGCGGCTTCAAAGTCCAATACGAGTACGCTAACCGTCTGGCCGAGCGCGGCCACCGCGTGACGGTCATCCACCCCTCGACGGTCGAGTCGCCGGAGGGCTGGCGGGCGCGTGTCTCGCAACTGGCGAAGCGGGGCAGGGAGTTACTCGAAGACCGAAGCCGTGTGAGTTGGCACGCGCTCGGCGACGACGTGCGCCTCTTGTCCGTGCCCGATTTGCGAGAGAGATTCATCCCCGAAGCCGATGTCACGATGGCGACCGGCTGGGCGACCGCCGAGATGTTAAAGTCTTATTCAAAGCGCGCCGGGAGGAAGTTTCAAATCGCCTATGACTACGAATTATGGATGGAGGCTGCGCCCGCCGCCCGCCAACGTATGAGCCGGGCTTTCAACTCCGGGCAGAACGTCATCTCCACCTCGCCGGCGGTCAGCGAGATGCTCGCGGAGAGCGGCGTGCGCCCGGTCGCCTACATACCTTGCGGTCTGGATTTCGAGACGTACGGCATTGACGTTCCCATCGAGAGACGCGCGTGGGGCACCATCGGCTTCCCCGTCAGGGAGCAGCCGTCGAAGGGGACGGCCGATGCTTTGGAGGCGTTGAAGACGCTCCGCGCGCGTCACGGCGACGCATTGCGGGTCGCGGCGTTCGGCCCGCAGGAGTCGAGCGGGCTGCCGCGGTGGGTGCGCGCGGCATGGTTGCCGACGGACGCGGAACTGAGAGGCTTCTACAATTCGATCTCGATCTTCGTCTTCCCGTCTCATTACGAGGGGTGGGGGTTGCCCGCCGTCGAAGCGCTTGCCTGCGGCGCGGCGCTCGTCACAGCCGACAGCGTCGGTTCGCGCGAGTACGCCCTCGACGGGCGTACGGCGCTCGTCGTGCCGCGCGCCCGCCCCGACCTGCTCGCCGCTGCCATCGAGATTCTCCTCAGAGACGACGAGATGCGCCGCCGCCTCGCCCATCAAGGCAACGCGCACGTTCAGCAGTACACGTGGGCGCGCGCGGTGGATGCGCTCGAATCTCTCTTCGCAGAGGAGGGACGTGCGGCCTGAGCCGCGGAGAAAATGCTCGTGCGCAGGATTAAGGTGACAGCGTTGACGGCCAGCAGAGACGACCCGTCCCGGCGTTTCCGCGTCAGCCAGTTCATTGCCCCGCTCGCGCGCCGCGGGATAGACCTGACGGATTATTACCCGGCCGTCGGCAAATACACTCCCGCGCCCGTTCCGCAACTCGGCTTCGTCTGGACGGCGGGGAAACTGCTGGCGCGTCTGCCGGGCGTTGCGGCGGGGCGCGTGAGCGACATCACCCTGCTGCAACGCGAACTGATACCCGGCAGACGCACCCTTGAAAAGTTCGCCGGGCGGCGTCTCCTCTTCGACGTGGACGACGCGGTGTGGCTCAATCAACGTTCCGACTCAATCGAAAGCATCGTCAGTGTTTGCAGGGGCGTGGTGGCGGGCAACGAGTTTTTAGCAGACTACTTCAGGTCGCGCGGCGCGCGCGTCTGGGTCGTGCCGACGAGCGTTGATGCGGATGTGTGGAAGCCCGCGCCAAAGCGTGAGCGCGCGGAGTGGATCGTCGGCTGGTCGGGGACGGCATCGAACCTGAAGTACCTGTATGCGTTGGAAGATGCGCTCGCCGATTTTCTGACGCGACACTCCGGCGCGAAGCTGCTCGTGGTGAGCGACCGTGAGCCGCGTTTTGAAAAGATTCCGGGCGACTGCTGGCGGTTCGAACGCTGGTCGGCGGCCGAAGAGGTGCGGCAGGTGCAGCAGATGGACATCGGGCTGATGCCGCTGGCCTCAACCGACTGGGAGCGCGGAAAATGCGGCTGCAAGATGCTGACCTACATGGCGGTCGGCGCGGCAACCATTGCCAGCCCGGTCGGGGTCGGCGGCGAAATCCTGAGGCAGGGCGAAGTCGGCTGCGCCGCCGTCACTCAAGACGACTGGTACAATGCCCTCGCGCGGCTGTACGACGACCGGGGTTTGACCGCCCGTCTCGGCGCGGCCGGAAGGGTGCTCCTGGAGGAACGCTACTCCGTACGTCGCAGTGCAGAGACGCTGGCGGACATCTTCAGGCAAGTGGCCGCCGAAGACTGACGTGCGGGAATGGCCGCCGACAATACGTGATATGCGAATAACTGTGGTCATCCCGGTCATCAACTCGGGCGGAGCGGAGCACGCGATGGCGATCATTGCGAACTACTGGGCGGCGGAAGGAAGGACGGTCAACATTCTGACTTACGACGACGGCGCGGAGCCGCCTTTCTACCAACTCGACGCGCGCATCCGTCACCTGCCGCTCGGCCTCGCCGTTGATTCGCCCGGCCTCGTCGCCGCCGTTCGCAACAACTGGCGGCGCTGGAAACTCCTGCGCGGCGCGATACGCGACAGCCAGCCCGACGTGGTCGTCAGTTTTATCGATCAGACGAACGTGCTGACCCTGCTCTCGGTCGAAGGTCTCGGCGTTCCCACGCTGGTCTCGGAGCAGAGCGACCCGCACACGTTCCCCATCAAGCCAATCTGGGATTATCTCCGGCGTTTGACCTATCGGCGCGCCGCCAAGATCGTTCTTTTGAGTACGCGCGATGCGGAATACTTTGCGCCCCGGCTGCGCGCACGCATCGCCGTCATCCCGAACCCGTTCCCGCCTCCGCCCGCGACGCTTGAAACAAACACGTCCGACGCGGCGACGCGGCCGCCCCTGTTGATTGCCGTCGGACGACTACACCGAGACAAAGGCTTCGACATTTTGCTCGAAGCCTTCTCGCTGCTGAAAGACGAGCACCCGCAGTGGCGGCTCATCGTCCTCGGCGAAGGGGAAGAGCGCGGGCGGCTCGAAGCTCTGCGCGACGCATTGCAGTTGGGCGAGCGCGTTTCATTCCCCGGACGGGTTAAAGACCCCTACAGCTTTCTCGCGCGGGCGTCGCTCTTCGTGATGCCTTCGCGCACCGAAGGGTTTCCGCTGGCCTTGTGCGAGGCGTTGGCCTGCGGCCTCCCGGCGGTCTGCACGGAGTGCGCGGGCGGCGTGCGCGACATCATCGAGGACACGGTTAACGGGGTGCTCGTGCCAAAGGAGGATGTTCCCGCACTCGCGCGCTCTCTGGGGCGACTGATGGGCGACGAAGTCGAGCGGCGGCGACTCTCGGCGCGAGCGCCGGAGGTGATTGAGCGATTCAGTCTGAATAAGGTGATGGGAGCCTGGGAGCAAGTCCTCAGCGAAGTAGTGAATGTGAGATGAGTGACCAAAGGATTCCATCAACTCTACCTTCCGACGAGGGCGGAAGAGACACGCATGACCGACGGCCGACGAGGGTCGCCTGCTTTATCTCTGATCTGGCAGACGGAGGCGCGCAACGCGCGGTCGTCAAACTGGTCGGCGGCATGCGCGCGCGCGGCCTCGCCGTCGATGTTGTGTTGGTTAATAACGAAGGGACGCACCTCGGCCGCTTGGATGCGGGCGCGCGCATCATTGATTTAGCGAGCGGTCGGGTCGCAAAAGCTATCATGCCGCTGGCGCATTATCTCAGGCGCGAGTCTCCATCCGCTCTCATCTCATTCCTGAGCCACGCCAACGTGGCGGCCGTGGCGGCTCGCGCTCTGGCGCGCGCCAGCCTGCGGCTGGTGCTGGTCGAGCAGAATACCGTTTCAGCCGTCAGAAGCGATCTGCGCCGTGATGGCTTGCTCCCGGCGCTCGTGCGGCGCGCCTATCCACGCGCCGACGCGGTCGTCTGCGTCTCGACCGGGGTGGCAGAA
This sequence comes from Pyrinomonadaceae bacterium, assembly GCA_036389555.1. Taxonomy (GTDB): domain Bacteria; phylum Acidobacteriota; class Blastocatellia; order Pyrinomonadales; family Pyrinomonadaceae; genus JAIVJZ01. Next base: position 12,028 of record DASVPS010000248.1, read on the forward strand.
GACCTCATCACACGCCTTGGCGTCCCCGCGCACAAGGTCTCCGTGATTTATAACCCGGTGGTCGATCAAGAGTTGTTAGACGCGGCCACCGCCCCGGCGAATCATGCGTGGTTGGAAGACGACGCAGAGCGCGTGTTTGTCGCCTCCGGGCGTTTGACGGCGCAGAAGGATTTCCCGACCCTCATCGAGGCTTTCCGTCTGCTGAAGAGCAAAGTGCAGGCGCGCTTAATCATTCTCGGCGAGGGAGAAGAGCGCGGGCGGCTTGAGGCGATGATTAGCGCGTCGAATCTCTCCGGCGATGTTGACCTGCACGGCTTCGTCGAAAACCCTTATGCGTACCTGAGCCGCGCAGACGCCTTCGTCCTCTCCTCGCGCTGGGAGGGTCTCCCCACAGTTCTCATTGAAGCGCTGGCCTGCGGCTGCCCGGTGGTTTCGACCGACTGCCCGAGCGGCCCGCGAGAGATTCTTCAAGACGGGAAGTACGGCGCGCTTGTGCCGGTCGGAGACGCCGCCGCACTGTGCGACGCGATGGCGCAGGTGCTCAAGACCAGACCCTTGAAGCAGGTTCTCAGAGAGCACTCGATGAGCTATTCCGTTGACCGGGCTGCGAGTCAATACATAGAGTTGCTGAATCTCGACTGAGTGTGCGCGCGCGTCTCGGCATATGCGCTGCCGGGGAGGATTGTATTAAGCTGTCTGGCGGGTCTTAAGTTTTGTATTTAAAATTCGTTCGTCCTGGTTGAATTTCAAGCGGGTTGTCATCGTCTCATGCCGAATCAAGCAGTGCCTCTTAAAATCGTGCACGTCATTAACGATCTCTCCGTCGGCGGGGCTGAGATGATGCTTTTCAAGCTTTTATCCGGGGTAGACGCGCGGCGCTCCACCCAAGCGGTCATCTCGCTCGGCCGGCGTAGTAAACTCGATGCGCGCATCGAGTCGCTCAACATCCCCGTCTTCAACATGGACATCAAACTGGGGCATCTGCCGACGCCGCGACAGGTGTGGCGTCTGCTGACCACTGTGCGCCGCCTCAGACCCGACCTCATACAGGGTTGGATGTATCACGGGAGTTTGGCGGCACACCTCTGCGCGTTTACCACCGCGCGTGGCACCCCCGACCTCTGGACTATCCATAGCTGCAATTACGACCTGACGTTGGAGAAGCGCCTGACCGCCGCCATTATCAGATTGTGCGGTTGGCTCTCGGAGAGACCGGCGAAGATTATCTACGTCTCGGAGGCGAGCCGCCTCCAGCACGAGGCGATGGGCTACTGCCGGGAGAAATCACAGGTCATTACAAACGGCGTAGACACGTCGCAGTTTGCGCCGTCGGCGCAGGCGCGCGCCGCTGTCCGCGCCGAACTGGGCATGCGCGACGACCAGTTTTTGATCGGACTCGTCGGTCGCTTCCATCCCATGAAAGACCACATCAACTTCTTACGCGCCGCCTCGCTGCTGTCGGAAGATGCACATGCGGCGCGGTTCCTCTTGGCGGGGAGGGAAGTGGATAACGGCAACCAGACGGTGCGTCGTTTGTTGGGGAGGTGGAATCTCGAAGGGCGCGTCCATCTGCTCGGCGAGCGCGCCGACACACACAACCTCATCGCCGCGCTGGATGTGTGTTCCCTCTCATCTTCGCACGGGGAAAGTTTCCCGCTCGTCGTCGGCGAAGCGATGGCCTGCGGCGTGCCCTGTGTGGTGACGGACGTGGGTGACGCCGCGAAGCTCGTCGGCACTACCGGCTTCGTCGTGCCGCCGCGTAATCCAGAGGCTCTCGCCCACGCCTGGAGGGAACTCATCCGCCTCGGCCCCAGCGGACGCGCTCAATTGGGTGAAGCGGCGAGAGAGCGCATTCGCGAGAATTTCCTGCTCGCGCCCGTCATCGCACAGTATGAAGCACTCTGGGAGAAGATTTGCGCGGAAGCCAACAACTCAAGTAGGCGGCGACACTAAGGAATTTGATGAAGCGGCTGGCCGGCAATAGCGGTCTGCCCTTCGAGCGCGGCGGGCGTCGGGCGTGATTTTCTCAGTCGGTCTGTTCTGCGAATCTGAAAGTTTCGGTCTCGGCCTCGCGTCATGCAAGGCACTAAATCACGCCCGTCTGATGAGCTACTTCTTTCGCCCGCAGCGCCGTTCCTGCGTTTCTATCCTTTAAAGCTGACATGATGCTCACCAGACCGTCGACGCCGAGGATGATGAGCAAAATCCAGAACAGATACCGGAACCTGTACAACGCACCCAGGTTGGAAACTACTAACCCGAGTGCCGTCGCCCCGAGCACGGTGACGGCTAACAGCAACCATGCCGGCAGGCGGCGCGGCGACCGCACGAGAGCCAGCAGCGCCAGCACCTCGCACAGATAAATGATCAGAGTTTCAGCGCCGGATAGTAGTCTTCCGGCACGGCCTACGCTCAAACCCGTGCCGAACCAATCCTGTGGGAACGGAGCCAAAAGTCCTATTGCGAGCGCACGTGGAAGATACAAAATCAGATCGTTAAAATTTTCGATCCTGACTTGACCGTCAATGATCGAACCGGAAACCGGATACCACGCGATGAAGTAATAGCGGACGCAACCAACTTCCAGAGCCGCCTTATCTGCCGCAGCGAACAACCAACCTGTGTAATTAAGAGGCGTTCCAGTTGCCGGAGAGGCAAGGCCTTCGGCCGGGCCTACTGCGAGCCTCTCTTTGCCGGGGCACAGTGGCAAACCCAGCTGCGTTATCTGCCTTGTAGAATATCTATTGTAAGAATCGCGCAGGTAAAAAGTCGCCGCCATCCCGATTATTATGATCAGCAGTGGGCATACTAAATTCCAGTACAGCCATCTCCTTTCCCGCAACTGGCGAATGATCAGCAGGCCAAATCCAAACAATACAATTGCGAATATGATCACGCCGAATTCAAACCTGACACGCAGGAGCAGCCCCGTCGTCAGTGCCACTAAAGCGCCCATGCCGACGGCACCGACCCAGTTGTAGGTTCTCGTCAGCCACGTCGTAACTATCAGAACGAGTGCCAGCGCGCCGGCGATAAAGAGCGGGTCTTTCAAAAACTGCGTCGTGTGCAGGAGAAAGGTCGGCCACAGCGAGACGACACCTGCGGCAATCAGGCCAACTCTCCTGCCCCCGACCTCACGGCCAAGCATGAAAACAAGGAGCAAGATGGCGAGGTAACATGATAGGTTGAAAGGCTCCGCGCTAAGTATGCTCTGCCCGAAAAGCGGGCTGAGGATTGCGAACTGGAGTGAGAGCAGCTTCACGTTCGCCTGCTCGGGCTGCCTCGCCCACGCCCTCCAACCCTTTTGTCTCAAAACTCCCACCAGTCTTGCAGCCCCTTGTCTGTACACATGACCGTCACTGGCGAAAGAGTTCATGATACCGTCTCGGCCGATCACGCCGGGAGCGATCTGCGCCCGCCCAGCCCAGAAGAGACCCGTCGCTAGTGCGACGTGGACAATGGCCGCCGCCGCGAGCAAACGCCAACCGTTCGAGTAGAACCCCAACAGGCGTTTGCTGTTGAACCACTTGTTTTCGTTTAAACTGCGCATACTCGATTTATGCTTGAAGCCGCGTTTTCCTGAAACCGGCAGATGGGAAATCGGGAATATTAAAAAACGGCAATACTATAGCTGACACACCTCCGTGTGGCCTTGATAGAAGCTACTTAATGAGTTGAGAGAAAAAGCGTGTCAAAAGAGAGCATCGCAAGTGCTCAGCCTGATGACCCGTTGCCAGGTGAGCCAACTACATTATTACCCTTAATAGTTTTCTTGTCTTCATGTTCGCGCATCGCTTTAGTCAACTAACACCCAACATCACCCTCCGCGCATTTTCATAACTGAACAAACATTCAAGCTGAACGGCTGAGAGCCTCGCAGTTCGCGTTCGGGTGCATGCCGTTGTCAGGCTGCGCCGACGATCAAGCACTTAACCTCTTGACCATGGTTAACGAAGCTCCGCGCTCGCACACACGCTCGAACCCCGCCCGCCCGTACAAACGCACCGCCGGATTATCAGCCGACACGCTCAGGCACACCGAACGGTAAACAGCCCCGGCAGACTTCAGCAGGCTCCTGAGTAGGACAGAACCTACGCCCCGCCCCCTGTACTCTGGCAGAACCGCCATGCCCAGCTCAGGCGTCTCGTCATCCACATACCCGTATCCTCTCTCATCTCCCGTGAACAAGCGAAGCCATGCCGCCCCTATTGGCGCACCGCTGCCTGCATCTACAGCGACACAGCCCATGTCACCTGCGCGCCCCCACGCCCTCACATACTTTGCTATCTCAGGCTGTTTGATGACATCCCGCGGGAAGGGAGGACTACCCTCCGGCACATGTAGAGACTGATACAACATCTCCCAGAGGAACTGCTGATCCGAGGGCGAGAGTTGGCGTATGGAATGACCCGGTGTTGTCATCGTCTCACAGGTGAAGCAGCATAACGCCCGAATTAACCGGCGCGCAATCAATGGGAATGATAAAAGAGCCACTCATTGCGAGTCCGGTGCAATGAGCGGTTCGGCGCAGCCTATTGATTGTGAATGACCTTCATATTCACACCCGCAGTTGACAGCCTGTTCACCGAAGACGGGACGTTCTCTCAATATCGCAAAGTAACAGAACAAGGTGCTGGCGCAGCCCACGCCCGCATTAAAGCGATAGAGAACGCGGAGGCTGGGAAGCGACGACCCTGACAGCCGGGGCGGGGTGCCTGAGTGCCAGCTTTAAGCTATTGAGAAAGGGTCATTGCTTAGGCCCCCATCTTATAAGAATGTGTGACTTGGCAGGCAAGTTGCGACCGACTACTGTGACCGTGCCGTCCCTTACCTCAGGATGAGATACGACAGCCAACGTTTCTGTCTGGCTCACGCCACCCGGCCCAAGAAATTCAATCTGGCCCCAAATATCGCTTGGGGGAGAGGAGAACTTCATTCGAGAGTAATCGACGACCACAACGACGTATTCCGTGCGGTACGGGAGATGAGGCCCGACCTTTGCACGTTCACGGGTGACTACTGTGTCAAGGAACGCTACCGCTTCAATATCTAAGAACCTGCTCGGCTGCTGCTTCTCCTCAATCTTAAACTCAAGAAGAGTTGAATTGCCGGGCCACTGGTTTGGATTCCGCACCTCATGGCTGGGGTTGGAATCCAACCCCGTCCCGCCACCGCCCGACTTAATGCGATCCACATAGACAGCTTGTTGGCCTTCCGGCACTTCGAAGCGGAGCGCAACATGATAGGTCACGTGGCAGTTCGGAGGGACTTTGGGAATCGGATAAGCTGCGGGGGTTGGAGCACCCTCTGGGGAGGCAATGGGGTCGAGGGTGATGTAGGCAAAGTAGCTCCGCAAGGTTGGCTCCGAAAGGATGGTTTTTGAGTCCACCTTATTGCTCTTTGATTTATTGACATAAATCAACCAGGCGAGCAGTGAGAGGATAATAACAGCGCCAATTATCAAGGCGTACCGGCGTTGTTTATAGAAATGTGTTGGCTCAACGCGAGAGTCCTTTTTGACGTTTGAATTATCGCCTGCGGACATGGGAGGGACATTATCTGTGAGACCATCTTTTTCCGATAAAAAGATGTGGGGCTGTGGTGAAAGACGTAGAGAAGTTTCGATAGCTTCGGCCACTTTCTCCAGGATTGCTTCTTGCTCGCCCCTTGGCAAATCGATGAGCGGAGCGGAAGGGGAATTGATCGCCTGAAATTGACAAAGGCTATTAGTCCTCGAAAATCGCGAGGGGCTAATGATAACTGGTAAAACTGTTGCCCCTTCTTTTTTTGCGGCCTCCAGCAGGGGGGGCAGTTCATCGGTTGCAATAAAATCTGAAGCGAGGAAAGATGCGCTGATTAGTAAGACGGCCACCTTGGCGGAACTGATCGCATCCTCAATCTCTTCGCGCCACTTTGAACCCGCCCTAATCTTTCTATCATCCCAAATCTCGACATCATACTCGCGCTCCAGCGGCCTCAAATGGACTCTCAGACGATTCAACCAATCTTCGTCTTCGTGACTGTAACTGATGAAAACTTTTGTACGGTGTGACATAGTATGTGACCTCGAAGATTTTCAAAAGCAATCCTCTTGTCCGCCTAACGCCCGTCATCACTCGCGTCCACATTCAACTTGCATGACAGACTCCGGGGCAGGGTGTCGGGTGAGGACGGGTGTTAGATTGCTCCTGCCGCTTGAACCTTTCTGCCCGGAATTGCCGGAGTAACGACAGGAGGGGTTTTCACGACTTTCTGCCTCTTCGGTTTTCCAGCAATTACATCAGCAGCCGCTCATACCAACGTTGCGTTTCTTACCGATCTCCACTGTATAAAGGAAATTCCTTCCACCGGATGCGTGAGTTAGGGTGAATATTCTGTGAGTAATATTCAAGACGAAGAAGACCCACTCGGGCACAAAGCTGACATTCGGAAGATGGTCAACAGGCGCATCCATCTTGTTCTGATGACGCAACCAATCAAGCTCTTCTTTCCAAAGCTTAGCCATACGAAGGCAATATAACGCCGGAACTAACCGGCGCGCAATATCTTCATCTTAAAAGAGCCACTGAATTGCGAGTCCGGTTCAACGAGTGGTTAGGCGCAGCCTACGCCACCTTTCGAGCAATGACGGCAATGTGTCCGCGTGAGGATGGATCGTCAATCTCCCAAGTCTCTATTTCAAACCCTTCAGCTTCTAATAACTTGCGCGCTACTTGAGGCGCGTATCCGCTATAGAAAAATGTGTGTCCGAACATTTCGGAAGTAAAGCCTTCAACACCCGAATCATTCGGGGCGCAGTCTCCAACGCTCGAATCAATATCTGAGCCGCCGACCGACAACAATAATCTTCCGCCTCTCTCAAGAATGCTGGCAAGTTTACGATAGATAGCTGAATGATATTGACGCTCTACGTGGAAAACAGAATCCCAGGCGACGGCCGCCGCAAATTTCTCTGCAAACTCTATCTCAACCATATCGCTGTGAATAAACTTCGCTTCGGGAAGTTCTGCCTTTGCGATTTCCAGCATTTTCTCTGACTGGTCAACGCCGATTACTCTGTAACCTCGACGAACTATATACCTGGCAATAAGATTGCCCGTCCCGCAACCCAAATCGAGGACTCTGGCTCCCGGCGGCAAGCCTTCAAGAACCTGATCAACGTACCCTAAAACTCTATCGACGTAAGTTTGCTCTCGAACGTGAGCGTGCCATTGCTCGGCGATATTGTCGTAAGAATTTTGCATCGTGTTTAAACTTATATGTGCCAAAACGCCGCTTGTCAGGCCAGCGTTGCAACGAAGCCGGCCGCATAGAGAATGGACGCAACAACAAGACAACGAAAGGGCGTGCTGAACCAATATTTCTTGCCGAGAACGAGATAGACGAGAAGGAACAGGCCACCAAGAATTGCAAGGAACGCCGAATGAAAGAGCACGGCGGGCTGCGCGAGCGCCAGATAGCCATAGACAGAGCCAAACAGGATGGCGCTCAAACTGTGGCTCGCGTTGATGCCGATCCAGACCTTCCACATCGTAGTTTGGCGGGTGATGACAGGAGACACCTCTTTCATTCTTGCTTCAAGCGCCGGATCGCGTGGCCTGAGCTTTGCGCCGAAGAACGTGTAGACGAGATGGGCGATGCCAAGGCTCAAGGCGATTGAGGCGCTGGCGGCAATGAAGATGCTGGGCGTCATTGTTGATCTGTTTCTCGTGGGTCAGACGCCGGAGCCAGGCCGCGGCGAGCGCGTAGCATTCAATCTAGCGTGCAAAGGCAACGATGAAGGCCAAGCCATCGAGCGCTCGGCCTTCGGCGGCCTGTTCGACGTTCCGGCCGCACGCCGGTTGTGCATCGGAAGGGTTAGGCTTCATGCGCGACTCGTAGCTTGCGAATCGCAACCAGACACGCACAGGCGCCAAGCATGATGAACCCGGCAAGGAAGACATACACTGCCTCGAAGCCACGGTATGCCGTGAGTGAGATCGACAGTGCAGCAAAGACCAGGTACCAGACTGCCGCGAACCATTGCGCGGGACGGACGACTCTGAGCGGAAGGAAGTCCGGCACTGCCACGAAGAATATGAACATGGGCAACAGGGAAACTGTGATAGCAGCCCAGAAGGGTACCTGTATGCGAAACAGCATATCCAGCGATGAGACAGACAGCACGAAGATTCCTATCCCACCGGCGCCGACGGTACCTCTCACTGCAAACGGCGACCAATTCAGCAGTTGCGCCTTAGGCTCTTCTAACTCCAGCCCGATGTAGTCGCCGTCATGCCCGGCGTGGCCTCCAAGTGCCTCTGTTGAATGAACGTCTTGTCCGGGGAGTGGATAGTGCATGTCAGCGCTGCCCGCCCGGACGCCGTATTTTCGCTGGTATCGATCAAAAAGGGAGACCAGCTCCGAGAAGTCAATCGCCAGCGTGTTTGTGGCAATGGAGATCGGGCTGCCCACCATTTTGTAGTTAGCTTTATTGATCGTCTGCCTCAAAGAGCTTCCGCGGGCGATATATTCCTGTGGGTCTCTGACCTTGATGATGAGCAGCTTTTGATTTTGTATTTCGCATATCTGCGCGCCTACAACCTCAGACCACGGGATGAACCCCGGCGAGACACTGCTTGCGTTATCAATAATACCGGAGCTGTTAAATACCAGAGCGGGCTTTTTGTCTAATAGCTTTTTGAGAGCATATAGCCCGAAGCTTCCAAAAAATACGATTCCCACAAGTCCAAGGCCGCGG
>DASVPS010000249.1:0-30953 GCA_036389555.1 Pyrinomonadaceae bacterium
GCTTGATTCTCTTTTTCTATCTCAGCCATAATTTTTGCCTTATCAATACGCGGGAACACGGGCGCGACTTCGCCGATGCGCGTTCCCGCTTGCATGCCTCCCCAGTGAAGTTCCGACGGATCATATTTCGCGATGTCGTCCGCCTGCCCGAGTTGCGACCAGATGGCGCGCGTGGCGTCGGGCATCACGGGATGCAGCAGAACGGCGAGCCAGCGCAGCGTCTCGGCGGCGCGGTAGAGGACGGCGTTCAACGTCTGCCGCTGCGACTCGTCTTTCGCCAGTTCCCAGGGCTTCGCGTCCGAGATCATCTTGTCGGCGCGCGCGATGACAGTCCACACAACTTCGAGCGCGCGGTTGAAAGCGTAGTCCTCGACAAACTGCACGAAGGAATCGCGCGCGTGTTCGAGTGTAGTGGCGAGTTCCTGCCCGTCCGCGTCAACGCCCGCGCGCTTGGCCTGCAAGCGCCGCTCCTCTTCGATGTCGGGTGCGGGGACGAGGCCGTCGCAGTAGCGCCCGATCATGGTCAACGTGCGGCTCGACAAATTGCCGAGGCCGCTTGCCAGATCGCTGTTCGCGCGTTCGATGAGCGACTCGTAACCGAACTTGCTGTCCTGCCCGAAGGCCATCTCGCGCAAGACAAAGTAGCGCACCACGTCAATCGAGAAATGGCGTCTGAGCGTGGGCAGCTCGATTGAGTTACCGAGCGTCTTCGACATCTTGCGCCCGGCGTGATCAAGCCACGTCCCATGTGCGATGACGGCGCGTGGTTGCTCTATGCCGGCGGCCAGCAGAAATGCAGGCCAGTAGATCGCGTGCTGGCGCAGGATGTCTTTGCCGATGAGATGTATGCCCGGCCAGAATTTATCGAAGCCGCGTTCGCGCTCGCCCTCTGCGCTGCCCCAGCCGAGCGCGGTGATGTAGTTCGAGAGCGCGTCGAGCCAGATGTAGATCGTGTGTGCGGGATCATCCGGCACGGGGATCGCCCAACTGACGGAACTCTTGAGACGGCTCACGGAGAGGTCTTGCAGCCCGCCCTTTACGAAACTGACGACCTCGTTGCGCCGCACGTCGGGGCGAATGAGATCAGGCCGCGACTCGTAGAGCGCGAGCAACGCTTCCGAGTAATCCGAGAGCCGGAAGAAGTAGCTCTCCTCGGCCACGCGGTCGAGCGGGGCTTCGTGAATCAGGCACAGCGGCGGGTCGCCCTCGCGCTCCGGTTTGGCGTACTCGTCCTCGGTCTTGAACGTCGCGCACGGCGCGCAGAACCAACCCTCGTAATGCCCCTTGTAGATCGCCTCGCGCCCCTTCGGCGTCGTGGCGGCGGCCACGCGCCGCCAAAATTCCGCGACGGCCTCGTAATGAAACGGCTCGGTCGTCCGCATGAAGATGTCGTATCCGCCGTGCGCGCCGTCGAGTCCGAAGGCGGCGAAGCTTCCTTTCAACTCGCCGACGATGTAATCGACATGCTCCTTCGGCGTGCGCCCGGCGCGCGCGGCGGCGCGCTGGACGTTGATGCCGTGCTCGTCCGTGCCGGTCAGGAAAAACGTCTCATAGCCGCGCTGCCGCCGGTAGCGCGTCACACAATCCGCCACAATAGTCGTATAGAGATGCCCCAGATGCGGCAGACTGTTCGCGTAATAAATCGGCGTCGTGACGTAGAAAGTTTTCATAGGAAGTGAATCGTAAATCGTAAATCGTAAATAGACAAAATCCGCTTTCCTCTATTCACGATTTACGATTCACGATTTACGGCTTTACGATCTGTGTCCCTGAATCAATGACATGGCTTCGGCGCGGGTGCGCGGGTCTTTGCGAAACGCGCCGCGGATGGCGGAGGTGATCGTGAGCGCGCCGGGCTTCTTCACGCCGCGCAGCGTCATGCAGGTGTGCTCGGCTTCGATGACCACCATCACGCCGAGCGGTTTGAGACCGTCGAAGATCGTGTCTGCGATCTCCGACGTGAGACGCTCCTGCACCTGCAAGCGACGCGCGAACGTGTCGGACAGGCGCGCCAGTTTCGAGAGACCGAGGATGCGCCCGCCCTTCGGGATGTAGGCGATGTGGCAGCGGCCGACGAACGGCGCGAGATGGTGTTCGCAGATCGAGGCGATGTGAATGTCTTTGACGATGACCAGCTCGTCGTGCGAGTCGCCGGGCAAAGGCTCGACGTGCGTGTGCGGGTCTTCGCGCATCCCTGCGGTCAGTTCGGCATACATCTCGGCGACGCGCTGCGGCGTGCGCCTGAGTCCCGCGCGCTCCGGGTCTTCGCCGATGCCTTCGAGCACGAGCCTTATGCCGTCCGCGATCTTCTTGAGATCAACTTCGTTCGATTTCATCTTTTCCACCAGCACCCGCTCCCGCATAAAAGGCCGCCCGCGCCGCTTCCTCGACCAAGTGCAGCGGCACGCCTGCGCCCGCAGCGGCCGCGCGACAGTCTTCATACTCCGGCGCGACGTTGCTCACGCTGCCGTCGCCCCGGCGTGCAACCTTAACATTGATCGCGCCGAACTCCGTCTCCACGCTGATGAACTCACGCGCCAGCGCGCGTCGCTCTACTTCATAACTGCGCACGCCGAGCGTCGTCGTCTCGTCAAACAGCAATTTCGTCAAAGCCTCGCGCTCGGCCGCGCGGCACAGGATCGAGACGACCACGCCCGGACGGTTCTTCTTCATCTGGACGGGCGCGAGGAAACAATCGAGCGCGCCGTGCGCGAAGGCGCGCTCCATCACGTAGCCCACTACCTGCGGCGAGGTGTCGTCGAGGTTCGTCTCGATCATGAATAGTTTCTCGCTCGCCGCTTCGGCTATTGTCGCTTCACTCGTCTCGCCGATCATCACGCGCAGCACGTTGGGAAAATCTTTGTATTGCCGCGTCCCCGCCCCGTACCCGTTCGCCGTGAGGCGCATCGCCGGGAGCGCGCCAAACTCTCCGGCGCAGACGGTCGAGATGATGGCCGCGCCGGTCGGCGTCACGAGTTCGCCCTTGATGTCGGTCGCGTAGACGGGCGCGTCTCGCAGCAGTTCTACGACCGCTGGCGGCGGCACGGGGAAACGCCCGTGCGCCATCTCGACCGTGCCGCTGCCGACGTGCAGCGCCGACGAGACGAAGCGTTCAACGCCGAGCAACTCGAACCCGACGCACGCGCCGACGACATCTACGATGGCATCCAGCGCGCCGACCTCGTGGAAATGAATCTTCTCGACCGGCACGTTATGGACGCGCGCTTCGGCCTCGCCGAGCCGCTCGAAGATATGCGAGGCGCGCGCCTTGACCGCGTCGCTCAGACGCGAATTCGCGATGATCTTGAGGATCGCGTCGAGGTGGCGATGCTGTTTCTCGTCGGCGGTTTTGACCAGCGCGTGCGTCGCGCTGATGCCGGAGCGATCAACCGTCTCGAAAGAGATTTCAAATCCCGTGACATCGAGCAGCGCGAGTTGTTCCCTCAAATCACGCGCGTCCGCCCCGGCGGCGACGAGTGCGCCGAGAATCATGTCGCCGCTCGCGCCGGCAAAGCAATCAAAGTAGAGTGTGCGCATCAGTGTTCCAATTGCGGCAAGACCTCGCCCGCGCGCCCCTGAATCGCCGCGTCGCATCGCGCGGTGAACGCAGTCTCTTCGGGATTGATCTCGACCGTGTACGCGCCCGCGGCCTCAGCGATCTCCGGCAGGCGCATCGCCGGATAGACGAGCGACGAAGTGCCGACGACGAAGCAGAGATCGCACCTCAACGCATCTTCCGCCGCCTGTTCAAAAACACCGACGGGCAACATCTCGCCAAACAACACCACGTCGGGTCGCATTGCGTGGCCGCACGCAGTACAGACGGGCGGGCGTTCCCGCGCTCCCGTCTCTTCGTGTAGAGACGCGCGCGCTCCGCACTCTGTGCAACGCGCCGTCCAGATGTTGCCGTGTAGTTCGAGCACGTCGCGCGAGCCTGCGGCGTGGTGCAGGCCGTCTATGTTCTGCGTCGCGAGACGGAAGCGTTCAAACTTGTCCTGCCAGGCGGCGAGCGTCAGGTGCGCGGGATTCGGTCGCAGCGGGCGCAACAGGTCGCGTCGATAATCGAACCACTCCCAGACGGCGGGCAGGTCGCGCGCGAGCATCCCGGCCGACGAGATCATGTCGAAGGGCATCCCCTTCCAGACCGCCGTCTGGCCGCCGCCGCGAAACGTCGGCACGCCGCTCTCGGCGGAGACGCCCGCCCCGGTCAGGACGAAGACGCGACGCGCCTCTCGCAGCCGCTCGCGCAACTCCCTGAGCATTGCTGGCTCGATCTGTGTCGGCATCGAATTCAGGCGGCGATGGTAGCAGAGCCGACCGACAAAGTGTCAAGGGGCGAGGTTTCAGCGCGATTAGCCTCTGTTTGGGCGCTGCGCTATACTCCTCTTTTTTTGAGCGGCGCGCGTGCCCGCCCCGTGCGATTCGCGCCATCGCTGTGATCAACGCCAGACGAAGGAAACCCCATCATTGAACCTGCTTGAACTGCAACAACGATTGAGCGCGCGCGTGCGCAGCACGATTGAGAAGAAGTTTGTCTCTTTCCCGCCCGTGCAGGGCGAGATACCGCCGCGCACGGAACTCGGCGACGTGGCCTTTCCCGTCGCCTTCGAGGTGGCGAAGCGGCTCAAACAGGAGAAGGGCGAGCGTGCCAACCCGCGCGCCATCGCAGAGGAGTTGAAGGCAGCTTTGGAAGCGGAAGAGGGCGTGGCGCGCGTCGAAGTGGCGGGCGCGGGCTACCTCAACGTTTTTTATGATCGCGCGAAGAGTTTGCAGCACCTCGTCGCCTCGTCGGATGCGGCGGCCGCTTCTGCTCAGGATGAAACGTCGGCGGGCGAGCGGTCGAAAGTCATCGTCGAGCACACGAACATCAACCCGAACAAGGCTGCGCACATCGGCCACCTGCGCAACGGCGTGCTCGGCGATACGTTCGTGCGTGTGCTGCGCGCGACGGGCGCGACGGTCGAGGTGCAGAACTACATCGACAACACGGGCGTGCAGGTGGCGGACGTGGTCGTCGGCTTCATGCACATCGAGCGCATGACGCTTGAAGACGTGCGCCGCCTCGACGAGTCGCTGACCGAAGAGCGTCCGTTCGATTATTACTGCTGGGACTTGTATGCGCAGGTCGGCCTCTTCTACCGCCACGGCGACGCGGAGGCCAAAGAAGACCCGGAGTTGTTGAAGCTGCGGAGCGAGACGCTCCACGCCGTCGAAGCGGGCGATAACCCGACCGCCGAGTTGGCCGATTACATCGCCACGCGCATCGTCGAGTGTCACTTGAAGACGATGGGGCGGCTCGGCATACGCTACGACGTGTTGCCGCGCGAATCCGAAATACTCCACCTGCGATTCTGGGACAGCGCCTTCGGGCGTCTGAAAGAGACGGGCGCGATCCGACTTGAAACCGAAGGCCGCAACGCCGGTTGCTGGGTGATGCCTTCCGACTCGCACACGGGGACGGACGAGCACGATGCAGACAAGATCATCGTACGCTCGAACGGCACAGTCACCTATGCGGGCAAAGACATCGCCTATCAACTCTGGAAGCTCGGTCAACTCGGTCTGGATTTTTACTACAAGCCGTTTCAGCAATACGAGGACGGCCACGTCGTCTGGGTGACGACGAGCCAGCCGCCGACCGACGAAGCGCAGGTCGCGTATCAACCGCCCAAGTTCGGCGGCGGGAGCATCGTCTATAACGTCATCGACTCGCGCCAGTCCTACACGCAGGACATCGTGCAGCGCGGCGTGCAGGCCGTCGTCCCCGGACTCGCCCGCGAGCCGAGCGTACACCTGTCATACGAGATGGTGGCGCTCTCGCCCGCCGCATCCGAGGAACTCGGCTTTGAGTTGAGCGCCGAAGACCGCGCGCGGCCGTTCATCGAGATGAGCGGGCGCAAGGGTCTCGGCGTGAAGGTTGACGACCTGATCGACCGGCTGGAAGCGAACGCCCTCAAAGAAGTGGACACGCGCCACGCCGAACTCTCGCCGGAAGAAAAATTCGAGACGGCGCGCACCATCGCCACCGGCGCGCTGCGCTACTTCCTGTTGAAGTGGACGCGCAATTCCCTCATCGCCTTCGACTTCAAAGAGGCGCTCTCCTTCGAGGGCGAAACCGGCCCTTACTGCCAGTATGCCGCCGTGCGCGCCAATTCCATCTTTCGCAAATTGGACGAGGAGACGCTGGCGCGGGCGCGCGCCTTTGCTCGCGGGCTGGCCGAAAATGAACACGACGCCGCGGAGGTGCGGGCGGTGTTGACGGGCGAGGGCGGCGACGAACTCTGGTCGCTGCTGACGCAGGCGGCGCGTCTGGAAGAGACCACGGCGCAGGCGGCCGCGCAGGCCGAACCGGCGTATCTGGCGAAGTACACGTTTCAACTGGCGAAGTCGTTCAACCTCTTCTATCACCGTCACCGCATCATCGCCGAAGAGAATGAAACGCGCCGCATCGTGCTCATCAACATCGCCGATCTCGTCCGTCGCCAGTTAACCGCCGCGCTCTCGACGCTCGGCATCAGTGTGCCCGCAAGGATGTAAATCCTGGCGGCGAAGTGACAAGTGACGGGTGTTGAGTTTAAAATCGGACTCGTTACTGTCCGTCACTCGTCACCCCTGTCCCCCATAACCATTTTATTCTCACACTGGAGATTCTTATGCTGATCGTCATGAAAGCCGACGCGACCGAGGATGATGTCGCTAATGTCGTCCGCGTCGTCTCAGAACTCGGATTCAAGGCGCACCCGCTGCCCGGAGCCAATCGCACGGCCATCGGCATCACGGGCAACCAGGGCGCAGTTGACGTGACGCGCTTCGAGACGCTGCCCGGCGTGGCCGAAGCGATTCGCGTTACCAAGCCCTACAAATTGATCTCGCTCGACCTGAAGCCGGAGAAGACCATCGTTCGTGTGGGCGGCGATGCCACCATCGGCGGCGAAGAACTCGCGATCATGGCGGGGCCATGTGCCATCGAGAGCCGCGCGCAGGCTTTCGCCGTGGCCGAAACCGTCAGGCGCAGCGGCGCGCGTTTCTTTCGCGGCGGCGCGTACAAGCCGCGCACGTCGCCCTACGCTTTTCAGGGTCTCGGCGAAGAGGGTTTGAAGATCATGGCCGACGTGCGCGAAGCCTACGGCTTGAAGATCGTGACGGAGGCGCTCGACGAACACGGCGTCGATCTGGTCGAACGCTACGCCGACATGATCCAACTCGGCGCGCGCAACATGCAGAACTTCTCGCTGCTCCGGCGCGCGGGGCGCTCGCCGCTGCCCGTGCTGCTCAAGCGCGGCCTCGCCGCCACGCTCGAAGAATGGCTGCTCGCTGCCGAATACATCATGGCCGAGGGCAATTACAACGTCGTCCTGTGCGAGCGCGGCATCCGCACCTTCGCGCAGCACACGCGCAACACGCTCGACCTCGCCGCCATCCCCGCCGTGCGCCGCGTCTCGCACCTACCCGTCGTGATCGACCCTTCGCACGGCACGGGCAAGAACTACATGGTAACGCCGCTGGCGCGCGCGGGCGTCGCCACGGGAGCGGACGGGCTGATCATCGAAGTCCACGATCAACCGGAACGCGCGCTCTCGGACGGGCCGCAGGCGCTCACGCTGGAGGAGTATGAACAACTGGTGACGGAAGTGCGCGCGATTCACGAAGTGATCGCGCCCGCGACGGTCGGTTAAAGTTAGAACAATGAATCCAGGGAAGCCCCCGCGAGGGGCGCAAGGGCGTTCTACAGCGCCCTCTTGCGCCCCTCGCGGGGGCTTCCGGATCATAGTCGTGGGTTAAAGGTGTCCCTGCAATATCTCCGGCAGGCGCTTGCTGAAGGCGGAACGCGGCAGGATGTGGTCGAAGCCCGCTTCGCCCGCACGCCTTTGCAACTCGACCTGTACGTGCGAGAAGAAGCCTACGAGCGGCGTCTCGCTGAGCGCCTCGTCAGACTTGAACCAGCGCGCAACGGCGAAGGGATCGTAACGCTGCAAGTGGAGATCGACGATGACGAGCGCGGGCGCAATGCCCTGTGAAGCCTCGCCGAGCGCGTCGAGGCTTCGCGGGAATAACACCTCTATGCCGAGATGCTCCGCCGCCGTGCGAATCTTCGCGGCGAAAAAAAGATCGTCAACCGCCACCAGCACACGTCTCTTCATTTACAATGACTCCACGTGAATTAATCGCCACGGAAAACTTTTGCGCCGCACAGGCCGTCTGGCATCAAGTCGCGGCGAACTGGATTTCATCATAAACGCAGCGAGACGGGATCGAAAACTCGTCCGTCCGATATGTCATGATCACGAGCCGCCAGAATCCTCTCATCCAACGTGCGCGCGCCGCGAGCAAGTCCGCATCGAAGGACACACTCTTTATAGAAGGTCTGCGCCTGTGCGAAGAGGCCGCGCGCGCTTCGCGCCTCGAATGTGAAGAGGTGCTCTACACGGAAAAGTTCGCCGCAGACGCGCGCGCCGCCCGATTGCTCGATGCTCTGGCACATCTCAACCCGCGCTTCTCGCTCGTCAGCGAATCCGCGCTCGCATCGCTCGGCGACACTAAAACGCCGCAGGGCGTCGTCTTGCTGGCGCGCCGGTTCGAGACGGATCGGGCGGCGTTTGAACAGTCGTTTCGCCCCGACCCGCTCATCGTCGTCCTGCACCGCATCAACAACCCTGCGAACGCGGGGGCGATGCTGCGCGTGGCCGAGGCCGCGGGCGCGACGGGCGTCATCGCGACGGCCGGGACGACCGATCTGCTTTCGCCGAAAGCCCTGCGCGGCGCGATGGGGTCGAGTTTCCGCCTGCCCCTGTGGACGCATGCGGACTTCGCCGAAGTCGTCTCGTGGTGCGCCGAGCGCGGCATACGCACGGTGAGCACCGATCTGGCAGCGCCGCAGACGCACACCGAAATCGCGTGGGCGGGCGCACGCGCCGTCCTCATGGGCGAGGAAGCGGGCGGACTCGGCGCAGCCGAAGTGCGCGCCGCCGCCGAACGCATCCGCATCCCGATGCAGCCGCCGGTCGAAAGCCTCAACGTCGCCGTCGCGCTCGCCGTGATACTCTACGAGGCCGCGCGGCAGAGAGCGCAAAACGGAGGAACTGGATAATCCTCCCCGCGCCGGTCTGCCGATGCTGTCAGCGTTAAAAATTGACCGGGAGGCGGGAATCGCGCGCCCGTGCGTTCCGGCTTTCGCCTTCCCCCTTTTTACTTTTCCGCGTTTCCCCTTAAAATAGGCCGCGACTTAAAATGTTTACAATTCCCTCCCCCCGCGTCGCGCACTTTTTGCGCCCGTAGTTTATTCTAAGCAGAAGTTTGACTGATCGAACCGAGTCGGCGTGTGGACGTATAGATTCGCATGGATAAGACTGAGAAAAAAGAGAGCGTGCCGAAACGCGACGAAGCGTTGGCTGAGCGACTGTTGCGCCGCGTGCTGGATCGTGTGGGCGCAGTGGTTGATCGTTCGCTCGGTCGTGCCGTCGAGCCGCAGAGCGGTTTCACCACGACCCGCCTGATCGAACGCATGAACCGTCTGATTGACGAGCGCGTGCGCGACGACCCGCGGCGCGGCGGGCGCATCGCCCCGCACCTGATGAAACTCAAGATCGAATGGGGCACGCATTCCGAAGCCCCGCCCGAAGCGGTCAAGGAGTTGGAGAATGAGGTGCTGGCCGCGGCCATTGACCACATCAACAACCAACGCCTGCGCACGCTCGCGCCCGTCGAAGTGGAAACGCTCGTTGACATTTTCACTACGGGCATCGCCGTCGATCCGAGCTACGGCGCGTTCGAGGAGGAGTTGCAGCGCGAGGATGAGGAACGCGCGCGCGCCGCGACGGGCGTGGCCGCGCCTGCGTCGGACATCGGCGCAGTGACGGCGGCGAAGAACGTCACGGTTCACGCGCGCATCAACGTCGGCAAGGAGTCCGAGGAAAGCACGCTCTACTTCAAACCGGGCGGCAGACGCCTGAGCGTCGGGCGCGCGACGGACTGCGATCTGTCGCTGCCGCACCCGAGCGTCTCCAAGATTCACGCCGCCATTTTGATGAATCGCGAAGGCACTCTCCTCGTTTCCGACACAGGTTCGGTAAACGGAACGTTTATAAACGGCAGGCGCATCAACTACGGTGAAGCGCGCCAACTCGAAGACGGCGATGTCGTCGGCTTCGGCGATGTCGAGGTCAGATTTAGAAAGACGTAAATCGTGAATCGTAAATCGTAAATAGAGAAAACTCAGTTCTTTCTATTCACGATTTACGATTCACGATTCACTAAACATTATGTTTCTTGAAATCATTCCTGAGAAGCAGCCCGCGCTGTTGAGTCTGGTTTACGTGGCGGGGCTGGCGTTGATGATTTTGCTGCTGGCGTTGTCGCTCGTCTTCGGGATGCGGCGACGGCGTTCGGCTCTGGCGACGGTTGCGCCCGCCGATTTGCCGACGGAAGTGAGGCAGCGGCTCGGCGTCACCTCCACGAACCGCGGCCTCTACGCGCTGCGCTGGCTCTTCCTCATCCTCGCCCTGACCGTCTTCGGCTTCCACGTCTACTGGGCGCAGTACGCAGAGGAGCGCAACGACCGTTTCTCCGATCTCAACTACAAAGATTTGCGCAACCGGCGACTTTCGGAATCAACCCTGCGCGGCTGGATTCTGGATCGCTCCGGCAAACTTGAGAACGCGCTGGCGCTCTACAAGCGCGGCGACAACGGGCGCATCGTGCGCGAGTATCCGATGGATCGAGAGATGGCGCAGTTGTTCGGCTCGGAACGCGGCGACGCCGGGATCGAGCGCGCGCTCTTTGGCGTGCAGAGCGGCGCAGCCCCCGAAGCCATCGACGTGATCTTCGAGCGCGACATCAAGCAGCCCGCGAATCTCGACGTGCGTTTGACGATTGACAGCGAGTTGCAGAAGGCCGCCGTCGAACAGTTGCGCGACCGCCACGGCGCGGTGGTCGTCCTGAATCCACAGACGGGCGAAGTGCTCGCCATGTACAGCAACCCCGCCTACACGCTCGCCGAAGTGCAGGACGAGGCGACGTGGATCAAACTCGATGCAGACAAACGCGACAGCCCGCTCGTCAACCGCGCGCTCCGCAGCTACTACATCCCCGGCTCGACCTTCAAGACCGTCACGATGATCGCGCAGTATCTCGCCGGGACGCAGAACGAGAAATACACTTGCAGCGGCGCGGGCTACTACGCGCAGCCCGGCGCGAAAGTCATCTACGACGATCAAGGCCCGGCCGAAGTTCACGGGCACATCGGCGTGGACACGGCCTACGAAGTTTCCTGCAACCAGTATTTCGCGCAGGCGGCCGTGAAGATGGGTTCGGAGCGTCTCCGACAGGCCGCGCAACTCATCGGCATCGGCGCATACGACACGCCTGAGCAGGCGACGCGCGCGCGCCGCCAGCCGGAAATCTGGAACGCCAGCACCACGGCTCTGGCGCGCGCCCTCGCGCCGAGCGAGGCGACCATCGTGACGAGCGCGAAGATGCGCCCTTATGATCTCGCCATCGAAGGTTTCGGCCAGGGCTATGCGGGACAGATGACGCCGTTTCAGATGGCTCTCTCCGCCGCGGCCATCGCCAACCTCGAAGGCAAGTTGATGAAGCCGAAGATCGAGTTTAATCAACCGCCCGCCGTGTTCAATCAGGTCGTCTCGCCGGACAAGGCCGCCGACATGCGTCGCATCATGGGACTCGTCACGGGCGGGTCTTCGGGCACGGCGCGCGGCGTGTTCGGCCCCGTACATGCGGCCGGCGTCATCACGGGCGGTAAAACGGGGACGGCGCAAAAGGATGTGCCCGAATACGACCCGAAGACGGGTGAACCGAAGACCGTCAAGAAGTATGAGCGCGACCGGCGCGGCAACGTCATACGCGAGTACCGGCAGATCGTGATCTCCGAAGAGAAGCGCATAGACAGTTGGTTTCTCTGCATCGCGCCGCTCGACTATCCTCAACTCGCCATCGCCGTCATCGTCGAAGGCGGGGGCTACGGCTCGAAGGCCGCCGCACCTATCGCGGCCGCGCTCGTGCTGAAGGCGAAAGATTTGGGGCTGCTCGGAAACATACAGGGCATGCCGCAACCGCAGCAGCCGCAGGCGCAGCCGGGTGCGCGTCAACCGCAGCCTAACGGGCGTCAAACACAGCCTCGACCCGGCCAGACGCCGCCGCCATCGCGTCCGGCGCAGCCGAGGCCGACGCCGCGCGCGGTCGCGGCCAGACAGTAAAGTTGGCGTTGATAAATTTCAGTCGATATTTGTTAGTTCAGACGTGAGCATTACCCGACAGTTATGAAAAACCGTGCCTCGACACATCTCTTCATCCTGCTGCTGATCGTCGGCTTGCAGATCGCGGGCTACGTGGCGGTGTCGCGTGCCGCCTTGCTGCGCGGCTACCAGCCTTCGACCGTGAGCGCGGTGCGCGATCTACTGCTCTACTTGCCTATCTTCTTCCTCGTGCTCTGGCTCGCGCGGCAGATGAAGTTTCGCGGCAACTGGGCTTTGTACACGACGGCGATCCTACTCTTCTCGCTCGGCATGCTCGTCCAGTATCGCCTCTACAGCGACCCCGAATACGGCTCGCGCAACAAGGCCGAGGCGCGCGCCGAGAAGACGCAGGTGCAACGCCTGCGCTTCATCAATAAGTTTTACGACGACGACAAGAAGAAGATGCTGGGCTTCTCGACGAACCGCGAGCAGGTGGAAGCGCAGTTGCTCAATCAGGCGGCGGATCAGTCAACCATCACGGTCGGGCGCGTGCTCACCTCCGGTTACACGTGGATTCCCATGCTCGCCTTCTTCGCCTTCGCCGTCGCGTATTACTTCTGCATGCGCGACAGTTTTCTCAACTGGGTGCAGCGACACTCCTTTATCATCGTGCTCATCACGCTCGTGCCGCTGGTGGCGGCCGTCATCACTTCGAGCGCGGGCAAGGCGCTCGGCAACATGACGCCGTGGGAGCCGTCGAAGATTCCCTTCCTGCTCGGCTTCGCCGGAATCCTGACCGCCTACTACCGCGACCTCGCCAAGACCTACTGGGGCATGCCCCGCGCGCAGGCGATCATCCCGCTCGTCGTGATGGCGTTGATTCCCTTCATCCCGTTTTTCGCCTTGAAGGACTTCGGGCAGATGCTCGTCTTCAGCGGCGCATACGCGACGCTGTACCTCGTCGCCGTCCGGCGTTGGCCGCAACTGCTCGTCTTCGTCGGTTCGGTCGTGCTCGTCATCGGCGTGCTCGTCGCCGGTTCGCTGCCGCCGAACGTGCAGGAGAAAGTGCCGCTTCTGCCGACGCTCTCGCGCCCCGTGCAGGCCGCGCTCCCCGCGCGTATCAAGCAGCGTTTCCACCTCTGGCTCGACGGCTTCAATCCGCCCTCGCCCAACGAATCCTGGTGGAAGAAAGACTACGACGAAGCGCTCGCGCGCGACGGGCGGATGCGCGAACTCGCCGAATCGA
Organism: Pyrinomonadaceae bacterium; assembly: GCA_036389555.1. Lineage (GTDB taxonomy): Bacteria > Acidobacteriota > Blastocatellia > Pyrinomonadales > Pyrinomonadaceae > JAIVJZ01. Next base: position 13,438 of record DASVPS010000249.1, read on the forward strand.
GCGAGGCCATGCGCGAAACCGTCAACGTCGATGTGTGGTTCGACCGCATCGCGTTCCAACCGGCGCAGGCCACCTTCGGCATTGCGTCCGGCGGACTCACCGGTCGCGGCCTCGGACTCGGTTTCGCAGAGGTGATCCCTGTGGCCGACTCCGATTATATTTATGCGGCCATCGGCGAAGAGTTGGGGCTGGCGGGCGGCGCGCTCGTCATCCTCGCCCTGATCGTGTTCGTCAACGCGGGGGTGCGCACGGCGATTGACGCGCGCGACATGTTCACCAAACTTTGCGCGGCGGGTTTAACCGCCTTCATCGGTTTTCAAGCTCTCGTCAACATCGGCGGCATCACACGTGCGCTGCCGATGACGGGCATCACGCTCCCGTTTGTGAGCCATGGAGGATTCAGTTTGATCACGAGTTTTGCCATGCTCGGCATGTTGATGGCGTTTTCCAATCGCAACGCGCGCGACGCCGCTGCGGCCTCCGCGCAACCGCGCCCGCAAGTCTCGACGCCACACTCCACTGCCGGCGAACCTTTCATCCCGGAGGCGGTTGAATGAGCGACCAACAGGCCAAAGTAAGAGTCGAAATCGCGTCCGTTACCGACCGCGGACTGAGCCAGAAGCGACCGCTCAACGAAGATTCGATGCTCGTTGACGAGGAGCGGCGCATCTTCGCCGTGGCCGATGGCGTGGGCGGCGCACAGGCGGGCGAAGTCGCTTCGCAAACCGCCGTCGAAGTGCTCGGCGAAGCCTTCCGCCACCACAAGGACGGCGACGACATCGAAGACCTGATGGAGATCGCCATCCAGCGCGCCAACGCTTCGATCTACCAGATGTCGCACGAGCAGCGGCAACTCTCGATGATGGCGACCACCATCGTCGCACTCCATCTGGACGGCCGACGCGCCACCATCGGCCACGTCGGCGATTCGCGTCTCTATCGTCTCCGCCCCGACGGGCGGCTGGAACGCGAGACGGAAGACCACTCCGTGGTGGAGGAAGAGGTGCGCGCCGGGAGGATGTCGCCGGAGCAGGCGGCGAATCATCCGAGCCGCAACGTCATCAGCCGCGCGCTCGGCGCGGAGCAGGCGGTCGAAGTTGACATGAAGACCATCGAGGTTGAAGACGGCACGGTCTTCCTGCTCTGCTCCGACGGCATCACGCGCCACATTCCCGACGAAGAGATCAACGCGCTCCTCAACGGCGGCGGCTCGCTCGATGCGACCTGCGTAGAGATGAAGCGACGCTGCTACGAGCGCGGCGCGGAAGACAATCTGACGGCGGTCATCATTCGCATCGGCGCTGAAGCGGCGCGCGAGGCGTCACACAGCCCGGCGGCGGAAGACGACGAACGCACGCTCCTGACCGAACGCACCGTGCAGGCGACTACTACTGCGGGCGCGGCGCAGGCGCACAGCGGCGCGTCGTCGAAGGCGCGGTTTCAAAATCCACTCACCACCTCGGCCTCGCATAGCCTGCCGGACACGAGCGCCGCGCCGCGTGCGGGAAACAACAAGTTGCGGATCAATACCGAGGAGGAGGCTGCCGCCACTGCTGCCGCCGCAACCGCCGCCGCATCAACACAAGCCCGGCCAATTCAAGTCGAGCGCAGTCCGACCGGCCGCGCGAGCCGTTGGTTCGGCTTCCTGCTGTTGCTTCTGGTCGCATCGGCGGCCGCGTTCTACGGCGGCATACGCTACCAACAGAACCGTGCGACGACCGATGCGGCGACCGTCGTCAACAACTTCCCCACGCCCGCGGCGAGCGCGACTGCGACACCGGCCAGCGAACTGAACATCAACGACACTTACACGCGGATGCGCGCGGCGGTTGACCTGTCGCCCGGCGCGGAGGCGCAGCGCATGGCGGGCGAGAACAGCGGCCGCCCGCTCGACTCGACCGACGGAATTTTTCTCGCGCTCTACGGGCGCGCGCTCTTTTTGTCCGGCAAGTACCCGGAGGCGGTCGAAGCTTTGAAGCGCGCGAACGATAGGATTGACGCGCAGCGCGCGCCGGGGCGCGACCCCGTGCGCCTCGACACACGACTGACGCTCGCCGCCGCCGCATTGCGCGCTAACAACGCAGATGCGCAGCGCCTTGCATCCGATTCGTTCGCGGGCGTCATCGAAGATACAGGGGCGGGCGCGGCCACAGTCCCTTCGGTTGACACTGTTCCCGCGCCCGAGCGTTAGACGACGGCCGGAGGCACGGCGGGGAAAGCGCGGCGCGTTTTTTTTTAGTAGAGTTGCGGGACGCATGAGTGAATTGAAACTTCAACAGTGCAGGCTCGACGGGCGCTATGACATTCTCGAATGTCTGGGGCGCGGCAGCTATGCCGAAGTTTATCTCGCACGCGACGCGGCGGCCGGGGGCAGTTCGCCGCAGACGGTCGTGATCAAAGCTCTCAATCTTTTCCTGCAAGGCTCGATTGACCTCGAACTCGAACACACGCTCATCGAAAATTTCCGCAATGAGGCCGTCGCGCTCGACCGCGTGCGCCATCCAAACATCATCAACCGCCTCGGCCACGGCACGGCCATCGACATGGCCGGACAGACGTTCCACTACCTCGTCCTCGAATACCTGCCCGGCGGCGACATGGCCGCCCTCTGCCGCAGCCAGCCGCTCGCGCTCGACCGCGCGCTCTATTACCTAGACCAAATTTGCGACGGCCTCGCGCACGCGCACGAGCATGACGTGATTCACCGTGACATCAAGTCGCAGAATTTGTTGCTCACGGCCGACCGAGAGGTCGTCAAGATCGCAGACTTCGGCGTCGCCAAGATCGAGGCGGGCGAAGGCTTGATCACGCGCGTCGGCACAGACGTGTACGCCGCGCCCGAGCACCACCCGCTCATGCAGGCGGGCGTCTACGGCACGGGTTCGCTGACGAGTCCCGTGACGCAACTGACGCCTGCGGCCGATGTCTACTCGCTCGCCAAAACGGCCTACATGCTCCTGACCGGCGAAGCCCCGCGCCGCTTCTCGCAACGGCCGATCACGGAGTTGCCGGCAGGCATGGCCGCCGCGCCGTGGGCGTCGTTCGTGCTGCGCGTACTCAGGCGCGGGACGGAGACCAACCCGGCGAAGCGTTACCAGAGCGTGCGCGAGTTCTGGAACGAACTGAGCGACGCCCTGATGCCGAAGACGCAACTGCTGACGCAGCCGAACGGCGAAGAGACGCGCGCCCTCTCGCAACTCAAGGGTCAGAGTCAACGCCTCGCGCCGCTGCCGCCCGAACCGTCGCCCGTGCAGTTTGAACGCCCGGACGAGCAACCACGGCAGATCGGCGGCGCGAAGGTGCGACCGCGCATCGTCGTCCCCGTCGCGCTGGCGCAGCCGGCGCCGGCGCCGCAGCCCGCGAACATGGCCGCACAGGCAATCGCCCCGCGGCCGCGTGAGCAGAAGATGCAACAGCCGCCGGAGCAGGACGCGCGGTTGAGGCCGAAAGAGCGCGGCACGCTGATGCCGCGCAAGACCTGGTTTACGGAACACGCGCGCCCATGGATCGTCGCGTTGTTGCTGCTGGCCGGATTCGCTCTGCTGCTGCTCGGCATCCAATATCAGGTGCGCAGCCGTCAAAGGAGCGCGCCCGCCGGCACGGCGACGACGACCGGCGCGCCCGCCGCGAACGCGGGCAGCCTGCAAGCGGGGCGAGAGATGTTGACGACGACCAATCTCAACTTGCGCAGCGGCCCCGGCCGAACTTATAACCGTATCGGCGAAGTGGAGGGTGGTTCGCGCGTGCGCATTCTGCAAGTGAGCGGCAACTGGTGCGAAGTGGAAATAATTCAGCGTGGCTTTCCCCGGATCGTCGAACAGTCGGCCGACCGTGGCTGGCTCGACGGGACGCGGTTAAGATAAGTTTATCCGAGTTCGACTTGTTCGTTTAATTCGTGAGAGGTGGTTGAAACGTGAGCATACTGGAATCCATACGTAAGTGGATTGATGGCGAGGGCGAGGAAGACCCGCTTGCCTCCGTTGACGAACAGGCGAAACCGCGCCGCGTCTGGGAAGAATTTCTGGTCAAGGTGGCGCGCGAGATCGAGATCGTGATGCAGCGCGAGATGTTCACGCCGCCCGGCGGAGAGACCTTTATCCCGCCCGAATACATCGTCTATTTGAGCAGCGAGGACGACAAGGACTGGCAGGGCGAGAAGCGGCGCGGGCTGGAACAGGGACTCTTCCACGTGCTCTCCGAGCGCGCGCGCGAGTTGAGCGGTTCCCGGCAACTCGCGACGAAATCTTTCGCCGTCGAACTGCGCGTTGACGGCACTCTGGAGAAGGGGCAGTTTCGCGTGCAGCCCGTGTGGGACGCGACCGAGAGCGGCCACACGATGGTGACGGCGCGCCCTGCGGCGGCAGAGGTCGGCGCGGCGACGACGCCCGACGCCGGTGAGTTGCCGGGAGCCGAACCGCCGGAGAACGAAGTGACGCGCGTCAGCCCGCGCATCGTCGAGTTGTACGCGGTCGAGTTGTGGCGGGGCGGCGTGAGGCAGACGGTCGTGCCCATCACGAAGCCGGAGATCACCATCGGGCGCGGCTCGAAGTCCGTCACGGTTGATCTGCCGATCAAGGGCGACCCGGAAGTGAGCCGCGTCCACGCGACGCTCTCGCGCGACCCCGAAGGCAAATACTGGCTGACCGCCAAAGGCCGCAACGTCACGCTCGTCTCCGGCGTCGAAGCCCCGCGCGACGAGAGCGTGCCGGTCGCGCCCGACGACAAGATCGAGATTTGCAGTTACACTCTGCGCATCCAGCCGCGCTGACGGGGACGACGCCGGGCGCTTCTGCCGGTCGCGCCCGCGCCGTGCGAAAATAATTTCAGATGAACTGATCGAGGAGACTATAGGCGATGACGTACATCGTGACCGAGGCCTGTGTTGATTGCAAATACACGGACTGCGCAGCGGTCTGCCCCGTCGAAGCATTCCACGAACTGCCGGATCGTTTGTACATCAACCCCGAAACCTGCATCGACTGCGACGCCTGCGTGCCGGAGTGTCCCGTCGAGGCGATCTTTTCGGACGCGGCCTTACCCGCCGAGTACCAGGAATGGCTGGAGTTGAACGCGGAGGCCGAACAGTATCCCATCATCAGCTTGAAGAAAGACGCGCTGCTCGGCCCGGCCTGCACGCCCGCCGCTCAATAATAAGCCGCCGAGATTCCGCCCACACCTACGTTTAGAGAGTTTTTGTTAACAGGCAGTAGTCAACCAACGTGGCTGTATGGAGAGGGCTGGGTGTTACCTTTTTGATGGCTCAGTACTTTGTGTTGTCAGACGTTACGCGACGGACGTGGTGGCGGCGAGCGATGCGCTCGACTCCAGTTCGGCGATGAGTTCGACGAGGAGCGGGCGGCACTCTTCGGGTTCGAGATAGCCTTTGCCTAGCAGTTTCATCATCAGACGCTCCTTCGTCTCGCCGTTCACTTCCTTCAGCATCGCGCGGCAGAGCGCGGCCAGCACGTCAGGCGCGAATTGCTTGCCCGCGTTCTTCCGAAAGTCTTCGATGACCTCCGTGAAAACTTTGCGCCGCTTGTAGGTGCGGTCGGTCGTCATCGCGTCGAACGAATCGGCGACGGCGACGATCTTCGCGCCGGCCGGTATCTGATCGCCGGTCAGTCCTTCCGGGTAGCCGCGCCCGTCGATGCGCTCGTGGTGATACTTTGCCATCAGCGGGATGTCCGCGTAAGGGTGTTGGATGGGGGCGAGTATCTCGTAGCCGGCCGCCGGGTGGCGGTTGAGTTCGGACGACTGCTTGGCATCAATTTTGTAAGGCGCGTTGATGATGTCGCGCTCGACGACGAGTTTGCCGATGTCGTGTAGATAGCCTGCGACGGCGATGCCCTCGACCTGTTCCTCACTCCAACCCATTTCGCGCGCGATGATCTCGCTGTACTTGCCGACGCGCTCCGAATGCCCCTGCGTGTACTTGTCCTTGCAATCAATCGCCGCGGCGAAGGCGCGCACGGTGTCGCGGTAAATGGTGCGGAGGTCTTCGTAGAGGCCGCGCGACTCCTCCGCGCGCTGCTCGACTTCGCGCAGCAGCCGGTGGTTATAAATCCCTACGCCGATGTGGCGTGCCATCGTGCGCACCACTTCCTTCTCGTCCGGCGTAAACTCCTCGCCCGTCGCCTTGTCGCCGAGCAGGATGAAACCTACGAACTTTTTATGCACGACGAGCGGCACGGTAAGCTGGAGACGATACTGGACGAGCGTCTTAAAGAGTTGTTCGCCGAGGTGGTGTCGCGTGAGTTCAAGTTGCTCCGTATCGGACAGCGACAGGGCGCGCGGTTGAGGGATGGACAGCATCTCCGCGCTCGCCGCGGCGAACGGCATAGTCGTAGGCGGCTCATCGCCCAAGCCCCACGCGGCCACGAAGCGCAACGCGCCGTCGCCCTGCATGTATTCGGCCACTGCGCCGCGGCGGACGCCGAGCGTGCCGAGCACGACGTGGAGCGTGGTGCGTACCATCTCCTCAAAGTCGCGCGTGTCCGCCAGTTCTTCGCCGAGGTCGGCGAGCGCGGAGAAGGCGTGGATCAGTTTGGTCGTTTGATCTGACATCAACTCAAGTATTTTTGCCGACCGGGACGCGGTAGCGTTCGGACACTTCCACGTCCGACAACATTTGGAGCGCGGCCTGTTCGTCGGCGGCGAGCGCGGCGTGCATCGTCAGGCCGAGTATCTCGAAGAGTTGCGCCGCCTGTGCGTTGACGTTACAGAAGACGAGCGGGGCGTGCGCGCGCTCGGCCGCGTCGATCACGCCGAGCATGATCGAGACGCCGATGCTGTTGACGAGTCCGGTGTTTTTAAAATCAACGACGAGCGCGCGGCACCCCGCGCCGAGCGCTGCGCGGCATTCGCGTTCGATGCGTTCGCCGCTCAACTTGTTGAGATAGTCGCTGGCGTAAATAACGGCGATGTCGCCGCTGCGCGTCGAGCGCACCGGCGAGCGGTCGTGCGAGTCAATCATTTTTTTTACGACCCTTCTATCGGCGTAGGTACTTCGTCATGCGGAGGCGCGTCCCGTCGTCAACCCGCTCGAACTCGACTTCATCCATCAGAGTACGAATCAGTTTGAGACCCCATCCGCGGCGGCCATTATTTTCTTCTCGTGCGTCGTTGCCGTTGGTTCCGGCGTTCGTGGGAGAGGGCACGATTATACCCCTGCTTGATACTGTGACAACTAATTTATCACTTTCGAGACGAAAACGCTGATAAATTTTTCGGTCGGGGCTGAGACTGTGCTCGGCGGCGTTGATGCACGCCTCGATGAGCGCGGTTTTGATCTGGTTGATGGCCTCGGCCGGGAAGTCCAGACGGCGCGCGATCTGCTCGACCGTGTGCGCGGCGATGAGTTCCGTGTCGCTCCCCATCGGGATCACCATCTCGAACTCGTCCGGCGCATCCGCCCCCTCCGCCGCTCCCGCGTCCGTCCCCTCCGGGCTGAGCCGCGCGGTCAGCAGTTCGAGTTGTTTGCGGCTCGAACTGAACACGCCCCTCTCGTTCAACAGTTCGGAAGCCTCGGCCGAGAACCCTTCGGGCGCAACCAGCCACAGCTTGAAGCGTTTGAAGCCGCAGGAATGGCCGACCTGCATCAGCCGGTCGCACCACACTTCGGTGAGGGCGCGACCCGCTTCGAGTTTGGAATCGATCTCGGCGGTGAGCCAGACGATCTCGTTCGCATCGGTGTAGGGCATCGCGTCGAAGCCGTGCGCGACGGCGCAGCGTTCCTCGTCGCAGATGAGCAGCATCGGCGTGTGGAACGAAGCGCAACTCGCCGCGTGGACGATTTGCGGCAGGCGAATCAGATCGGTCTCGGCGTCGAGTCCGAGTTCGATCTCTTCGGTTTCAATGCCGCGATAGATGCGGCTGAAACGGTCGTAGTGCAACAGGCTGGCGGCGACCCGCTGTGCGTCGAAGCGCGCGAGCAGTTCGCGCAGGTTGAGCGCGGCGGCGCGGCGATAATGACGCGCCATCGTCTGCGGCGCGCGTTTCAAAGTTTCGACGAGCGTGTCGGCCACGACGAGCGCGCGCGGTTCGGCGGCGACTTGCAGGCGATAACTCGCGCGCAGGTAATCGCGCCAGAGGCTCTCCGTGCCGATCTCCATGAAGGTGGCGTTGAAGCTGGCGAGTTCGCGCACGTGCAGGGCGAACATCAGCGGATAGAGTTCGTCAGGTTCAAGTTCGAGACGCCTGCGCCAGGCTTCGACGGGCGACTTGCCCCCGGCGTTCGTCGCCGCCTCGTGCAGCAATCGAATCAGCGCGCGGCGCGTCGTGTGCGACGGGGTGATCTCTTCGAGAATTGAGTTGAAGCGGCGGTTGATGCGCCCGCCCAAAATCTCGTCCACGTAAATTTTCTGGCATTCGAGAAAACTCGTGAGCGACACGTTGTCGCGCCGCGCCGCATACATGAAAGAGGTGATGTAGAACGGGCTGCCGCCGAACAGTTGCACGATAAGATCGCGCGTCTCGTCGTTAATCGCGACGCGCTCCGTGAAGGCCAGACGCTCTACGAGCGTGCGCGCGTCTGCCTCCTTCAAGCCTTCGAGGTGAATCGTGCCGAAGCCGTCGAAGCGGTGCGGCGCGTTCCCGCCGCTCAACTCATCGAGCAAACCGCGTCGGAGGCCGCACAGGACGAAAGGCACTTCGCCGTGCATGGACACCTGCGCGATCTCGTTGCCGAGTTCGACCTCGCCCCGCAGTTTTTCGACGTTCTGAATCTCGTCCAACAGCACGACCGAGCGCGCTCCGCGCGCCGCCGCGAGCACGGGCGCGCCGAAACACAAGCGCACGAGTGCGAGTTCGTCGCTGCCTTCGCGCGCGCGTTCGTAGGTCAACACCAGTCGCTCGATCCATTCGTAGTCCGAAGGGTCTGCCAGATCGACGAGGTCGCGCAGGGCGGGCGGCGCGTTGACGAAAGAGGCATCGCCCCGCCGGTGCGCGATGAGTTGCGACAGGAACGTGTGGAGGAAACGGCGCGCGGCGGCCGCAACCGTCTGCTCCTGGCGCGTGAAGGCGAAATAGATCGGCGAAGCGGTGCCGCGCTGCTGGAAGAGTTTGTCGAAGGCTTGCCGCAAAAGTTCCGACGCGCCGGCGGCGGGCGCGGCGTGGACGAGCAGGCCGCGGCGCGGTGACCCGGAAGGGGCGAGCGCGGCGATCTCGCGCAGGTGCTCGCTTCGCCCGATGAAATTTTCGGGCGCGATGCGGCCTAAGATGCGTTTGGCCGGGGAGGCCTTGAAGATGTTTTCAGTTGACATCGCGGGCGGGGATGGAGGCGGTTTTATTAGTCGGGGGAACGTAGGAGACGACGCAGTTTTTGCCGCGGCTCTTAGCGACGTAGAGCGCGTGGTCGGCTGCGCCGATGATGCTGGTAGGGGTTTCGAGTTTCGGCCCGAAGGCCGAGATGCCGATGCTCACAGTGATCGCGCCGCCCGGCTGGCTCTCGCCGTGCGGGTAGGAGGATTTTTCGACGCGGCTGCGGATGCGTTCGGCGATGACGAGGGCTTCGGTCGCGCTCGTCTGCGGCAGCAGGATGCTGAACTCTTCGCCGCCGTAGCGCGAAGCCACGTCGGCCGAGCGCAAAGCGGATTTCAAACACTGCGCCGTGATCTCCAGTGCGAGGTCGCCCGCCTGATGGCCGTGGCGGTCGTTGTACTCCTTGAAGTTATCAATGTCGATCATCAAAAAGCTCATCGGGAAGCGATGACGTTTGGAACGCTCGAACTCCTCGGCCAGACGCTCTTCGAGGTAGCGCCGGTTGAGCAGACCCGTCAGCGGGTCTGTGATCGAGAGCAACTGAAACTGCGTGGCCTTCTGATGCCAACCCGCGCGGTCGAGCGCGAGCGCCATCTGCGGAGCCATAGACTCAAGCAGGTGCAGGTCTAGTTCGTCGTAAGGTTCGCCGCCCGCCTTGTCCGTCATGTTGATGACGCCGACTTTACGACCGCCCGTGATGATCGGGTAGCTGATGAAAGAATCCGTCTTGTACTTGCGTTCCGCGGGCGCGCGGTGCAACTCCGTCGCCGTGAGGTCGCGCACGACGCGCGGGCGTCCGTCGAGCAACACAGAGCCGGAGACGCTCTCGTTCACGCGCACGCGCTCATCCTGCGTCACGTCGGCGCGCGGCCCGACGGCCGCCTTCACTTCGAGTTCGTTCGAAGCCTCGTCGAACAGCAGGAGTGAGCCGCGTTCCGAGCGCAGCAGTTCGGTCGAGTGGCGCAGGATCGCCGCGTAGGCTTCGGCCGGTTCGACTTCGTTGATCTGCTGTGTGAAGGCTTGCAGGTGGTACGAGGCGCGCATGCTGCGCTCCAACTCTTCGCGCAGGCGCAGCACTTCGAGCGGCATCGCCAGTTCGAGACAAAATTCGCTGACGCCACGCCGCTTCTCTTCCGACAATTTGCCGTCGCCGACCAGCAGCGCACCCTTCAACTCGTCGCCGACGACGAGCGGAAAAAGCTCTGCGTCCTCGCCCTGAAAGGCGAACAACTGTCCCGCCCCGGTCTCGCTGACCTCGATGCTGCCCGCCCGTTTCAGCAGCGCGCCGGTCTTCCCCGTGCCCGATAAATCCGGCAGCTTATTTTTGAACTTGCCCATTGCGCAGACGGGCGCGAAGCCCTCGTCCTTACGCAGCATGATGGCGACGGACTTGAGCTTGAATCGTTCGCGAAACTTTTCCAGCGCGGTCGCGCAGGCGGCTTGCAGTTTTATGCCCGGCGGGAAATAAAGGTCGCTCGTCGCGCGCTCGCCCGCTTCTCTCTCAAGGTCGCCCGCTTCCGCCGCCGGCAATGCACGCCCCTTCCCTGCCGGTTCGCCCGTCACAGCCCCGCCGCGAGCGCGCGCCTTGACGGAAACTTCGGCCAGTTGCGCGGCGAGTTCGTCGAGGTTGTGACGCGAGGCGAAGATGACGTTCTGGAAAAGTTCGGTTGACAGCAACTCGCGCAGGTCGCCCTTGCGAAAGCGTTCGGCCAGTTCGCGATAATCGGCGCTCGACAAAAAAGCGCGCCCGCCAATGACGGCGAGCGGGCGCGACGCATCCAGATTGACGGGCATTGCAAAACAATGGAGTCCGGCGTGGCAGCGATAGTGCGTCGCCTCGCCCGCCTCTTGCGCGCGCTGGAAGGCCGCGCCGCAGTAGGGGTCGCAGAGGTGCGCGTGCGTCGTCGAACTTTGGAAGACGTGGCAGATGGAGTTGTTGTTGGAGATGGCGAGTTGCGGCGGTTGGTGGCCGTCAACCAGTAAGATCGCGAGATCGGTCTCAGCCGCGACGGACGCCTGCACACGCTCCCATTCGGGCGGCGCTTGCAGTTCTTCGTTCTGGAATTTCGCACGCTCGGCGGCGGCTATTTTTTCCATGCTGATCCCGGTTGCGTTGGGATGTTCCCGTTGCTTGTTTAAGGGGGCGAGTCTTGGGAATGAAGTCCGGCGACGGAGGTTTAATCGCGTGCCACATCCGAGCCGGACATGCGGGGTTTGGGCTGCTGCCGCCCTCACAGCAGTATAAGTGCCCCGCTGCCAAGAGACAAGAGTATTCTACACAAAGATTTAACCGCGGCCAGTTAAATCATTGCCCCAAGCGAGATGAAGTGTGGGCAATCTTTTTCTGTAAACGACGAATCCCCGTTTTTTTTCACGAAGCGGCGACTTGTTCGGGATTTTTTAGACCGGGCGCGGCATCGCCTTCGACCTGCTCGATGTCCGGCCGTTCGGGACTGATGCGGATGCAGGCGGCGAAGTGCGCCGGTTTGATCTCGGCGAGCGCGGGCGTCACCTCGCGGCACGCCGCAACGGCGTAGGGGCAGCGCGTGTGAAAACGACAGCCGGGCGGCGGATTGAGCGCCGACGGCACGTCGCCCGCGAGCACGATGCGGCGGCGCGCGGCCTCGCGTTCGGGGTCTGCGAAAGGGACGGCCGAAATCAGAGCTTTGGTGTACGGCATGAGCGGCTCGTCGTAGACGCTCGCGGCCGCGCCGAGTTCGACGAGTTTGCCGAGATACATGACGGCGATGCGGTCTGAGAGGTGGCGTATGGCGCGCAGGTCGTGCGAAATGAAAAGGTAGGTGAGATTACGCTCGCGCCGCAGCCGTTCCAGCAGATTCATGATCTGCGCCTGTATGGAAACGTCGAGCGCGGAGATCGGTTCATCTGCAACGATGAACTCCGGGTTCGCGGCGAGGGCGCGGGCGATGCCTATGCGCTGGCGTTGCCCGCCGGAAAATTCGCGCGGGTAACGTTTGACGTGGCGCGCGCTCAAGCCCACCGTCTCCAACAACTCCCTCACGCGCTCCAAGCGTTCTCCCCCGTGCGCGAGGCCGAAAGTTTCCAAAGGCTCGGAGACGATCTGCCCCACGTTCATCAGCGGGTTGAGCGAGGCGTAAGGGTCTTGAAAGATCATCTGCATGTGCCGCCGCAGACGCCGCAACTCCCGCGAGGGTAAGTGCGAGAGGTCGCGCCCGCGGAAATAGACCTGCCCGCCCGTGTGCGGCGTGAGCCGCAGCAACGCGCGGCCGAGCGTCGATTTGCCGCAACCCGATTCACCCACCAGCCCCAACGTCTCGCCCGTTTTGATCTCAAACGAAACGCCGTCCACAGCTTTCACGACGCCGCGACTTTCAGCGCCGCCCGCGAATTTATCCCACGTCGAGCCGCCGCCCGCGCCGAAGTACACTTCGAGATCGCGCGCGGCGACAAGCGGCTCCGCCGCCGAGCCTGACAGAGACGGCGGCGGAGCGGCAGGGCGTTTATCGAATGTGTCGCGCGTGCTCATTGATCCTTTGGCATGTCCGGCCGGGCGTAAACTTCCGCGGCGAAATGGCAGAGAGAAAAGTGCTCGCGTGTGAGTTGGACGAAAGGCGGGAACTCACGGCGACACACGTCCTCAGCGCGTTCGCAGCGCGGCGCAAAGGGGCAACCCGCGGGCAGGTGCGCTACGTCGGGCGGAAGCCCCGGAATCTGATAGAGCGCGCCCCCGGAAGTATTCGCGTCGGGCATCGAGCGCAGCAGGGCTTTCGTGTAAGGGTTCGCGGGGCGTGTGAACAATTCCCGCGTCGGCGCTTGTTCAAAAACTTTTCCCGCGTACATCACGACGACGCGATCCGTCATTCCCGCCGTCACTCCGAGGTCGTGCGTGATGAGAATGACGCTCAACCCCGTCTGATTTTTCAGGCTTCTGATCAATTCGAGAATTTGCGCCTGAATGGTCACGTCGAGCGCGGTCGTCGGCTCGTCTGCGATCAGGAGTTCGGGCTGGCAGGAGAGCGCCATCGCGATCATCACGCGCTGCCGCATGCCGCCGGAAAACTCGTGCGGGTAATCGTCGGCGCGTCGCCGTGCATCGGGGATGCCGACGGTTTCAAGCATGCGGACGGCGTGCTCGTGCGCCTCTCGTTTCGTGTGCCGCAGATGCAATCGCGTCAACTCCATCAACTGCGTGGAGACGCGCATGAAGGGATTGAGCGAGGCCATCGGGTCTTGAAAGATCATGCTGATGCGCTTGCCGCGAATCCGGCGCACGGCTTCGAGCGGGAGCGACAGAATATCCTCTCCCTGAAACACTACCTCGCCGCGCACGATCTTCCCCGCCGGCTCGGCGACGAGCCGCAACAGCGAGAGACTCGTGACCGATTTTCCCGACCCCGATTCGCCGACGATCCCCAGTGTCTCGCCTTGCCGGAGGTCGAAGCTAACGCCGTCAACTGCCTTCACCACTCCGTCTTCGCTCCCGAAATAGGTGCAGAGGTTTCTGACTGACAGGAGCGGTTCGGCTTGGCTCATCGAATGCGTCTAGTTCAAATCGTGTAGGAGACCGGCGGCAAGCAGGTTAACGACCGGCCAGACGGTTGCTGACGATTCTGATGGATGAATCGCGTTTCGGCGGTTGCCAGTTGGTGTCAATCCGCACGTGTTGCAGGGAGGGGGCGTCGAGCAGGTTGGAGTCGAAGCCCGCGACGTAAGGTTTGACGAGTGCGTAAGAGGACGCAAAATAGATCGGGATCGCCGGCAGTTCTTCGAGCGCTTGCCGTTCCGACAAAATAGGTTGGGGCACAAGTTTAGACGGCGAAGCGGCGGGCGGCGCTTCGGCCGGATTCGCGTCGCCGCGAAGTTCGGGGCGCGGCGTGGGGGAAGCGTTCGCCTGCGCGCCGTCGCCCACGGTCTCGGAACTCGTCACGAAATTCAAACGCTCCGGGTCGAACATGGCGAGCATGTTGCTCTCCTCGTCAACCGTCTGCATGACCATGCTGCGACGAGCCACGTCGTAATCGCCGCTGCGGAGCGCCGCCTCGTACTCGTCCCAGTTGCGCAACACGATCTCGGTCTCTACGCCGAGCACGTTGCGCCACATCGCGGCGATGGCGGCGGCAACCGCGCGGTGCTGCTCGTTGCGATTCACCAGCAGGCGAATGCGCGGAAAATTGTTTCCGCCCTCGAAGCCCGCTTCGGCCAACAAGCGGCGCGCGGCATCGGCGTCGAAAGTTACGCCGCGCTCTTTCGCATCCGCGCCGTCTTCGCCGTCTTCGCCGTTCACAGGTAAAAATTTGATGGCGGCCTCGGTCGCGCCGCCGAGCGTGTCCGCGCTGAGTCGCTGGCGGTCGACGGCGAGAGATAAGGCCTGACGCACGCGCCGGTCGTTGAAGGGCGCGCGCGTGGTGTTGAAATCGTAGAAGGTCAATGCCCCGAAGGTGGCGCGGCGAAAATCTTTATAAGGCGTGAGCAGTTTCATCGCCAGCGGCTCGATGTTGGCATTCGTCACGGCGTCAACTTCGCCCGCGCGATAAGCCGACAGCGCGGCTTCGGCGTCCGGCGCGGCGACGAAGCGGATGCGTTCGAGCGCGACGATCTTCGCGTTCCAATAACTGTCCGCGCGTTCGAGCACGACGCCGTCGTCGGCCTGCGCGCTCAGGTTGAAAGCCCCGTTCGAGATGATCGGCGCGTCGGTCTCTGTCTGCACCGTGGCGCTCGCGCGCGCGCCGCCCTCTGCCTCAACCGTCCCGCCGCGCTCGTCATCCTTCGCGCCCCTCGACTGATGCACCGGACGAAACACCGTGTGGGCGACGAGCGCGGGGAAATTTTTATCCGGCCTTTGCAAGCGCACTCTCAGAGTGAAATTGTCGAGCGCTTCGACGCCGAGTTCGGCCTTTGCGGGAGCGGGGCTGGCTTCCGGCACGGCGACTTGCGCCGTCTCGTCTGCCGCGCCCTCATCTCTTTTCGCGGGCGGCGACGGCGCGGGCAGCGGCCGCGTCGTCGCATTAACCGTCGCGCCTTCGAGGTTGGCTAACAATCGCGCGTGGGGCGCGCGTTCGCCGAGTTGCAGCGTGCGTTGCCACGAACGCACGAAGTCGTGCGCCGTCACAGGCTCGCCGTTCGACCAGCGCGCGTCGTGGCGTAGATGAAAAGTCCACTCCCGATCCTCTGCGGCAGACTCCCAACGAATCGCGACGCCCGACACGGGCTTCAAAGTCCGCCCGTCGTATTCCGTCAATCCTTCAAACATGGCGCGCACCACGTCCGTGTCGGGCGGTGCGGCGGCCAGCGCCGGGTCGAAGACCTGCGGCAGCCCGCCGTCGCTCCAACGAAACTCCTGACGTGTCGGCACGCTGACACGGCCGTAATAGGTCTCGCCCTCGTCACTGGAAAAGCAGCCGCCGCTCGCCACAGTCAGACCGACGGCCAGACACACGGCCAGCCCCGCGCGCCAGCGCGTCAGACGAAAACTCGAACCGACCTTGCGCCCTTTCATCTTCATCAATCTTTGGCAGACATCATGGCTCCGTTGCCTGTGCCTTCAGTTGTTCATAAACCGCGCTCGTTTGTTCCCGCGTCTCCTCGAAACCGCCGGAGGTGTCGATCAGATAATCCGCAAACCTCTTTTTCTCCTCTTGCGGCATCTGCGATGCGATGCGTCGCACGGCTTCCTCAGTCGTCAGCCCGTCGCGCTTCACCAAACGTTCAAGTTGCAATTCCGGGCGGCAGTACACCACGATCAACTTATCAAACCGCCGGTAGCTGCCCGTCTCGATCATCAGGGCGGCATCCACGATGCCGACGCCCCGCGGGTCTTGCGCTTCACAACGCCGCAACCAGGCGTCCTGCGCTTCGATGATCAACGGGTGAAGAATCGAATTTAAATGCGCCCGCCTGCTCTCGTTGCTAAAGACTATCGCACCGAGTTTCGCTCGATCAAGCGTGCCGTCAGGCCGCAGCACCTCGTCGCCGAAAGCCTCTGCGACGGCGCGTAGGCCAACGCTGCCCGGCGCAACCACGTCGCGCGCCGTCTGGTCTGCGTCCAGAACGTGACATCCCAGTTCGGCGAGTACAGACGAGACGAAAGACTTGCCGACCGCGATTGATCCTGTGAGTCCGGCGCGCAGCATCGCTCTGCTTCTAAGACAGCCCGCGCCGACGCCGCGCCGCCGTCAGAGTGTTCCGCATGAGCATCGCCACCGTCAGCGGCCCGACTCCGCCCGGCACCGGAGTCAGCCCACCCGCCACCTCCTCCACTTCCGCAGGGCAGACATCACCCACGAGAGTAAATCCGCGTCTGGCTATGGCTTCGATGCGCGTGGCGGCGTGCTCGCCGAAGAACTCTTTTGCCGTCTCTGCATCCGTGAATTTGTTCATGCCCACATCAATGACGGTCGCCCCCGGCTTCACGTGCTCCGCGCGAATGAGGCCGATGCGCCCGACCGCCGCGATGAGTATGTCTGCCTGTCTCGTCAACGATGCCAGTTCATTCGTACGCGAATGGCAAATGGTGACGGTCGCATCATGTTGCAGCAAGAGTTGCGCGAGCGGGCGACCGACGATGTGGCTGCGGCCGACGATGCAGGCGTGACGGCCGCTGATGGGGATGCCCTCGCGCGTCAGCAATTCGATGATGCCGGCGGGCGTGCAGGGCGCAAATCCCGCGCGGCCGAGCGTGAGCCGCCCGACGTTGACCGGATGAAAGCCGTCAACGTCTTTCGCCGGATCAATCGCCTCGATCACGCGCGCCTCGTCCACGCCGCGCGGCAGCGGCAACTGGACGAGGATGCCGTCAACGTCTTCGCGCGCGTTGAGCGTTTCGACCTCTGCCAGCAACTCGTCCGTCGTCGTCTCTTCGGGCAGTTCGTGGTGCTCGGAGCGAAGTCCCACCGTCTCGCAGGTGCGCACCTTATTGCGCACGTACACGGCCGACGCCGGATCGTTGCCGACGCGCACCGCCACGAGACACGGAACATACCCGTGCTCGTCCTTCAGCCGCGCCGCCTCGCCACTCACTTCAAGCTTGATCGTTTCGGCCACACGCGCGCCGTCAAGAATTTTGGCGCCCCGTTTCTCTTCGTTCATAGTCAACATAGACGGTGAAAGGATCGAGGCATCCTACCATATTTCCTACGACACTCGATCACGCCCGGCAAGGCTCTTCTGCGCGTGTCGTCAACTTCCACTTACTTCGTGTCGCCGGACAATTCTTCGCGCCCACAAACGCGGAAGGCTCGCCGGTAGTTTGCACTAACGGCGAGCCTTCCGCGTTTACG
>DASVPS010000250.1:0-21131 GCA_036389555.1 Pyrinomonadaceae bacterium
CTGCTCACTGCTTACTGCTCACTGCTCACTGCTCACTTTCAAATCATATGCCCATCACCGAATCAGACATTGAAAAGATCGCCGCGCTCGCGCAGCTTGAGTTGACAGACGAGGAGCGCCGCGCGTTGACGCCGCAGATCGCTTCCATCGTGACTTACGTCGAGCAGTTGAATGAGTTGGAGACGAGCACGGCCGAACCCGCCCTCGGCGGACTCACGGACGAAGGCGCGCGCACCGACGCCGCACGCGAAGATGCGCCCCTGCCCTCGCTCGGTCAGGCGCTCGCGCTCGACCAGGCACCCGACCCGGCCGCCGGGCACTTTCGCGTGCCGAAAGTTTTGTAAAAACTGTCCGTTGCCGGTTGTCAGCAGTCCGCTGTTCCTTATTCATAGAGAGCGGGCTGAACGTGCATGTCTCACATTTTTGAGGCGCGAAAACAACTGACAATTGACGACTGACGACTGACTAACAATGAACATCGAAACGATCAAAACCCGCCTCGCGGGAGGCGAACTGGATGCGCGCGCCGTGGTGGAGAGCGCGCTCACTGCTGCCGAAGAGTTGAATGAGACGCTCGGCGCGTTTCTGCAAATCGACCGTGCGGGCGCGCTCGCGCGTGTGGACGAATTGGACGCGCAGCGCGGTGAATCGCCGGCCGATTCGCTCGGCTCAGTGCCCCTCGCCGTCAAGGACAACATCTGCGTGCGCGGGCTGCAAGCCTCGTGCGGTTCGCGCATCCTCGGCGGCTATCATCCGCCCTACAATGCGACCGTCATCGAACGCCTGCGAGACGCGGGCGCGATCATCATCGGCAAGACGAACTGCGACGAGTTTGCGATGGGATCGTCGAACGAGAACTCGGCCTACGGCCCCGTGCGCAACCCCTGGGACACGAAGCGCGTCCCCGGCGGCTCGTCCGGCGGCTCGGCCGCGGCGGTCGCGGCGCGCATCGTGCCCGTCGCGCTGGGGTCGGACACGGGCGGCTCAGTCCGTCAACCCGCGTCGCTGTGCGGCATCGTCGGCGTGAAGCCGACCTACGGGCGCGTTTCGCGCTACGGCCTCGTCGCCTTCGGCTCGTCGCTCGATCAAATCGGCATCTTCGCCACGAACACCACGGACGCCGCACGCACGCTCTCGGTCATCGCCGGGCGCGACCCGCGCGACTCGACGACCGCCGATGTGGCCGTGCCCGATTACGTCTCGGAGTTGACGGGCGATCTGCGCGGCGCGCGTATCGGCGTCCCGCGCGAGTTGTTCGGCGAAGGACTGGACGCGGATGTGCGCGCGAGCGTCGAGGCGGCGATTGAAATTTATCGCGCGCTGGGCGCAGAGGTGGTTGACGTGGAACTGCCGCACGCGAAATACGCCATCGCGGTTTACTACATCATCGCCACCGCCGAAGCATCCTCCAACCTCGCGCGCTATGACGGCGTGCGCTACGGCTTCCGCGCCGAAGAGTCGCACACACTGCGCGAGATGTACCGGCGCACGCGCGAGGAAGGTTTCGGCACAGAGGTCAAACGCCGCATCATGCTCGGCACCTATGTCCTCTCCTCCGGCTACTACGACGCCTATTATCTCAAAGCGCAAAAGGTGCGCACGCTCCTCAGACAGGACTTCGCGCGCGCCTTCGAGCGTTGCGACGCGATCATCACGCCGACCTCGCCGACCACGGCCTTCCTCCTCGGCGAAAAGACTGACGACCCGCTCGCCATGTATCTCAACGACATCTATACCGTGACGGCCAACCTCGCGGGCATCCCCGGCCTCTCCATTCCCTGCGGCCTCTCTCGCACGAACCTGCCCATCGGCATGCAACTGCTCGGCGCGCATTGGAGCGAATCCACCCTCTTCCGCCTCGCGCACGCCTACGAGCAGGCGCAGCCCTTCGACGCGCGCCCGCCCGTGTCGGCGCAGGAAGGATAGAGTCCGTTCAGCCGAAATGAAGTGGCGACCTCGCGTTTGGCTATAACTGTCTGTTTCAGTCAGCGCGTTCCGCTACGACCACCCAGTTCTTGTGAATGTGCTCCTCTTCGCGATAGCCGGGGTGCGGCGGGTCAAGCCATTGCCGATCTTCTAGAGATACGACAGCAAATTTGGCGTCACGCATTAATGCTAGTAGTTCTTGCCGCTTATAATATTTGTAATAGGTATTTTTATACCACCAAGCATTTTCATAACGAGAGTCCTTTTGCGAGCCAAGACGATTGCCCTCCGCTTCTCGCTCACAGTGCTTTAGCGTGTCGTCCTCAGGAGTGTAAGCGTTTAATAATATAGTTCCACTTCGACGGAGTGCTCGTCGCCACTCTGACAGCGCATGTGGAACCTCACTAGCATAAATTTGCCCGAAGGTATCTGTACAAACTAATATGTCGGCTCCTTCACTCACGACTGGTAATTCATCAACAATATTCCGCTCATGTGTACGCCAAGTAACAAAATGGGGCAGTTCCATTTGATGGAGTCTTTCGCGAGCCTGCTTTACAGCACTATCACAAAGATCGACTCCTACCAATTCAAATTCGAATGGACTTTTCCCATCAGTTACCAGGGAGCAGCATAAATTAGCCAGAAATTGGAGATTGCGTCCATCACCACATCCTGCATCGACTAACACTATTTTCGTACTAGCATGGTCTCCAGCATCGTAGCGTTGCTTAATTGCTCTCTGAATTAAGAAGCCAATTTTCTCTTCGACCATAGGGCATGGCTCGGCCTGCCAAGCAGGTTGACTATGATCGAAATACGGCTGCCTCCACCCCAAGACCGATTTTTGGAGTGCCCGATCTTCTTCCACATCACGTTCTCTAGGGCGACAGGCTAATTTCTCATACCGCTCAAATGCATTGCGTAACCGCTTATATGTGCTACTCGCCGTGCCAACAGTGCCGTAGATTAAATAGCCACTTCGATGATGTCCCTGCACAAAGCATCTAGGAGTTGTTTCATAAATCCCGATGTCCCAATCGAATATGTTGCTTGCCTGCTCCGACTTCATGTCCTCCGTTACGTACAAGCAACGCACGATTACGCCAGCCACTCGATTCCGATGTATGAGATGCCTAACACCTAGTGAATCAAAGAGCGAAGGAGTTCCAATGAAGAATCGCTCGACCCGTAATCCCCGCTCCTGTATTAATCGAGCCTCCTCTTCCAGATAATCGCGCACGAATCCGGTATCTTTCCACTCTTGGTGCCATAAAATGTTCGTTACGTGAACCGTACCACCATCGCGAACCTGTTCGAGCACATCTACCACGATGTCGTAGTAAATAGCCATTGAAAGTTTACAGGTTCCCTCATTTTCCATTTCAGCAACCAACCGCTTTAACTCTAAGGCAAGCGACAATCTTAAATTATCGAATATGACCTCTAGCGAAGGTTCTACAATACTTTCAAGCACCGATCCGATGTTGGGAGGCGAGCGGACTAACGCTTCCTTACCTAGTTGACTTAATGATAAGCCGGCTGTTTCCATGATACGACTAGCCGTCATATCAACATCACCGTCAAGGCATGTTCTTGCTGTTCGGATATATCCGAGGCTTGACTCCCAATCCTTTTCAGCTTGTTGATCCAAATAAACCGGTAAAATTGTGGAAGATCCTCGCTTATTATCCAAAGTTTTCCGAATATCAATTTCCACCTGAACCCAGCCACTTTGAGCGGTTGTAGAACTAAGCAGAAGGATCATATACCTAGATAACAGCAGGTTTTGCTCAATACTAGAAGCCACCTTTGCACCAGCTTCTAGGTTGCCCATCCCTATGTCATTAATGTTGCCACCCGGATCAAAGAAGATTTTATATCCTCTGGCTTCAAGCGTCTCCTTTAGTCTCCATGCAAAGCCGCTATCTTGATTTGTAGCTGAAATAAAGAAATCGTATTTCGGTGAGGATTCAATCATCACTTTAAAATTTCTCCTTAACGAGATTATCGAAACATGGTCGTTATGTTGACCGTGATGAAGGATACTTCCTGAACGCTAGTTTCTAAACTAAGGTGTCTGTGCTGCTTCACTCTACATAATGCTAAGCGTGCAGGCCGGGATGACCCCAGCGAATGCCCAATTGCCGGACAAACAAAGGAACGCAAAGTAATGCTCGACGGGACGTGGCATACACTGGTGAACTACGGCCAAGCACCGCCTTTCACTTACCAAGGAACTTTTTACCGTTATACACCATGAAATTCAATGCATATTTTTATGCGCGTTGCCACTTTTCGACTACTCACTCAACGCCGCGCGCCGTTGGAAACTGGCGAAGGGCGTGGGCGACAAAGGCGGCATCCTCTTGATGCTCGCCATCCGTGATCGCAAGTGGCGCGTCCAACTAACTGACAGTCTGAGAGTTGATTTGCCGGAAGAGGTGTTGAAGATTCACGGCGAACGGATGAGCGCGCCGTTTCGTCAGGGCGACACGGGCGCGGGCGTCAACCTGTTTGTTGACGCCTTGATCGCGAATCTCGCGGAGCGGCGCGCGTCCACACACAGCGCGCATCGAAGCCGCTCGCATCTCTTTAACGATTGCTGTTTTTCTTGTCGGGGATGAGGTCGCCCGTGAAGATTTCGATCACGTCTTTGACCGTGCCGACGACGGGCGTCACGTCGAGGCCGACGTGGATGAGGCCGTTGCGCCAGCCCTTCTTTCTGATCTCGTAGCCGGCGAAGCCGAGGGCGACGGCCGTGCCGACGATTGGGATCGGCTTGATGAGCCGTCGCGCCAAACGCCACCCGCCAGCCCGCGCCACACGCCGCGTCATATGCTTCGCCGTTCCCATCCGTGTCGTGTTTGCCGCCATCGTTTTTACCGTGCCAACTCCAGACCGAGTTCCGTGCGCAGTTTGCGCTCGTCATAGGGCGAGAGGTTGAAAGCGCGCCCGTCAATCTCGAAGGTCGGGACTTTGCGCTTGCCGTCGTTGAGCCGCATCACGAGTTCCGCCGCGCCGTCCTGTTCTTCGATGTTGATCTCCTCATAAGCGATGCCACTCTCGCCGAGGAAACGTTTGGCACGGCGACAGTCGGAGCACCACGTGGTCGTATACATTTTGATGTTTGCCATCGCACGAATTCCCCTCCGGATGAAAAATATGATGTCGTTATTGTAGCTCAGGCGGGCTTTGTTTGCATGAGGCCAAAGCATGCACCACCGCAGACGCATGAGGACACGGAGAGGCACGGAAGAGAATGATGAACGATGAATGATGAACTGAAAGCAACTTGTCTTTCGTTCATCATTCATCGTTCATGGTTCATCATTTGCTTACTCCGCAAGTCAAGCCACGCTCAGTTCGTCCGTGAGCGGGTTGGCGATGACGGCGTGCAGCCCCTGGCGCAGGCGGCGTTCGATCTCGAAGGGGTCTTGCGGGCGGGAGAAGAGGAAGCCCTGACCGTAGGCACAGTCGAGCATGCGCAGGCGCGCGAGTTGTTCGACGGTCTCGATCCCTTCGGCCACCACCTCCTTGCCCATGTTCCGTGCGAGCATGATGATGGTGCGCACGATCTCTGCATTCTCGTGGTCGTCGCCGCCCATGCTGATGAAGGAGCGGTCGATCTTCAGCGTGTGGATCGGCTTCAGACGCGAGAGATAACTGAGCGACGAGTAGCCCGTCCCGAAGTCGTCAATCGCCAGCTCGACGCCGAGTTCGCGCAGACGACTGAGGAGCGGGACGATGGTGTGCGCGTTCTCCATCAAGATGCTCTCGGTGATTTCGAGTTGGAGCGCGTTGGGCGCAAGTCCGGTCTGCGCGAGCACCTCCACGATGCGCTCGTAGAGATCGGGTTGCACGAAATGGCGGCTCGATAAATTGACGCTCAGTTTGAGATGGCGGTGCTGGGGCGAGATGGATTGCCAGGCGCGCATCTGGCGGCATGCCTCTTCCATCACCCACTGGCCGAGTTCGACGATCACACCGGTCTCTTCGGCGACGGGGATGAAATCGCCCGGCGGGATCAAACCGAGTTCCGGGTGCTGCCAGCGCGCGAGCGCCTCGAAGCCGGAGACGCGCCCCGTGTCGAGCGAGACGATGGGTTGATACTGCAAACGAAACTCGTCGCGTTCGACCGCGCGACGCAGGTCGTTTTCCAGCCGCAGCAGCGCCACGACGCGCGCGTGCATGTTCTGGTCAAACACCTCGTGGCGCGCTTTGCCCTGCGCCTTCGCGCGATACATCACCGTGTCGGCGTCGCGCAAAACCGCCTCCGGCGTTTCATAGCCGGTTGTGCTCAGGGCGATGCCGATGCTCGCCGTGGTGAACACTTCATGGCCGCCCAGATTGAACGGCTGCATCAACTCCTGCTGCACGCGCTCGGCGAGGCTGACGGCTTCGCCCGGCTGCGCGCCGATGTCGTTCAAGAGAATCGCAAACTCGTCGCCGCCGAGACGCGCCACCACGTCGGTCGGGCGCAGGCAGTGTTGCAGGCGGCGCGAGAGCGCGACGAGCAAATGGTCGCCGACCGTGTGGCCGAGCGAGTCGTTAACGTTCTTGAAGCGGTCGAGGTCTAAAAACAGGACGGCGAAGACGAACTCCGTGTGCCGCCGGGCGCGCTCGACGGCCATCTGCAAATGATCCGTGAAGAGGGTGCGGTTCGGCAGACCCGTGAGCGCGTCGTGATAGGCGTTGTGGAGAAGTTTGGCCTCCGTGTGCTTGCGCTCGGCGATGTCGCGCGCGATACCCTGCACGCCGCACGGCTCCCCGTTTTGATAGACGAGACGTGTGCTCACTTCGAGCGGCACGCGCCGCCCGTCCTTCGCGATGATGTCCACCTCGTAGACGCTCGCCTCGTCAAACCACTCCTTGCGCGCCATCATTTCGAGCGCGAGGGTGAGGTGTTCGGGCGCGATGACCTGCGCGATGTTGAGCGAAGCGGCTTCTTCGCGCGTGTAGCCCGTAATGCGCTCGCCCGTCTTGTTGAGCGAGGTGAAATTGCCGGCCAGATCGTGCGTGTAGATGAGGTCGTTGGCGTTCTCGAAGAGTTCGCGGTAACGCTCTTCCGATTCACGCAGCGCACGCTCGGCGCGCTTACGTTTGGTGCCGTCGCGGGCAATGCCCTGCACGCCGACCGGCACGCCCTCGTCGTTGTTGATCAACTGTGTGCTCAGTTCGAGCAACACGCGCCCGCCGCCCTTCGCGATGACCTCTGTCTCGTAACAGGTGGTGGCTTCGTCTCCGGAGAGCTTGCGTTCCATCATCTGGCGCGAGTAGTCCACGTATTCGGGCGCGAGCATCTCTGTGAAGTTCATTTTAACGATCTCGGCGCAGGTGTAGCCCGTCACTTTCTCGACCGCCGGGTTGACCGAGAGGAAGCGGCAGGATAAGTCTGTGGTGAAGATCACGTCGTTCGCGTTCTCGAACAGATCGCGGTAGCGTTCCTCGGATTCGCGCAGCGCCGCCTCTGCGTGTTTGCGCTCGGTCACGTCGTTGATGAGCACGAGCCGCGCGGCGCGCCCGCCGAAGTCGATCAGTTGCGAACTGATCTCGACGAAAATTCGCGTGCCGTCCTTTTTGAGGTGCTCCCACTCGCCCGCGTAGCGGTGCGGCGACGGCAGCGACGCGATGTTTTCCAGCACGGCCGGAATGTTTTCGGGAGAGCGCACGTCCAGAATGCTCATGCGGAGGAACTCCTCGCGCGTGTAGCCGTAGTGCCTGACGGCCGCCTCGTTGACGGCCAAGTAAGCGTAGGTGTCCGCGTCGTAGACCCACATCGGATTCGGGTTGCTCTCGAACAGGACGCGGTACTGCTCCTCGGAGCGCGCGAGTTTTTCTTCGGCGCGCTTGCCCGCGGTGATGTCCTCGACGCTGCCCTCGTAATAGAGCAGCGCGCCCTGTGCGTCGCGCACGGCGTAGATGTTCTCGCGCATCCAGATGACGCTGCGGTCTTTGCAATAGACCTGCGCCTCGAAGCCCTGCACCTTGCCGTGTGCGGCGAGCAGCCCTTGGAGCACGCCGCGCGTCGCGGCGTCGGCGTAAAAGTCGTGCGCGATGTCTGTGCAATGGGCGATCAACTCGGCGGGCGAAAAGTAGCCGAGCATGAGCGCCATGGCGGGATTGACGGCGAGAAACTGCCCGTCGTGCGTCGAGCGATAGATGCCGTGGACGGCCTGCTCGAAGATCGAGCGATATTTCAACTCGGCGGCGCGCAGGGCTTCTTCCGCCTGCACGCGGTCGGTGATGTCCGTGACGAAGCCTTCGATGGCGACGAGTTCGCCTTCGGCAGAGAAGATGCCGTGCCCCTGCTCCCACACCCATCTTTCGCCCTGCGCGGCGGTCGCCAGCCGGTAGACGAGCCGGAAACGCCTCTTTGCTGCGAGCGCGGCCTGCACCTCGTCCCACACCTTCTGCCGGTCGTCCGGGTGGATCAAGTCGGCGTAAGCGACCTTCCGGTTGCCGGTCAGGTCGGCGGGCGCGTAGCCGGTCAGTTCCAGAGAGCCTTCGCTGACGAAGAGCATCGTCCAGTCTTCGTTGTTGCTGCTGCAATAGGCCATGCCGGGCAAATTGCCCATCAGCGTGAGCAGCGTGCGCTGGGCTTCGGCGTAGCTGCCGGGGTCGGATGATTGGAGCGCGTGTACCTCGCATAGTCTCTGGAAGACGGCGAGATCAATGGCGGGAGGAGATGAATTCATAGTCGTTGGTGAGGCACATCCGGCCGGTCTGCCCTGCGCAAAATCCGGGGCGACGACGGGACGAGGCTCTCGTCTATCGGGAAACTTTTCGACCTTCAGGCGACGCTCGCAAGAGGCATGCGGGCAGACGCGCGAAGACTTATCGCCGCCTTGAAAGTGAAACCACCTTCCCCATGTCAACCGCCCGCGCACGCAAAGAGAGCCGCGAGCATTTATGAACCGGAGGACTGTGATGCTGTCTGAGGATGTTGACCGGAAGATGTGGGCAAGTCCCCGAAGGGGAGGTCAACCACTTTCAGATTACTTGATAATCCGTTTCCTTGCAAGAAGATAAAATTAGGGGCGGGGACGGCTGGGCGGGAGAAAGCCTGTCTGTAGGCGGTCGTCCGAGGTCAGTTGGCCGCAGTTATCAAGCGATTTCTAAAGATAGAATCGAACAACCGACCACAGACTACCGACCTCGGACGACCGACAATTCCGACTCACTGCTCAAGTTGCGTGCGTGCGCGCTGGAGGAAGGTGCGCATCATCTCGCTGACGCCCTTCTGCATCTCTGCGCTGAGGCGGTTCTCGCCGACGAGTCCGGCGAGCATGTGCAACTCGGTCGCCTTTTGGCGGCGCAACTCGACGCGCTGCACGATGCGTATCAGGACGCGCGTGCCCTGTTCCTCGAACTGCGCCGCATAGCGCAAAAAGTTGCTACGCTCCTGCGCGGCCGGCGACCACTCGATGCTCTGCGGGTGATCGAGCGTCTGCTCGACGGCGAATGCCTGCCGGATCGCGCCGATGACCGGCACTTCCGCGCGGATGAGCCAGCGCATCACGCCGCCCGCCTCTTCGCGGATGCTCTCCACGCCCGGCATCAACTCCACGAAGTTGCGCCAGTCGCCGAAGAAGGCGCGCGCGCGTTCAATCGTGGTCTTAATCTCAAGTTTATCTTCAAAAGCCGCTTTGATTTGAAACAAAGTAAAACCCCGTAAATCGTGAATCGTAAATCGTGAATAGTTTAAAACAATTTTTCTCTATTCACGATTTACGATTCACGATTTACTCAAAAAGTTGGTTGAAAGAGAAACGAATTGAAGAACAGCTGCGTGGTCGCCCGCCAGAAGCCGCGGTAGTTCGGGTCTTCGGCGTAGAGGACGACGTGGCCGCGGCCGGTCGGTTCTTCGATGACGTGCGCCGTGCCGCGCAGGAGCCGCTCCGTGTTGTTCGGCCAGATGAAGCCCGCGAGACGCAGCGGTTGATTGCCCTCGCTCGTGAAGACGACGGCGTTCGTGCCTTCTTTCGAAGGGCGGAAGAAGTAGGCCGAGTCAACGAGGACGGGAAGCTGCGGGTCTTCGTAGCCGTAAGTGAGCGGCGTCGAGCGATCCACTGTGGCGCGGAAGATCGCGCCGGGGACGGCTTCGGGCACGCGCCCCGGTCTGGCCGAGGGCGAGGCGATGGGCGGCAGATCGGGCGGCGCGCCTTCGAGTTTCTCGCTGCGGTCTTGCGCCTCGCGCTGCTGCTCGGTGGCGGTCTGCGCGGCCTGCCGGCGGTTGCGCGCCACGGCCGCCCCCTCGCGCGCGCTCACGGCTTCCGGCGTTGCGGGCGAAGGACTCGGCGTGGGCGAAGGTCGTGTTTCGGCGTCGTCGGCGGGCGGCTTATCGCGCTGCTCGTCGTCGTCGCTCCCGACGAGGCGCGCAGAGGTTAAGTTGACATCTTTCAAGGCCGCGAAGACCGCCGCGCCTTTGATGCAGATGAGCGTGCCGCCGCGCTGCACCCACGCGCGCAGCGTGCCAACGCCCGACGCGCCGAGCGCGCTCATGTAACCGCCCGCAGAGCCGTCGGGCATGATGATGACGTTGTACTGGTCGAGGTTCGCACGCCTGAGGTTCGCGATGGTCATCGGCGTGAAGTCTACGCCGTAACGCTCGAACGTCCACCACATCGCGCCGTAACTCGTCTGGCTCACGGGTTCGTCGGCGACGACGATGATGCGCGGCCGCTTCAAAGAGAGGACGTTCTCCGAGCCGATGCTCGTGTCGCCCGTCTCCGCAAAGCCCGAATTGACGGCCGTCACTTCGACGCCCGCCTCGCGCGCGAGCCGCGCCAGAGCATCGTGCAAGGTGTCCGGGTTGCGCGAGACGCGCACGACGATGGTGCCGCGCGGCCAATCGCGCCCGCCCGCGTTCAAGGTGCGCGTGGCGACGGCGAGTTTGTAATTCTCGCGCAGCAGACGGTAGGCGAGCGAGGCCGCGCCGTTCGTCTCGTAAGGAAAGATGTAGGCGACCGACGCGCGACCCGAGACGCCGAGACGACGCGAGAGCAATCTCTCGCCGGAGGCGCGCAGCGCGTCGGCCGTCGTCTCGGCCGCCGGCGCGGCGCGAAGTTGAACCGCGGAGACCGCCGGGGCGTCGCCCGTCCAGTAAGCTTCGACGCCGAAGACGAACGGCAGCGACCACGCCGTCACGTCGTAAAATCCGTACTCCTCTTTCGCAGCGTTGCCGCCGCGCCGCTGGTTGCGCGCGAAGCGCGCGAGTTGATCGCGCACGAACACGGGGTCGAGTTCCGTGTCGGGTTCGAGCAGGGCTTTGGCGAGACGCTTCTGCGGCTGCGCGAGTTCGACGATGTAAGCGCCCGCCGGAAACGTGTGAGCCGTGCCGCCGGCCGCCGTGCCGGCCGTGTAGGCGCGCGCACTCGTCGAGCGAAACGGTTCGCTCGTCAGGCTCACTTCGATCCCGGAACGCAGGAGCACGTCGGCCAGATCGGCGGCGCGCGCCGGGTCGCGTCCCGGGACGAGCACGATGCGCCGCATCCCCTCGCGCCGCCCCTCTTCAATCGCGCTCTGTTTGAACTCGTAGAAATCTCTGAGGCGCGCTTCGCGATTGCGCGCGGCCGTCTCAAGCGTCGTGAGCGACGCGATGTAGTGCTTGGCGATGGCCGAGCGCAGGGTGACGATGGTGTCGTCGTCGCGACGCCACGCATAGCCTTTCGTGCCGCCGCCGTCGGTTTCGTAAGTCATGCCGGTCGCGCCGTTCAGGGCAGGCCATGAGTCCCAGAAGAACGGGCCGAAGAGATCGAACACGTCGCGGACGTAATAATCCCAGTTGCGCGCGTCGAACTGCGCGGCGTTGGCGCGGCCAAACTCTGTGAGCCAGCGCGTGGTCTGCGCGGGCGGCAGATTCGGATTGACGGGCAGCGCCGCGGGCGGGAAGAAATACTGCGAGGGCTGGCCGTGATGATCCACGAAGATTTGCGGATTCCAGTCGAGGTAGGCGCGTTGCAGATTGCGCGTCTCGATTTGCGTGGCGGCGAGATTGTCGCGGTTGAGATCGAAGCGGTAGTGATTGGCGCGTCCCCAGATTGACCAGGGCTCGCGGTGCTCGCTCGCCAACGGGTCGGCGTTGCCCATGCCGAAAGAGTTGTACCAGGTGACGAAACGCTCGTGGCCGTCGGGGTTCGAGCAGACGTTGACGAGCACGACGGAGTTTTTCAGGATGTCGAGCGTGGCCGGTTCGTTCGACGCGGCGAGTTGATAGACGACCTGCATCATCGCCTCGAACGACGCCGACTCGTTGCCGTGAATCGTGTAGCTCATGAAAGAGATGATTGGCATCTCGGCGGCGATGCGGCGCGCCTCGTCCGCGCCGGTCGTGCGCGGGTCGGCGAGGCGCGCGATGTTGGCTTTGATCTGGTCGAGCCGCTGCAAATTTTCGGGCGCGGAGATGACGAGCAGGTGCATCATGCGGTGCTCGTTCGTCTCGCCGATGTCGGTCACGCGCACGCGGTCGGGCGCGGCTTGCGCGATGCGCTCGATGACGCGCTCCATCGTCGCGTAGTTCGTGTGAAAGTCGCCCACGTCGAAGCGCGTCGTGGTTTGCGGGCGCGGCACGTTCTCGCGATAGGGGCCGCGCGCATAGAAGTCGAAGCGCGAATCGTCGCGTTGCGCGGGCGCGTCGGTGAAGCAGGAGAGGACGAAGAGGGCGGCGAGCAGAAGGAGAGCGCGGACGCGACCGTTCTGGATCATGTGTCAGGCAGCTTTCTGTGGTTCGGAGATGATGTTAAAGACGGCGACGATATTAACCTGTCCCGGCGGCGACACTCAAATGGATTGCGGCGGGCGCGCGCTCTGCCAGCCCTCCGGGACGAGAGCGACATCCCGTACATCAACCGCGGTTCGTCTCGACGGGCGCAAGTTCATCCGGCCGTAAAAACCTTGAGTTCTCAAATTAACGCGCGTAGCATCAACGCTCAGAATGCCGGCCGTTGATGGCAGCGCCTCTCGACGCTGCCTGCGGCGGCAAAAACCTTGAACGCTCGACGCAACGGACGTTGGACAGGTCAGACCTCATGCGAATCTTTTCAAAATTCACGCTCCTGATTCTCGCGATGCTCGTCGCGGCGGGGGCAACCGTCGGGACGACGCAGAGCAGCGAGGGGCAAAGCGCGACGGATAAAAAGACCCTCAGAGTGCTGCGGAAGAAAGATCATCTCGGCGTGAAGCCGACGGCGCAGGAAATCGCCGCGCAGTTGCCGCAGGTGGAGCGAGAGTTGGAGGATGCTATTCCGAAGCACCTGCCGCTTAAGATTAAAGTCAAGAATTTGAAAAGTGAGAAGTGGGTCAGCGACTTCGAGATTGAAATTACGAACACTGCGGACAAGCCGATCTATTACTTAGCCATGTTCATTGACTTGCCAGACGTAATAACTGAAAACAATCGTAATCTGGGCTTTCCTCTTCAGTATGGCAGAGGTGCGCTGATCAGCTTTGCTGTCCCGCTTCAACCCGATGATGTCCCGATCAAGCCGGGTGAAAGCTACACTTTAAAAATCCCCGAACGGCTTCAACTGGGATGGGAACGGTTCGTCAAAAGACGCGGCGTGTCGAAAGATGAGCCTAAGAAAATTAAATTCATTTTTCAGGCTCTCAACTTCGGAGACGGGACGGGTTTTCGCTTCACCAGCGGACGACCCTTCGACATTCACAAAAGGCGCAGAGAGTTGATGCAGCGCGAGCCGGAGAGCGGGGACAGCCCAGCGACAGCGACACCGGATGAGCCTCTCGGCGCTCCTCGACGGCCATCGCAAATCCTTGCTCGCCGTAAACGGCGGGCGTAACATGTTGGTGTTCCTCGACGAGCGGGCTTATCTCTTACCCGCGCAGTTAGTGTAGTCAAAGAGAAGCATCCTGACACATTCTCTCACCGAAGGAAGAAGGAGCATCCTCAATGCGACATTACAAGACCATCGCGCTCTCACTTCTTATCACTTTCATCGCTCTCGGAGTTGGCATCGTGGCGACTCGCAGCAGCGAGGGGCAAAGCACGACGGATAAAAAAACGATCAGAGTGCTGCGGAAGAAAGACCAACTCGGAGTGAAGCCGACCATTCAAGAGATCGCCGCGCAGTTGCCGCAGGTGGAGCGGGAGTTGGAGGATGCTATTCCGAAGCACCTGCCGCTCAAGATTAAAGTCAAGAATTTGAAAAGCGAGAAATGGGTCAGCGACTTCGAGATTGAACTTACGAACACTGCGGACAAACCGATCTATTACTTAAGAATGTTTGTTGACTTGCCAGACGTAAAAGGCGAGAGCGGCAATAATTTAGGTTTCCCCCTTCGGTATGGCAGAAGCGAGTTGCTAAATTTCGACGTTCCGCTTCAGCCCGATGATGTACCGATCAAGCCGGGTGAAAGCTACACCTTAAAAATCCCCGAACGGCTTCAACAGGGGTGGGAGCGGTTCGTCAAAAGACGCGGCGTGTCGAAAGATGAGCCTAAGAAAATTAAATTCATCTTCCAGTATCTAAATTTCGGAGACGGGACGGGCTTCCGCTTCCCCAGTGGCATCCCGTTCGACATCCACAAAAGACGCAGAGAATTGATGCAGCGCGAGCCGGAGAGAGAGAACCACGCAGCGACAGCGACACCGGATGAGCCTCCCGACCGCTCCCCGCTACAGCCGCCCACATCATCATCAACACTCTTCTTACCGGCGAATTTCTCGCCGGTAAAATTTTATCCGGCAAGCATTCCCCGGCCAGTCTCCGTTGAAACTGTCAGCAGTTCCGACATCTGTTGTCCCGGTTCGTCTTGTCAAAGTCTCAAAAACATTACTGTGTCCTGCTGCGGGGAGATAGTTAAAGCTTTTAGTGCGCCTTGTAGCGACCCGGCAGGTTCTTGTACTACATACACCACTAGAGAAGTTTCATGTAATGACGAGTTCGACACTTACTGCATAGAGGACATTTTAGCCGCCGACCCCTGCCCGCCGGGGGCGACGCCGACACCGACGCCGACCGCCACGCCCAAGCCCACCGCAACGCCCACGCCCACCCCTGACTGCGACGAGGCTTGCAAAAAGAGCAATCCTAATTCCTATTGCGAACCGAACAACCCCGGCGGCGCGATCTGCATTCCCACCGTCATCTGCTCCTCCGGCCCGTACCCAGATTTCAATGCCTCTCAAACCGGCTGTCCCGGCAATGCTTATCATGACGGTCACGGTTGCTGCGTCTGCGTGAATGAGAACCAGACCTGCCAGCCGGGCTTCGTGTGGAACATGAATCGGTGCGAGTGTGTGCCTGCGCCGACCCCGACGCCCACACCCGCGCCGGGCGGTGGCGGCCCCGGAGACGGCGGCGACGCCGACAATTGCACACACTACTACTGGGTCTATTACGAATCTTACGACAACGGGAAAACATGGTATGAAGTTGACAGTGGCTACGCCGGATGCTGGTGACGACTTGCCGGACGTGTGCGTGTAGCGCAAAGACCGCCGCCACTCGATAGCGCGGCGGTCTTTTGCGCGGCGAAGCCTCGCGCGCCCCAGCCACGCCGCTTGAGAGCGCCGCGCGTCTTGCGAATTCCCCCCGGCATGTTTATGTTGGCGCGATGACACCGACGACCGACGCCCGATGCCCCCGCTGCGACGCGCCGCACCGCCTGCGCGCGTGGAGCGAACTTGCCGAAGAGGAACGCGAGGTTGTGCGTCGCCTGCCCGGTGCCGCCGACTTCACGTTTGAAGAACGCGCCGCGCGCCATCTCTGGTGCGTGCGCTGCTGGCACGAAGAGACGGGCGGCGTGCCCCTTGAGACATGACGCGGAAAGATCGGTTCCAACGATCTTCCAGAGAAATCCCCGGAGCAACTCGATGAAAAAACTTTGCGCCTGTTTACTCGCCTTCACCTTCCTCGCCGCCGGAACCGCTTCGCCCCTCGCACAGCCACAACAGCAGCAAGGCGGGCGGAGCACACCTGCTCCGAAACGCACCATCGTCGTCAAAGCCGCGCGCATCTTCGACGGCAAAAACGAACGCCTTCTCACGCCCGGCGTGATCGTCGTCTCGGACGGGCGCATCCAGTCGCTCGCCGCGAACGCGCAGATTCCGGCGGGCGCTGAAGTCATCGATCTCGGCGACGCGACGCTCATGCCCGGCTTCATGGACGCGCACACGCACATCACGGGCGAGGCCACCGACGATTGGAAGCAGGACGAACTCGACGCCTTTAAAAAGACCGTCCCCGAACAGGCGCTCGACGCCACCGTCCATGCGCGCAAGACCCTGTTGATCGGCTTCACCACCGTACGCGATCTGGGGTCGGGCGATCTCATCGACATCGGCCTGCGCAACGCCATCCGCAACGGCAAAGTTCCGGGGCCGCGCATACTCGCGGCCGTGCGAGCCATCGGGGCGACGGGCGGCCACTGCGACCCGACGGGCGGCTATCGCCCCGGCATCTTCGACCGCACGACGGGCATCGAGGATGCGGTCGCCAACGGCGCGGACGCCGTGCGCGCCGCCGTCCGCCTGAACATCAAGCGCGGCGCGGACGTGATCAAAGTCTGCGCCACGGGCGGCGTGCTCTCGCTCACGGGCGACGTTAACTCGCCGCAACTGACGCAGGCAGAACTCGACGCGCTCGTTGACGAAGCGCACGCGCTCAAGCGCAAGACCGCCGCGCACGCGCACGGCGCGGAGGGAGCGAAGCGCGCCATCCGCGCCGGTATCGACTCCATCGAACACGGCTCGTTTCTCGACGAAGAGGCGCTCGACATGATGAAGACCAAAGGCACTTTCCTTGTCGCGACGCTGATGGCTCCGCAGGGCTTGCGCGAGAAACTCGACCGCGGCCTCTACATGCCGCCGAACGTCGAAGCCAAAGCGCGCGCCGCCATCGCCAGCATCCAGAACATGTTTCGCAAGGCCGTAGCCCGTGGCGTGCGGATCGCCTTCGGCACGGACGCCGCCGTCTACCCGCACGGTCGCAACGCAGAAGAGTTTCGCCTCATGGTCGAACTCGGCATGCGCCCCATAGACGCGCTCCGCGCCGCCACCTCCGTCAACGCCGAACTCTTCGGCCTCTCCGACCAACTCGGCACGCTCGCCCCCGGCAAACTCGCAGACATCATCGCCGTCCCCGGCGACCCCACGCGCGACATACGCGAAACCGAGCGCGTCTTCTTCGTCATGAAAGAGGGCGTCGTCTACAAAAACGAGCGGCCGAAGTAGAGACGCGGCGGCGTGCCCAAATTATTCGTCTCAAGGGCGTCGCGACCGAGGGCAACATGAGCACTGAAATTGAACAAAAGATCATTGCGGATTTCGACTTAACCGCTTTGTCCGACGCAGGCAGGGCGACGGCCATAGGCAAGGTAAACTCCCTCCTGTCTCAGGCCATCCTCCTGCGCGCCTGCGACGTTTTGACCGAGACTCAGCTAGATGCGCTTGACGATTATCTGGGTACGTTGGAACCGCATACGGAACAGACTCCGCAGCTAATTTACGAGTACCTTGCCCGGAATGTCCCCCGGTTTCAGGTGCTGGTGCAGGAGGAGTACGAAAAGCTCGTCGTCCAGTTCAAAAAGCTCAACGCGAATGAGGCTGCGCGCCAAGCAAAGATACGTGACAACGCGGGGGTCGAAGAATTTACCGGGTCAGCCATCGGCTTTGCTTCGGATACACTTTCCGAAGTGCCTAGCGTTGACGGAAACTTGCTGGCGGTCGCCAGTCTGCTGACCGAACTCGTTGCGGATCCGAGTTCAGCGCGCAGGACGAAAAAGGAAAAGTTAAAGCGCATCAATGCGGTCTGTTCAAACGCGATTCAACAGTTTATCCTCGGCATTTTTGTCGGCTACTTTACCGCAGCCATCACTTACACGGGCGCGAGAGTCCTGAAAGACCTCGGACTTATCGCGGGCATCCCGGAAATCCTGGCTCTTCCGATTCCAAAGTGGTTCGAGGAACTGGGCTTGCCGGCGCAGGCGGGCGCGCTGGCGATACTGGCTGTTGTTTCGTTCGCAGTTCAGGTTTTGTCGCGCTTCGCGCTTGAGGCTTTAGTCAGACGGGGCTTCTTTAATTTCTTATACCGGGAGAAGAAAATTCAGGCGGCCGACAGGGTGACGGAGATGTTTAAAAATCACGCCTTGTTTGAGAAGATCGAGCCTTCCATGGGGAGCCATGAAATGCTTCTGCGCTCATGCGGCATCATCTACAAGGGCGTGTTTCTAGAGCAAGGTAAGGACAGATGCCAGACCACGGAGAATTTCGAGATACTTGACGGACTATTACTTAGCATAGCCACGGATGAGGATGCCGTCGTCAGATTCCTCAAACCTAAAATAATAAACTACAGGCGTTCGGCTCAGAGCGAGGTGAGTAGATTTATAGAGAACGCACTGTCTCTCCTCGACTCGATTTCTCCGTCTTCACCGGCCGGGCGCACATGACTTAGGCTCCGGGCACGAAAGTATGTAGAGCGCGCGTGCCTGCCCATTGCCACCCGACGAGCCGTTGTACCCGCCGCCCGCCCTGCCGCGCTTCGTTCGAGCAGTTGAAGTCCGGCGTCAGCTCTCGACGCCTGTGATGCGGTCGTAGGCCGCGCGGATAGCACGCATGCGGGCGCGCGATGAGTTACTTTCAACCGAGGTCACACGTGATGAGAAACAGAGTCGTTGCAGTCGTGTTGCTGCTCGCCGTCCTCGCGGGCGGCGCGTCGCCCGGGGCGCGTGCGCAAAGGCGTGCCGCGCCGGGGCGAGCGCAGATGGCGGAGCGTGTGCGCGCGGAGTTTCTACACGCATGGCGCGGTTACGAGCGTTACGCATGGGGGCACGACGCATTAAAGCCGCTCAGCAAAGCGCCCCACGACTGGTACAAAGAATCGCTCCTGATGACGCCGGTCGATGCGCTCGACACGATGATCCTGATGGGTCTCGACGCAGAGGCGGAGAAGACCCGAAAGCTGATCGTCGAACGGCTTTCGTTCGACAAGGACGTGAGCGTCAAGAATTTCGAGATCACGATCCGCCTCCTCGGCGGCCTGCTGTCGGGCTACCAGTTGAGCCGCGACCGGCGGCTCCTCTCGCTCGCGGAAGATTTGGGGACGCGCCTGCTCCCGGCCTTCGAGTCGCCGACAGGCATCCCCTACATGTACGTCAACCTCAAGACCGGCCAGGTGCGCCAGCCCGTGACCAACCCGGCCGAAGCCGGCACGCTCCTCATCGAATTCGGCACGCTCGCCAAACTGACCGGCAAGCCCGTCTTTTACCAGAAGGCCAAGCGCGCGCTCGTCGAAGTCTACAAACGACGCTCGCGCATCGGGCTGGTCGGCCAGCGCATCAACGTGGAGACGGGCGAGTGGACGAACAAAAACAGCAGCATCAGCGCGGAGATCGATTCCTACTACGAATACCTGTTGAAGTGCTGGCTGCTGTTCGGCGACGAGGACTGCCGCCGGATGTGGCGCGAACACGTCCGCGCCATCAACCAATACTTGGCCGACGACACGCCCACGGGACTCTGGTACGGCCACGCCGACATGGACACGGGTCGCCGCACGGCCACCACCTACGGCGCGCTCGACGCCTTCTTCCCGGCCGTGCTCGCCCTCTCCGGCGATCTGCGGCGCGCGCGTCGCCTGCAAGACTCGTCTTTCAAGATGTGGCAACTACACGGCATCGAGCCGGAAGAACTCGACTACAAGGCGATGCGCGTCAAAGACGCCGGATACGCGCTGCGCCCGGAGATCGTCGAGTCTGCCTATTACCTGCACCAACTCACAGGTGACCCGAAATACCTGCGCATGGGCGAGACGATGTTCGAAGATTTCGTGCGAGCCTGCCGGACGGAGGCGGCTTACGCCAGTTTGAAGAGTGTCGTGACCAAGGAACAGGCGGACGTGATGGAGAGCTTTGTGCTGGCCGAGACGTTCAAGTATTTTTACCTGCTCCACGCGCCGCCGCGCACACTGAATTTCCATCAGGTCATTTTCAACACCGAAGCCCACCCGATCAGGAAGACCTGGGTGAATGCACCCCGGCCGTCGAAGATAAAAAGGAAACCCTGATTGCACATCGCTCATAAGATAGGCGAGGGCGTTAATCCTCACGGCGACGTGATGCGTTCGTAGGCCGCGCGAATGTCGGCCATGCGTGCGCGCAAGGTGTCCGTGAGCGCGTCGGGCGTGGCGTGCCCGGCCGCGCGCGCGAGGTCTCGGAGGACGGCGTGGTCGGCTGCGACGGGCAGGCGCGACGAACGCCCTGCGATGAGTCGCAGGTGATGGTCGAGCGCACGCAGGGTACTGTAGCCTTCCGAGAGGCTGTGGTGAGTTTCCGCGTCGAGCGAACCGGCATCTTTGAGGCGCGCGAGCGTCGTCCGGGTCGAACGATCCGCGCCGACATCTCGCACGTCGTCGCGGAGTTGGAGGTAGCGCACGGCGAAGTACACGTCGAGCATGCCGCCCGCGCCAAACTTGATGTCAATCGCGCCGCGCGTCGCGCCGTGGCTCATCCCGCGTTCGTGTTCGAGACGCTCGCGCACGCGGCGCGTCTCCCTTCGTAACTCTTCCGCTTCGCCCGCGCGCGCCGCTTCGTGGATCACGCGGCGCGCTTCGCTCTCGGCCGCGCGCCCCAGTTCGAGGTCGCCGCCGACCGCACGCAGCTTCACATAAGCCAACCACTCCCAGACATCTGTGCGCGCGCGCAGGTATTCGACGAACGACTCACTGCTGCGCACGAGCGCGCCGTTTTTCCCGTCGGGACGCAGGCGCAGATCAACGCGATAGAGGTAGCCCGCGCGCGTCAGGCTCGACAATGCGGAGACCATCAACTCGACCAGCCGCGTGTAAGCCTCTTCGCGCGTGAGCGCGCTGACGGGCGAAGGCACTTGTGCGTCGTAGACGATAACGAGGTCGAGGTCGGAGCCGTAGTCCATGCCGCCGCTCGCGAGGCGTCCGAGCGCGAGGACACAGAGGCGCGGCCCCGCCGCGAGGTTCCCGTAGCGCCGCGCCATCTCGCGGCGCGCGATGAAGTAGGCGGCGTTGATGCTCGCCGTGGCGAGTTCGGTTTGCAGGCGGTTGGCCTCGGCGTGCGAAAGTTCGCCGCGCACGTCGCGCGCGCCCGTCTCGACCAGCAGTTGCGCCCACGCGCGGCGCAGCGCGATCAACTCCCCGCGAAAACTCGACTCGCGATCAATCTCGCGCCGCAGCAACGCACGATAATCGCGCCCCCGCACCACGTCCGCGCTC
>DASVPS010000251.1:0-3395 GCA_036389555.1 Pyrinomonadaceae bacterium
GAGCTATGCGCGACCGAGCAAGTTGTTTACGGCGAACCGCAGTTTGATCGTAGCCGAAGTTGGAACGTTGAAGGCTGAATCGTTCGAGTTGATTATTGAAGCCGTCGTTGAGTTGCTGCGCAAGAATATTCAGCCGTGAAATATTACAGACGCGCCACTGAATTTTATCAACAAGCGTTAATAATGAAGCTACAAATAAGAAGTTAATGAATCCAGAACGCATCAGAAATTTTTCGATCATCGCGCACATTGATCATGGGAAGTCCACGCTGGCCGACCGCCTGTTGGAGTTGACGGGCGCGGTCGCGGGGCGCGACATGGAGGCGCAGGTGCTCGACAACATGGACCTGGAGCGCGAGCGCGGCATCACGATCAAGGCGCACGCCGTGCGGCTCGATTATCGCTCGGACGACGGCACAGACTACGTCTTGAATTTGATCGATACGCCGGGGCACGTGGATTTCTCGTATGAAGTCTCGCGCTCTTTGTCGGCGTGCGAGGGCGCTTTGCTCGTCGTCGATGCGTCGCAGGGCGTCGAGGCGCAGACGCTGGCGAACACGTATCTGGCGATTGAGAATAATCTGGAGTTCATTCCGGTCATCAACAAGATCGACTTGCCGGGGGCGGAACCCGACAAGGCCATTGAGCAGATCGAGCAGGTCATCGGACTAGACACGGGGAACGCCGTCCTGACGAGCGCGAAGACGGGCGTCGGCGTACACGAAGTGCTGGAAGCCATCGTGCGCGACGTGCCTTACCCGAAGGGCGACCCCAGTGCGCCGCTCAAGGCGCTCATCTTCGATTCGTGGTACGACGCCTACAGGGGCGTGATCGTCCTGTTCCGCGTGATTGACGGGCGCGTCAAGCCGGGCATGAAGATACGTTTCTTCAACACGGGACGCGATTATCTGGTGGAGGCCGTCGGCGTCAACCGCCCGCGCCCGACGCCGATTGGCGAACTCGGAGTGGGCGAAGTCGGCTTCCTCACGGCCTCGATCAAGACTGTGGCCGACGTGCAGATCGGCGACACCATCACGGAGGCCGCGCGCCCCACGACCGTGCCCTTCCCCGGCTTTCAGGAGATCAAGCCGATGGTCTTCGCCGGACTCTACCCGGTCGAGGCGAACCAGTACGAAGAACTGCGCGACGCGCTCGACAAGCTGCGCCTGAACGATGCCTCGTTCTTCTACGAGCCGGAGTCTTCGACCGCGCTCGGCTTCGGTTTCCGCTGCGGCTTCCTCGGTCTCCTGCACATGGAGATCGTGCAGGAGCGTCTGGAACGCGAGTTCAACCTCGACCTCATCACGACCGCGCCGGGAGTGCGCTATCGCGTCACGACGACGGACAACGAGGTGCTGGAAATCGACTCGCCCGCGAAGATGCCCGACCCCGCGCGCATACAGAAGATCGAAGAGCCTGTCATCCTCGCCACGATTCTCACGTCGGACGAATATCTCGGCGGCATCCTCCCGCTCCTCGAAGAGAAACGCGGCGTGCAGAAGAAGTTTGAGTACATCGCCGCCAAGCGCGTGATGCTGACCTACGAGTTACCCTTGAACGAGATCGTGCTCGACTTCTACGACCGCCTCAAATCCGTCTCGCGCGGCTATGCCTCACTCGACTATCACTTCGCAGATTACTGGGTGAGCGATCTCGTCAAGCTCGACATTCTCGTCGCGGGCGAACCCGTGGACGCGCTCTCGCTCATCGTGCATCGTGCCAACTCCGAGCCGCGCGGTCGCTCGCTCGCCGAGAAGATGCGTCAACTCATCCCACGCCAACTGTTCGAAGTGCCGATTCAGGCCGCCATCGGCAACAAAGTGATCGCGCGCGAAACCGTCAAAGCGATGGGCAAGAACGTGATCGCCAAGTGCTACGGCGGCGACATCTCGCGCAAGCGGAAACTGCTGGAGAAGCAGAAGGAAGGCAAGAAGCGCATGAAGCGCGTCGGCCGCGTCGAAATTCCACAGGAAGCCTTCCTCGCCGTGTTAAAAGTGAATGAGTGATGGTCAACTGGCATCGCTTCACGCCGTCTGACTTTGAGTATGATTTTGAGAGAGACGAACTTGCTGCACATCATGTTACTTTCGAGGAGGCGGTGGACTGTTTCTTCTCGGACTTCGAAGTGCGGCGCAACAAATCTTACCGCGACCGCTATCAACTTATAGGGCGTACAATGGGCGGGCGTGACCTTAAAATCATTTTTCAACTGAAGCCGGATAGCGTTGTCAGAATTATCACCGGATGGGACGTATGAGCCGCAAGAAAAAAGTTTTAAGCGAGGAAGACATTGATGAACTGGTGGCGGATCAAGCCGAGGACGAAACCGCTTGGGACAAGCCTGTTCGCGTCCGGCGGTTTCAAACTACGGCCTCTTCCCTGTCAGTGGCAGGGAAGATGACAATTGTGGAAAACAATTTCCAGCGTGTCGGCTCACTTAGCAATACTGATGTAGGGAGAGATTTCGAGAAAGCAGCTCAACTGTTCTTTGCCAAAACGAATATTCCCCTTCAGTTTGCCTTTAGCGAAAAGGTTGGATACAGAATCAAGAAGTCTCATAAATTTGATCTGGGTAGCAAGAAGCCGCCGATACTAGTCGAATGTAAGTCATACACGTGGACGAGCGGCGGTAATTCGCCCAGCGCAAAAATTAGGGCGTTAAACGAGGTCATGCTTTTGTTCAGCCTCGCCCCGAAACGCTATCGAAAAATCCTGTTCGTTCTGAAACATCTGCGGAAAGACGTGAGCCTCGCCGCCCACTACATCAAGACTCAGGGACACCTGATCGGGCCGAACGTTGAGATTTGGGAATTCGACCTTGATAGCGAACATGCCGAGCAGGTGTTCCCCCGTACCGACCACGAGTAGCGTCGGTGCTGCAAATCAGCGACTGCGGAAAACTTTTGCCGGCAGCCACCAATGCGAACCTTTCCCGTCGCGCGCGAAGCGAGTAAAATGGCGGCGCACTGAAACGTTCGAGTCGAAAGCGAGATCACGGCATGAACATCTCTCTCACCTTCCCTCCCTGGTAACTTCCTGAAACCACGCTCGTACCCGACGCCGACGCGCCGACGCTCGCGCGACGGTTCAGGTATGCCCGCGCCCGCTCGTTGATTCCTCCGCCCCCGCAGAACGCTACCCACGCACACACACGCCAGCGTTCACAGTTCCGGGAACAGAGGAATCATCAAATGTCGAATCATGCATGGTCGAAGACCGCCGCGCCGTCGAAGGGCGCGGCCGGGAGCGCTTTGCGGCGTCTCACCTTCACGCTGCTCGCGATTGAATTTCTGGACGAACTCGTCGACGGCTCGCGTCAGGCCGCGTGGCCGCTCATCCGACGCGACCTCTCGCTCTCCTATGCGGACATAGGGCTGCTGCTCGCCGTCCCTAAT
>DASVPS010000252.1:0-3473 GCA_036389555.1 Pyrinomonadaceae bacterium
ATCATCATACTTCCGGGAGGATGATCTGTTGGTTTGCACACCCGCGCCGGCCGCCCACTTCTCGGAACTTTTGTGACTCCCGGGTGGCGCAGGTTTTGGGAATAATCACAGTGCCCGTCTCCCGCTACAACTCCCGCACGACTTGATGCCGCGGGCGCATTGCGACAGGTGATAGAACTCGGGGGCGACGCCGCAGTTCCGGCGTTGCCCCCGATTTGATCTCGACTCCGTTCGATGAGCGCGGTCGAGATCGGACGTGCACGGATAGTTTACGAGCTATAACTCACGCCTAGCGCCGACGCCTCTTCCAGAGAGATGGGCTGGGCTTCCTGCTCCTCACCCGAATTGATGAGCGAACTCAGCAGGTCGTCTCTCTTCGTGGCCTTGGGGCCGGCGAGAGTCCCGGCCTGCACGCCGTAGGGGAGGTACTGCGTCAACCGTGCGGAATTCAGAATGGCTTCGCCGTAAGACCCATACCCGGCGTTCTCCACAATGGGCGCCACCCCGAACTTCAGAGTGTAGAGCCCGCCCGCCTGTATGCGCGGTCTGATCACCAGAGTGACAGAGGTATTCCCGGGGAGGTCGTCGTAGAAGTCCGCCCAGTGGCCGCCCGGCCCCATAATCTGGAGCACGCCCGCGATCTGCACTCGGCCGTAGCGCGGGAGGCGTGAGACCGGCCCCATGTTCATCGTCAGGACGATGACGTGATCGCCGCCGACGGTCGCCTTGAAAACGTATTGATAGCCGGAGTAGAGCACGCACGACCCCGCGCCCGTCCCGGTTGCCGCGCCCAACTGCGCGACCACCCCGCCGATTGTCGGGAAGCGTCTGACGAACGCCCAGTAACCGGGGCAGGGCGTGCTGCGGCCGTCGGGAGGGGGTAACAATCCCCACACGCCGCCGGGGTATGGCCCCTGTCCGGCGAACGGCGGCCCCAGATGTACGAAGGAGGAGGAGAGGAGGGCTTGTTGCTGTTGCGGCTTCTCTTTCTTGCTCTTAGTTGTCGCTTTGGTTGGCATGTCGTTTCCTTTCTGGTGAGGGTCGGGGTTGACGAGGAATTACCCTTTCCGGTGGGTTTCATTCTTCGATCAGGG
Organism: Pyrinomonadaceae bacterium; assembly: GCA_036389555.1. Lineage (GTDB taxonomy): Bacteria > Acidobacteriota > Blastocatellia > Pyrinomonadales > Pyrinomonadaceae > JAIVJZ01. Next base: position 1,095 of record DASVPS010000252.1, read on the forward strand.
ACGTAGATGCAGGACGAGACACAGCCCCGACGGCGGGCGGCCTTAACGCGGAGGCGCGACGCGCTCAACCGACTCAAAGCCCGCTTCGCAAGCGCGGACGCTTTGTGGGTCAGGCAGTCGCGCTAGCGCACGCCGTGATTTGCCGGAGGGTTAACTGCGAACCGGCTAAACCTCATACCGCTCTCCGTGCCAGTCAGGAAGAATGTGAGGCTAACGAAGTGAGAATCTCGTTAGCAGGAATTTCAGGCATGTACAACGCGGCAGATTGTTCTCCTTTTGCTCGAAATGTCAACAACCTAAAATTGCCAGTGGGTCATTTTCAACGTTGAACAAATAGAGATATGCAATCCCAATTAAACAGCAATACTCATGAATTAAATTGCAACGCTCATGCCATGCACGCTGCCCGTCTCATACGGCCTCTTTCCTGCGCATAACAGAGACTTTGCTTTGCGGCAGCGAGCCGCAGGTGTCCACTGGAGAGGATAGATTTCAATAGCCTGTGTCTACTCCTGTTGAATCTTTCTCGCTATTCAACCTTGACATTGACCCACACCAAATTGCGTGTAGCGTTCATCGTCAATATCGAACAGAAGAGAAGTCGCTGGCCGGAGCACGGAAAGCGAAACTTGATGACAACGACGCACGACCCAAAAAAGCGGTGAGTGACAACTGAGAGATGAGAAGTTAAACTCTCGCACGCTTTTATCACTTGTCACTCTTTCAACTTTATTTAATGCTCTATCGCTCGCTCGTGCGTCCCGTCCTGTTTCGTCTCGCGCCGGAGACGGCGCACGAGTTCGCTTTGCACGCGCTCGCCGTCGCCTTGAAGCCGGAGGGCGCGCGTCGTCTGGCCGCGCGTCGTTTGCAGCGCGCGCCCTTCGGCAAACTCGAACGCTTCGGACTCAGTTTCAGCAATCCGGTCGGGCTGGCGGCGGGCTTCGATAAGAACGGCGCGGCGGCGCGCGAGTTGGCCGCGCTCGGCTTCGGCTTTCTGGAATTGGGGACGGTGACGCATCTGGCGCAGCCGGGCAATCCACAGCCGCGCCTGTTTCGGCTGCCAGGGGATCGCGCGCTCATCAATCGTCAGGGCTTCAACAACGACGGCGCGGCGGCGCTCGTCGCGCGGCTTGGGCGCACGGGACGCCCCCCCGCTTGCGTGCTCGGCATCAACATCGGCAAGAGCCGCGCAGTCGATCTGTCGGAGGCAACCGCCGACTACCTCGCCAGTTTCGAGATCGTGTACCCGCACGCAGACTACATCACGATCAACGTCAGTTCGCCGAACACGCCCAACCTGCGCGAACTACAACGCGCCGATGTGCTCGCCGAACTACTGGGCGCGCTGCAAAAGCGCAACCGTGAATTGTCGCTCCGCCCCGGACAAGATGTGGCGACGACGGCGCGGCGCATGCCGCTGCTCGTGAAGGTCGCGCCAGACCTGGAAGAGGGCGACCTCGAAATGATCATTGATGTTGCGCGCCGCACCGAAATTGACGGCATCATCGCGACCAACACGACGATTGCGCGTGAGAATTTATCGCACACACCGGCGAGCGTCGTCTCGGCCATCGGCGCGGGAGGTTTGAGCGGCGCACCGCTCAGGGCGCGTTCGACGGAGGTGATTCGCGCGTTGTATCGTCTCTCGCGCGGCACGATCAGGATCATCGGCGTCGGCGGCATCTTCGACGCGGCCGATGCGTGGGAGAAGATTTGCGCCGGGGCGAGCCTCGTGCAACTCTACACGGGTTTCATCTACGAAGGCGTCACCGCCGCGCGCGACATCAACGAAGGACTGGCGGAGATTCTCCGGCGCGAAGGCTTTCGCACACTCGACGAGGCCGTCGGCTGCCGTGCGGATTAGCTCTCGGCCATCAGCCGTCAAACGTTAGCAGTTAACTTTAGGCTTTACTCATTTCCCCATAGCTGTCTTACTGAACGGCGGTAACTCTATCTTAAAGCCGTCGGCTGAGCGTTGAACGCTAATACCATTCTCAAGATGAACAACAAATTGATCATCGCGCTCGACGTGGAGACTGCGGGCGAAGCGCGCCGGCTGGTCTCGCTGCTCGGCGCGGAGGCGGGCATGTTCAAGATCGGCTCGCAACTGTTCACGGCGGCCGGGCCGCAGTTGGTGCGCGAGATCGTGGCCGATGGCGGGCGCGTCTTCCTCGACCTCAAATTTCACGACATCCCGAACACGGTCGCCGCCGCCTGTCGTGAAGCGGTCAGGCTCGGCGTCTCACTCTTCAACGTACACGCGGCCGGCGGCAGCGAGATGATGCGGCGCGCAGCGGAGGCCACCGGCGAGACGGCCGAACGCGAAGGCTTGCCGCGTCCCGCGCTCATCGCCGTCACGGTGTTGACAAGCGCGGACGC
>DASVPS010000253.1:0-8171 GCA_036389555.1 Pyrinomonadaceae bacterium
TCGTCCCTGTCGGGACTCGTTCAAACAGCTTCTAAGCGGGTTTCAAGTTTCAGGTTTTAAGTTTCAAGTTAAAGACCAAACAACCTCATTCCTGAAACCTGAAACGCGAATACTGAAACCTCTCTCCTGAAATCTGAAACTTGAAACTTGCCATTCTCATCTCCGGCCGCGGGTCGAACATGGTTGCGCTCGCGGAATCAATCGAGCGCGGGCGCATCCCCGGCGCACACATCGCGCTCGTCCTCAGCGACCACGCCGGAGCGCAGGGCTTAGAGCGTGCCTCTGAGCGCGGCATAGAGACGCTCGCCGTCGAACGCGCGGGGCGCACGCGCGCCGAACATGAGCGCGAGATCATCGCCGCATTGCAAGCGCGCGGAATAGAACTCATCTGTCTCGCCGGTTTCATGCGCCTGCTCTCGCCACAGTTCATCGAAGTTTTCCGCGGGCGCATTCTCAACATCCACCCGAGCCTGCTGCCCGCCTTCCCCGGCCTCGACGCGCAGCGACAGGCCATAGAGCACGGCGTCAAGGTAAGCGGCTGCACCGTACACTTCGTTGACGAGACTCTGGACGGCGGCGCCATCATCACGCAGCGCGTCGTCCCGGTGTTGGACGATGACACGCCGGAAACTCTCGCCGCGCGCATACTCATTGAAGAACACCAAGCCTATGCGGAAGCGGTCGCGTTAATTGTCGGAGGGGATTACAAGATCGAAGGGCGGCGCGTGCTCAGGCGGTGAAATTTCGGCCACTCGACAACCGAATTCCCGCCACCGAAGTTAACCCCCGCTTCACTACTTCTTCTGCCCTAACGCGACGGCACGCTGGAAGGCTGCGTAGACGGCTTTCGAGAGCACTGTGCGCAGGCCGCCCTTTTCCATCTGGTAGATCGCTTCGGCCGACGTGCCGCCGGGCGATGTGACCATGTTGCGTAGTTCCGCCGGGTGCTTGTGCGATTCCATTGCGAAGCGCACCGATCCGAGCATCGTCTGCAAGACGAGTTCGCGCGCCACCTCGCGCGAGAAGCCCATGTGGACGCCCGCATCCACGAGTGATTCCATGACGAGGAAAATGTATGTTGGGCCGGTCGCGCTCAAGGCCGTCGCCATGTCGATCTGCCGTTCCTCTTCGACGCGCATCTCGCGCCCTAGTGCGCCCAGCATCGCGCTCACCTGTCGCCGCCGCACATCGTCAACCTGCGCCGTCGCCGTCCACACGGTCATCCCCTCGCCCACCTGCGCGGGCGTGTTCGGCATAGCGCGCACGACGGCCGGGTGCAACAACTCGCCCGCTATCGTCTCCAGCGCCGCCCCGGCGACGATGGACAGCACCAGGTCTTCGGAGCGGAGCACGTCTTTCAACTCGCGCAACACGCCGTTCAACTTCTGCGGCTTGACCGCGAGGATGATGATTGCAGGGGAGACTTGTGAACTGTCGCCCGCGCCCGCCGGATCGGCCGACACCGCCTCGCCGTTGCTCTCTACGACGCGGATGCCGTAGGTTGCTTCGAGTTCGGCGCGGCGCGCGGCGCGCGGGTGGCTGCCGGAAACCTGCGCGGGCGCGACGAGTTGCCGCTTCAATAGCCCCGCGATCATGGACTCGGCCATCACGCCGACCCCTATGAACACAAGGCGCACGCCGCCGAGCGGATTCTCATTGCCGATTTCGTTCGCTTCGTCGGTCGCGGGTAGGTTGGTCATGTTGAGAAAAGTAGCTCAAAGCGCGAACAGATTCAAAGCTCGCACGCGGCCGTCGCCCAAAGCGGCCTTCGTCTATTTACGATTTACGATTCACGATTTACGATGAAGCCATGATGATTGACGAACAACTCGACTACCTGCGCAAAGGCGCGGTCGAGATCATCCGCGAAGCAGACCTGCGCGCCAAGCTGGAGCGGAGCGCGCGCACGGGCGTGCCCCTGCGCGTCAAGTACGGCGCAGACCCGACCGCTCCCGACATACACCTCGGCCACACGGTCGTCATCCGCAAGCTGCGCGCCTTTCAGGAACTCGGCCACACCGCCATCTTCCTCATCGGCGACTTCACCGGCCTCATCGGCGACCCGTCGGGCAAATCCGTCACGCGCCCGCAACTCACGCGCGAAGAGATCAACGCCAACGCGGAGACTTACAAGGCGCAAATCTTCAAACTGCTCGATCCCGCGAAGACGGTCATCGACTTCAACTCGCGCTGGATGGACACGCTCGGTTCGGACGGCTTCGTCCGCCTCGCCGCGCGCACCACGGTCAAACAGATTTTGGAGCGCGACGATTTTCAGAAGCGGCTTGCCGAAGAACGCCCCATCGCGCTGCACGAACTGCTATACCCGCTCGTGCAGGGTTATGATTCCGTCGCCCTCAAAGCCGATGTCGAACTCGGCGGCACGGATCAAAAGTTCAACATGCTCGTCGGCCGCAACCTCCAGCGCGAATACGAACAGGAGCCGCAGGTCGTCATCACCATGCCGCTCCTCGAAGGCACGGACGGCGTCCAGAAGATGTCGAAGTCGTACGGCAATTACATCGGCATCAACGAGGCCGCACAGGAGATGTTCGGCAAGATCATGTCCGTCTCCGATGAGTTGATGTGGCGTTACTACGAACTCCTGACCGACCTGCGCACGGACGAGATCACAGCCTTGCGCGCGGCGTCGGAAGCGGGCGAGCGCAACCCGCGCGACCTGAAAGTCGAACTCGCCAAACACATCATCGCGGACTTTCATTCAGCGTCAGACGCCGGCGCGGCGGAAGCGGAGTTCAACCGCATCTTCAAGCGCAAGGAAATACCCGACGAGATCGAGGAGCGCACCATCGCCGCGGGTGCGTGGAAACTGCCGCGCCTGCTTGTCGAGACCGCCCTTGCGCCTTCGATGGGCGAAGCACGCAGGCTCATCGAGCAGGGCGGCGTTCGCATCGACGGCGAACGCCGCGCCGAAGACGAAGTTAACTTGAACGCGGAGCAAACGATCCTGATTCAAGTCGGCAAGCGTCGTTTCCTGCGCGTGCGCGGAGTATAAAAAGAACAAAGGCACGCGCGAAGAGTATCTTTGTTTTAATCTTATCACCCGTCACTTGTCACTTGTCACTTCCTTAAAGATGTCCGTCGCCGTCGCCAACGAAGAAACGCTCGTCATCGAGACGCCGGAGCGCGTGCCGCTGCACTTCGCGCTGGCTTCTATCGGTAATCGCTTTCTGGCGTGCGCCGTCGACCACGGGTTGCAGTTGTTCGCGATGCTGTTGGTCGCGCTGGTGTTTCTCTGGACGGGCTACTGGGCGCATCTGAGTAGTCGCGCATCACAGATGCCGAAGTGGTTGCTGGCCGCCGTGATCATCTTGGTGTTCGTGTTGTGGTCGGGCTACTTCGCCATCTTCGAGTGGCTGTGGAACGGGCAGACGCCGGGCAAGCGCATGTTGCGCCTGCGCGTCATACGCGAGGACGGCCGACCCGTCACGCTCTGGGAGTCGGCGGCGCGAAATCTTTTGCGCATCTTCGACATGATGCCGTTTCCGTTTTACTCAATCGGGTTGGTGTCGGTGTTTATGAGTGACCGCGATCAGCGCGTGGGCGATTTCGTGGCGGGCACGGTGGTCGTGCGCGAGCGCGAGGCGCAAGCCCCGACGTTCGCCGAAGTGTTCGCCGCGCCGACGAGCGACGTGGCCTTGCGCCGTTCGTTCAAGCCCGTCGCGTTCAGCGGCGACGTTAATGCGCTCGCCGAGCGGGAGATCGAAGTGGTCGAGATATTCCTCAGGCGGCGTTGGGAACTCGCCGATGCGCCGCGGCAGTGGATGGCCTGGCGTGTGGCGACGCCCATTCTTTACAAACTCAAGCCCGGCTTCGACCCGGAGACTTTCACCTACGAAGGCTTCCTCGAAGAACTCCTACACCGCTACCGCGCCGCACACCGCTTCAGCGATTGAAGACGCAACCTCCGACGAGGCCGAGCCGGACGAAATGCTTTGGAGGGAAGGATAAGGAGTTGTTACGGCGTGCGGGGAAATCTAACTTCGCCTTAGAGCACGCAAAGAAGAGGGGCGCGGAGAAACTCAACTCTCCGCGCCCCTCTTTGCATGCTTCTGCCTGCGCCTCTCCGGCGCAGGTTTTTATTTCGTTAAAGACGCTTTACAAGTTCCTCCACTCGATGGGGAACATCGCGCCGGCCTTCGCCGGGTCGAGTTTGATGCCGAGGATTTCGGCGGCGCGTGCGAGCACCGGGTCGCGGTTGGCCGCGAGGTCTTCGGCGGTCGGGATGATCACTTCGTCCGGCGTGACGCCCGTGTGTTCGAGGCTCTTGCCGTCTGACATGATCACGTCGGCGTTCGTGATGCTCGCGCCGTACCAGATGACGGTTTCGGTGCCCATCTCCTGATTGTGATACATAGACTGCATCACGAAGCCCGAAGACCTGTCGCCGATCACCACGCCGCGCTTCTCCAACTGCATCAGCCGCGCGAACAATTCGGCCGCCGAACTCGATTTGCTGTCAATCAGGACGACCACTTTCCCGTCATAGGGTTTGCCGCCGCGCTTCTTGGCGACCATCGGCTTCATCTCTTTGCGCCCCTTCAAATCGGCGATCTTGAGTTCGCGGTCGAAGAAGTGGCCGACGAGCCGTTCGAGCGTCACCACGTAGCCGCCGGGGTTGCCGCGCAGGTCGAGAATCAGCGCGCTGTTGCCCCTGACCTCGTCGTTCATGATCTGATCCGCCTGCTCCGGCAGGAAGCCGAAGCTGTCCATCTTCCACACGATCACGCCGCCAAACTTCTGAAAGCGATGGCGTCTGAGGCGCGCGGCGTCTTCGCTCTTGCGTATGATGTCGTTGATGTCCATGTGCGAGTTGCCGCGGCCGGACAAATCCAGCACACGCTTTCCCTGCACTACCTTTGCCGCCACGTCGAGCTGGCGCGGCTGCTGCCCGGGGCTTTGCAAGACCAGACGCATCCCCGGCCGCGGGCTGAGGCCGTAGTAGTAATACTCCATCTTCCAGAGTTCTTTGCGCGTCGGCTTGAAGCCGTCAACGGAGAGGATCAGGTCGCCCGGCTTGACGCCCTTCGCCGCGGCGTCGCTGCCCGGCTTGACGGCCACCACGTAACACTGGTCGCCGATGGCCTGCATCTGCCAACCGTACTCCACCGTGACGGGGCGCGACGGCGGGCTGAAGGTGGTGTGCGAATCGTTGAGGTCGAGAAACGCCTGCGCGATGATGCCGAAAGCCTGATTGAGCGAAGTGGCCTGCTTGATCTTTTCCTCCGCGGCCTTGAAGCGCGCGTCAACGTCCATGCCGTGGAAATTAGGGTCGTAATAATTTTTCTTGAGTTCGTTTTTGAGCACGTTGAGCATCGTCTGCGCCCGCTCGCGCTCGATGCGGTCGAGCGATTGGGCGCGCAGCAGCAGAGCTTGCGGCGCGAGTCCGGCGACGAAGAGCAGGGCGACGAAGGCAAACGCGCTCCGGCGGACGAACAGGGGGAGGGCAGAGATAGTCTGTCTGTAATATTTCACGAGGGTTTACTCCTTAAACGAGGTGGAAACTTTTCGAGGTTCATTTAGGGGGCGGAACGTCAAGGACGACGATTTCAAGGCGGCAATATTGCCACAGGGGCAGTTTATTTGGCAAACACTTCAGGGGGCACAAATCGGGTCAATTTTTGCCGCGCGAGTAAGATGCAGACGGAATGAAACGGGCAGCTTGCGGTCTCTCATTTTCATCTAAATTTCGTGGTTCGACGGCGAGCGGATGAGCAGGTTTGACGCGAAGTTTGCGCGTCTGTTACTTTCGTCTGTTTCGTAATGAGGTCAGTTTTCAACCACCACCAAGGAAGTAGGAAAATAATGGCTCAAGACATTTTTATTTTAGGCGGCAAGCGCACGCCGATGACCGAGTACGTCGGCGCGTTGAAGGATGTTAAAGCGATTGACCTCGGCGCGGCCGCCGCGCGCGGCGCGCTCGAAGCGACGGGCATCGCGGCCGAAGAGATCGATCACACCATCATCGGCAACGCCTTGCAGACTTCGGGCGACGCCATCTACGGCGCGCGCCACGTCGCCTTGAAGGCGGGCGTGCCCGCAGACCGTCCCGCGCTCACCGTCAATCGGCTGTGCGGCAGCGGCATCCAGTCAATCGTCTCCGGCGCGCACATGATCCTGCTCGGCGAAGCGAAGACGGCGCTCGTCGGCGGCATGGAGTCTATGTCCATGGCTCCGCACGCCATCTACGGCGCGCGCTCCGGCTTCTCGCTCGGACAGGGCAAACTCGAAGACACGCTGATGGTCGCCCTCTTAGACACCTATTGCAACACGACGATGGCGGGCACGGCCGAAAACCTCGCGCGCCGCTACGAAATTTCGCGCGAGGATCAGGACAAGTATGCGTTGCGCTCGCAACAGGAGGCCAAGCGCGCGCAGGACGCCGGACTGTTCCGCGAAGAGATCACGCCCGTCGAAGTGAAGACGCGCAAGGGCGTCAAGGTAGTTGACACGGACGATCACCTGCGCCCGGAGACGACGCTCGAAGTGCTGGCGAAGTTGCCGACGGCGTTCAGCAAAGACGGCTTCGTCACGGCCGGTAACGCTTCGGGGATCGTTGACGGCGCGGCGGCTCTCGTCATTGCGGGCGAAGAGTTCGTGCGGTCGCGGCAGGTGCAGCCGCTCGGCCGCATCGTGGCGTGGGCTTACGCGGGCGTCGAGCCGGACGTGATGGGCATTGGCCCTGTGCCGGCCGTGCGCAAGGCTCTGGAGAAGTCGGGGCTTAAACTGTCCGACATTGATCTGGTCGAAGTCAACGAAGCGTTCGCCGGTCAATACCTCGCCGTCGAAAAAGAACTCGGCCTCGACCGTGCGCGCACGAACGTCAACGGCGGCGCAATCGCGCTCGGCCACCCGCTCGGCGCATCAGGCACGCGCCTCGTACTCACTTCGCTTCTCGAACTCCGCCGCCGCGGCGGTCGCTACGCACTCTCCACCGCCTGCATCGGCGGCGGTCAGGGCATCGCGATCATTGTCGAACGGCAGGGATAATGAATGAGGAATGAGGGATGAATGAAGAAAAGTGAATCGTGAATCGTAAATCGTGAATAGAGAAAACCAGTTCCTTCTATTTACGATTCACGATTTACCATTCACGGCTTTTCTTCATCCCTCATCCCTGCTTTTCCATGCGAACGCCCCGGACAGGCTCTCTCCTCAAAAAGCCTGCCGGGGCGTCCGACGTTTGCGCCAACAGTTTTCCCCCCTCTGGCGCAAATATCAATTCTTATTTGTGGCGGGGTCGGCAATTTTGACTAAACTCTCCGTCGCCCCGCACACGCCTTATTTCAATCGCCGTGCCACACGCGACGCGCGACGGCGCACGGCCAAAGCTACGCCAAATGCTGCGATTTCAACGCACCATAAGCTCTCTTCAAACTCGTGCGAGCGGGCGCGGGGGCGATACTTGCTTCGCACATTGTGCGCCCGGCGCGGAAGGAATCGTCCGCTAGCGCCCGCAAACACTGACGTGTGAGGGCAAGTGCGAACGGAGTAGCCGGTGCGAATAAAGTAGCGGCGGCGACAGCTTTGCCCGACAATAGCGTTTTGCCCGACAATTAAATAGCTTGCCCGACAATTCAGGAGGGTTACGGTGTTACAGTGTTACGGGAATTTTATCAGGTAGGGGCTTTGCCTCACGATTAAGAGTGTTTTGGCCTTGCAGGGATTTTATCAGGAAGGTCTAACTTGTCATCTAGCAACACATCGGAGCAAACGCCCGCTGCCTGCGCGTAGAGCAGCACGACGGGCAAGGGCGGCACGCGAGTCCCTAACTCATAGCCCGATATACTGCCTTGTGAAAACTCGTCAGGCAGCGCGAGACGCCGGAGCATCTCGTTTTGTGAGAGTCCGAGCGCGAGACGGATTTGCAATAGCTTTTCCGCCAGACGGTCAGGCTTCCATTTAGACGCCCTACCCATCAGGAGCTACCCCCTGACGGGATTATTTTGTTGCGCCTAAAACTATTCTGTTTTAGTATCCCCTGCCTCAACCTGTACGCCGAGAGGATGAACCTTTCATCTCTAACGGCGATGCTCACTACTCTTTTGAGGTTGAGGTTGAGCTACGCATGACCGTTGCCTGATTTTCAAAGCTGAACGCGCGGCATGATAACAGACCGCGCCGAAGTTAGTCTTGCCTCTGTTGAGCAG
>DASVPS010000254.1:0-4891 GCA_036389555.1 Pyrinomonadaceae bacterium
TCCGAAGCGCCGCGCGCGCGTTTGGCGTCGGGGGCGAAAGAGTTGAAGAAATTACTCGCGTACAACCCTAACGCCGACTCGCCGAGCGTCATCAGCACGTAATAATGCGTCGAGGTTTCGTGGATTTGCGCTGTCCCTTCCGTGCCTTCGGCGCGCACACGGTATTGCCTGGCCGTCTGATTTTTGCGAGTCACCACGCGCTCAAAGGTAAACTCGCTATCCCTGACGCGGGAACTGGACACGATGGCGTAGCGCAGACCGTAAACGAAACCGGCGGCAGACTTGAATTCCGCCTCCAACTCACGTTTATCAATTGACAGGACGGAGAACAGACTGCCCCGGTGTGTCGCTTCATAGACGGGCGTGGTCAACTTGAAGTTCGGCGATAAGGGAATGTCTCTCCTGACTTCTTGGGGCGGCTCCGGCAAGAGGACGGAGAAGGCTTCCGTCTCCGGCGCAGCCCGATGCCAGCGAGCCCCGACCTCCTGCGCCGCGACCGCAACGACTGACCAAGCGACGAGAATCAACGAGGCGAGAAATAATTTTCTCATGCGCGTCAACCTCCCAGCGGATTTGCGTAGATGTGTGTGAAGAGTTCTTCGGGCGCGGGCAGGGGGCTTTCCTCCGCGAACTTGATGGAGTGTTCCACCTCTGCGCGCACGCGATCTTCGAGTTCTTTGAGCGCGGCGTCGTCCACGACGCCCTTGTGTTTGAGACTGTCGGAGAAGAGTTTGACGGGGTCGCGCTCCTGATGCTTCTCGATTTCGGCGCGCGTGCGATAGTTGCCGGGGTCGGACATGGAGTGTCCCATGAAGCGATAGGTGCGCACCTCTATGAGCGTCGGGAGCGACTCGTTGCGCGCGCGCGCCACGGCTCTTTCGGTCGCCTCGCGCACGGCGAGCACGTCCATGCCGTCAACGAACTCAGAGGCCATGCCGTAAGCGTGCGCCTTCTGCGACACGTCCTGTAGAGACATCGCGCGGGCGAGCGAAGTGCCCATGCCGTACTGGTTGTTTTCGCAGAAGTAGATGCAGGGCAGTTTCCAGAGTTGCGCCATGTTGAAAGATTCGTGCAGCGCGCCCTGATTGACGGCGGCCTCGCCGAAGAAGACGAGCGAAACCTGACCCGTGCCCTTGTACTTCGCGGCGAAGGCGACGCCGGTGGCGAGCGGAATCTGGCCGCCGACGATGCCGTGGCCGCCGAGAAAATGCGCGTCTGCGTCGAAGAGGTGCATCGAGCCGCCCTTGCCCGCCGAACAACCGCCCGCTTTGCCGTAGAGTTCCGCCATCACCTCGTCGGCCGAAGTGCCGCGCGCGAGCGCATGACCGTGGTCGCGATAGCTCGTCATCACGTAATCGTCCGGCCGGATCGCGGAGAGCGCGCCGACGGCCACCGCCTCCTGCCCGATGTAGAGATGGCAGAAGCCGCCGATCTTGCCGAGCGTGTAAGCTTCCGCGGCCTTCTCCTCGAAACGGCGTATGAGCACCATCTGGTAGAGAATTTTTTGCAGCGTCTCGCGGTCGATCTCTTCGATCTGCTGATGCTGGTGCTGCTGGCGCTGCTGGTGTTCCTCGCGCAGTTCTTCGGGGTTGATGGTGTCGGTGCGTTCGGTTTCGGCAACGCCGGTCGCGGTCGCCTGGCCGGTGGATTGATCGCGCGGTTTCAACGGAGTCACTTTTAGTTCACTCATGAAAGTATTCTCTCAAGGCTTGCGGGCGCATGCGACGGCGAAAATGCGAAGACTACGGCGCACCGCAAGCGGCCGCTCGCACGCCCGAACCCAAGCCCACTGCTGTACGGTTGAAAGCAAAGCGGGATTATACGCGAGATGCGCGCCGCTCTGCAAAAGCAACCCAAAAACGGCGCGGTAAAGACACAAAAAGGCGCACCCGAACATTAATTCAAGGTGCGCCGTTCCAATGTATGCGGGCTGATGCCCGTGTTATCTGTGAGAGGACTTGCGTGCGTATTATTTGTTCGTGCTATCCGCCCGCGTTATCTGCCTGCGTTAATCCGCCTGCGTTATCTAAAAGAGTCTATCGAGAGCACGACGTTTTGGGCGGCCGCCGCGGGGTTGAGTTTACGCCCGTGCTTATCCTGTTGCATGTTGTGGCCGGCCTGTGAGAGGAGGTCTTCGGCCGTTTCGCCGTCGCTGGGGAAACAGGCGATGCCGATGCTGATGCCGATTCGGGTCGTGCGGCCGGTGCGGATCGTGAATTCGTGCGACTCGACGGCGTTGCGGATGCGCTCGGCCACCATCTCGGCCACGTCGCCCGAAGCCATCGGCATGATGGCGACAAATTCGTCGCCCGCATAGCGCGCCAAAATGTCCATCTGCCGGAACTGCTTCTTGATGATCGCGGCCACGCTTGCGAGCAGACGGTCGCCGATGGCGTGCCCGTGCGTGTCGTTGATCAGTTTGAAGTCGTCCAGGTCCATGCTGAGCACGGAGAGCGGTTCACGGTTGAGCCGCTGGCATTCGGCGATGCGTTGTTGCAGCGCGAGGTGGAACGAGCGCGCGTTGGGCAAGTCCGTGAGCGTGTCCGTCAGCGCGCTCTCTTTGGTCTTCTCGAAAGTCATCGCGTTGTTGAGCGCGATGGCGGCGTGCTGCGAGACGGATTCGAGCAGGCGGACGTGCTCGGTCGTGTAAGAGGTGCGCGTCTTTGAATAGACGGTGATTGCGCCGAACGCGCCGTCTTCACGAATCAGCGGAGAGACGAGCACGCCGCGAATGTTACTTGAGACTTCTTCGGGGAGTCCGACGAGATCGAGTTCCGGCGACGTGTTGCACATCGAACGCGCGTTCGCGATGACCCATCCTGAGATGCCTTCGCCGACCGTGATGCGACGGCGCGCGAAGGCCTCCGCGTTCTCGCCCGATGCGTGCACTGCGACGGCTTTGCCCGAGCGGTCATCGACGAGATAAATGACGCAGGTGTCGAAGGGGACGATTGAGCGCAGCTTGCTGGAGACGAGCGTCACGGTGTCCTGCAAATTGAGCGACGAGCCGATGGTCTGCGCGATCTCGTGCAGGGCGAAGACCTCGCGCTGCGCCTCGGCGATGGAGCGGAAGCCGGAGTCGCCATCCGCCGCGGAGCCGAGGACGTCTGAGGCCAGGCCGGCATCGGGGCGCGCCCCGTTTTGCTCGTCCGCTTCCGACGCGACCTGCTCCTGTATGTCCTGTTCGGCGATGAGGTTGTCGAAGTACTCGATGTTGCTGACGAACTTGTCAACCACGCGCGGGTCGAATGAACTGTTCGCCATTTTGCGCAGCAGCGCGAGCGAATCTTCGCGTTTCATGCCGACGCGATAGGGGCGGTCGCAGCGCGTGGCGTCGTAGAAATCGACCACGGAGATGATGCGCGCGACGAGCGGAATCTGTTCGGCGCGCAAGCCCTTCGGATAGCCCGACCCGTCCCACTTCTCGTGGTGGAAACGCACGATGTCTTCGACCGGGTAAGGGAAGTTAACGCGCTTGATGATGTCGCCGCCGACCACCGTGTGAATCTTCATCTTCTCAAACTCGGCGGCGGTCAGCTTGCCGGGTTTGTTCAGGATGTATTCGGGCACGGCCAGTTTGCCCACGTCGTGCAGGAGCGCGCCCGCGCGCAGGGCGTGCAGCTCTTCGTCGCCGACGCCGAGTATGCGTCCCAACTCCATCGCGTAAATCTGTGTGCGGCGGACGTGGCCGTGAGTCGTCTGATCCTTCGCATCGATGGCGATGGCGAGCGACTCGATGGTGTTCATGTGGAGGTCTGCGATTTCCTGTATGTGCCGGAGTTTCTCCGCCTCGCCGCGACGGGTTTCGCTCACGCGCTTCTCGTCAAACAGGAGCAGCAAGTAAATCAGCGAGACGATCATGACGCCGACGATGAGGAACGAGAAACCGCCGCCGATGAAAGTGGAATAGAAGAGAGCCGCAGACGCCGCGCCCGCCAACTGCGTCATCGAAGTCCAGAAGAGACTCTCGCGCGAGAATTGCAACTTGGTCGTCCCCGACTCGAAAGCGACGTAGAAGGCCGACGCCAGTGCGTTCAACGCAAACTGCACGGCGGCGAGCGCGAAGAGAGGGAAGAGAAGTCTTTCGAGCGAGGCATTCTGCCCGCCCGTCGAGGCGGCGCTGCCGACCGTGAGAAGCGTCAGCAATTTGTATGTGAAGACCGCGAGACAGGTCGAGATGATGGCCGTCACGGTGCGGAAGAAGCGCACGCGCCGGTCTGCCACACGTCTAGAGGAGATGAAGCCGTCAACGCCCGCGAGTATGGCGGCGGGCGCTGCGCCGAACATCATCGCCGCTAAAAAGATGAGCGAGTCGGCCACGGACTTGCCGCCGTTGCTCGTGCCGTCGGCGTTGAAGAGCGGGACGGTGAAACGCCCTGCGGCCACCGTCAGAGCCAATAACACGACGCTCCACACATAACCGGCGGTCGAGAGCGACCACAGGCTGTCGAGGGAAAAGACGAGGAGGGCTGCCGCCAGCGCCGCCGTTCCACATAAAAGCGCAAGGCTCTTCCAGTTTCCGTTGGGCATAAGTGATTGTGTCCGCGAAGGCAACGAATTTTAAAGGCTTTTGGGGTTCTTGGGAGCCTGCTCGTGTCAGGGCACGAAGCGGGAGGGTTTGCGAAGTAAATCTTTGCCAAACAGTGTTGGCACATACAAAGTAGTGGTTTTTTCGCACTTAGTCAAGATTTTTCACAAAAAAGTAGAGAGGCGGGTCTGATTGAACTAAAGCCGGGGGTAAATAGAGTTAAGAAGCTGTTTGAACGAGTCCCGACAGGGACGATTGCTAATAGCCCAGCACTTTAGTGCTGGGAACAAGGTGCATAATTATTGCTGGAGTCCCGTAGGGACGATTGCTTTAACGCAAGATGCAATCGTCCCTCCGGGACTC
>DASVPS010000255.1:0-10512 GCA_036389555.1 Pyrinomonadaceae bacterium
GTCTTCGACGTATAAAATTGCCGGTCGCTCAGCGGTCATAATTTTTCCCTTCGTGGAATCAAGTGATGAGTGATGAGTGATGAGTAAAGACAAGTGAATCGTGAATCGTAAATCGTGAATAGAGAAGAACAGGATTTCTTCTATTTACGATTTACGATTCACGATTCACGGCTTTTACTCATTACTCATCACCCATCACTCATTACTGGTCTTACTCATCACTTCCAATGTATCTCTGCATGAGTTCAGGCCAGCGGCCTTGTGCTTTGAGAATCAGTTCGCAGACTTCGCGAACCGCGCCGAAGCCTCCGGGGAGACTTGTAATGTAGTGCGCGGCGGCGCGCGTGTCGGCGGTCGCATCCGAGACGGCGACACCGAAGCCGCAGCGGCGCATCAAAGGGATGTCGGTCACGTCGTCGCCGACGTAAGCCGCGTCAACGGCTTCGACTCCGGCGGCGGACAACACCTCCGCGAAATCTTTGATCTTGTCCCAAGTCCCCTGCCGCACGTAGGTGATGCCCAGATCGCGTGCGCGACGTTCGACGGCAGACGAAGTGCGGCCGGAGATGATGCCTGAGCGCAGCCCGGCGCGGTGCAGGAGCACGAGGCCGTGGCCGTCGCGCGTGTGAAAACTCTTCTCCTCGTCGCCGTTCTCCAGAAGCGTGATGCGCCCGTCGGTGAGCACGCCGTCGCAATCCAGAAGCAGCAGTTTGACGCGCGCGGCGCGCTGTTCGACGTTCAACGTCTCGGCTGTGTCCAACACTTCAGCGCACCTCGAAGATGGGAACGTCGGCGAGCCGCAGCGTGTTGCCGCTACGAGCGTAGACGAGCACGGCCGTGCCCGATTGTTCGCGGCCGCCGAGCGTCTTGGCCGTGATCTGAACATCGGCGGCGAAGCGATCCGCGCCGAGCGGTTCGGTGCGCAGCAGTTTCGTCTGCCACTGTTCGGGCTGGCTGCCGATGATGCCTTTGGCGAACGTGGCGAGTTCGCCGGGCATCAGGAGCGCGTCTAGTTCGGTCTTGCGGCCGCCGCGAATCGTCTGGTCGAGTTGCGTCACGGCGGCGCGCACGCTCTCGTCTATGGCGGGCGCGGCCGCGCCCGAATTTGCAGAGGCACGTGCAGCCTCGGCTCTCAGGCGCGCGGCGCGCGCGACGAGCGTAGGCGCATAACCGCCTTCGGCGCGCACGGCTTCATTGAAAAAATTGGCGGCCTCCGCCGCAGCGTTGCGCCGCATGGCAACTTCGCCAAGCCCTATGTTCGCCCAGGCGAGCGTCGCGGCCAGCGGCAGGCGGTCGTCGAGCGCGGCGCGAAATTCGCGTTCGGCTTCGGGAAGTTTGTTTTGTTCGAGCAGCGCGCGTGCGTGCAGGATGCGCGCGTCCTGCATGAGCGGCGCGCGGGCGAAGAGGGCGCGGGCGGTCTCGCCGGCCTGCGCGTGATTTCCGGCGGCGAGCAGGCGCGTGGCCTCTTCGAGCGATTCTTCGACCGCGGGCGCGCGCGGCGCGGCGTCGTTTGCGTAGTCGATTTGGGGATAGATTTTGTCGGGGTCAACTTCGACCCGGACGATGCGCGCCGTGGTCTTGAAATGAACGTCCGCGAAGTCGCGCGGGGGGATGGTGGCCTGCGAGATGACGCGCTCGCCGCTCTCTGTGACGGCGACGGCGTTGACGTTCGTCTCAAGCGCGCCGGTGTTCCTGAGCGCCGACACCCACTCGCCGCCGCGCAGTTGCGGCAGACCGATCAGGAGATCGAGTTCGGTGGGCTGATCGAAACCTGTGTCGAGCGCACTCTTCAAGCCCGCGCCGCCCGCCGCGTTGAGAGCGGCACGCAGGACGGCAAGCGTGAGTTCGCCTTCACGATTCTTTTGCAGTTGTTCGCGGAGCAAAGTGAGAAAAGCTTCGTGGCCGAGCGTGCGATCCGCGAGTCGCCAGATCATCGCGCCCTTGTTGGCGACGGAGAGATAGTAGGTCGGCTCAAGCGGCGTGGTGATGGAGAGCGGAGCGTCGCGTCGCGCGATGGCCGAATAGGCGATGCGCTGGCGCAGACGTTCGGCGTCGGCGGCCTCGCGCCCGAACTCCTTTTCCAGAAAGAGCGTGGCGAGATAGCGCGCGAGACCTTCACGCACCACGCCCGCGCCTTCGCCGCGCACGGGTGTCGCGCCGCCGAACCACAGGCGCGTGACGGCTTCGCCGATGAGCTGCGCCGTCAGCGCGTCCACTTTGGCGCGACGGAAGACCGCCGCGTCGAGCAAGATCGTGCCGCCCAAGTCGAAACCCGCGCCGCGTGTGACACCGACGAGACGAATCGGAGTGTCGACGGGCGAGCCGAATAGTCCCGTATAAAAACTGCGCGCCGCAGAGGCGACGTTGATAAGCGCCTCTGCGCGCTTGCGTTCGTCGGCGGTCGCGCCGCGCGGGAGATAAGCCGTCACGCCGCGCGCCTCATTAGCGCCTTCGACCGTCTCCCACTTGCCGGTCAGGAAAAAGGGCTGCGCCGAAAGTTTTTGTTCAAAGGTTGCGCCCGTGGCCGTGCCGGACGAGAGCACCGTCTCGCCACCCGCCGCGTTGACCGTGAGACGCACGGGAGCGGTGTCAGCCCCGCGCGCGGCGAACTGCGAGTTCGGCGAAGGATACCAACCGGAGAGCGGGAGAAATTGCGCGCCTTCGGGCGAGATGGCCGCCAGCCCCGTGTTCGCCAGAACGGGCAGGCGATAATCGAGCGAGACGTTGACGGAGGAGCCGGGCGCAACCGCAGCGGGCAGCGTCAGAGACACCTGTTGTAACCCGGTGCGCGCCTCCGCCCGCGCGAAATATTGCGCGGAAGCGTCGCCCACGGCCGCCGACTTGATCTCGGCCGCAGAGTTGAGGCGCACGGTCAAACTGCGCCCCGCCGCCGTCCCGACGTTGCGCGCCGACAGCGCCGCACGCACCGCGAGCGAGCGGTCGGGGGCGGCCGGGGCGGGCAGCGTGGCGGTCACGTCGAAGCGCACGACCTGCCATGCGGGGCGCGCTTCTTCCTGCGCGCGTGCGCCGGTCGAGGTCAACAGTAGTGTGAAGACGAGAGCGAGTTTGAGCGGACGCAGATTGTTCATACCTGAGCGAGTGTTTGATGTTCCGCGGCCACGTTCGGCCGGACGAGTTGGTGTAGATCGCGCAGCACATGCAGGAGCGGTTCGAGGCGCGCAAGCGGCAGCGCATTCGGCCCGTCGGAGAGGGCACGCTCCGGCTGCTCGTGTACTTCCATGAAGACCGCGTCCACGCCGCAGGCGACCCCTGCGCGCGCGAGCGGTTCGATGTACTCGGACTGTCCGCCCGTTGCATGGCCGAGTCCGCCCGGCAATTGCAGCGAGTGCGTCACGTCGAAGACGACGGGCGCGCCGAAGCTGCGCATAATGGGAAACGAGCGCATGTCCACAACGAGATTCCCATAACCGAAGGTGACGCCGCGCTCGGTGAGCAACAGTCGCTCGCAGCCTTCGGCGCGCGCCTTCTGCACGATGTTGCGCGCGTCCGACGGCGCGAGAAACTGCCCCTTCTTCACGTTCACGACGCGACCCGTGCGCGCCGCCGCGACGATTAAATCCGTCTGCCTTGAGAGGAACGCCGGAATCTGCAACACGTCGGCCACCGCCGCCACCGGCTCAACCTGCGACACGTCGTGGATGTCGGTCAACACCGGCACGCCCAACTCTTCCTTCACGCGCCGCAAGACCTCCAACCCCTCGCGCATCCCGCGCCCGCGAAAGCTCTGATGCGATGAGCGGTTGGCCTTGTCGTAAGACGCCTTGAAGACATAATCGAGACCGGCGGCACGCGCGCGCACCGCGCACTCACGCGCCATCATCAAAGCGTGCTCCGGCGATTCGATCACGCACGGCCCCGCGATGATCGTCAAACGGCCATCGCCAAACGTGGCGTTGCCCACTTGAAAAGATTGTACGGGTGATTCTGTTGACATAGACGATTCGTTAACGGCTCTCAGAACATGTCTGCGAAGTCCCGTGAGGGACGATTGCTAATAGCCCGGCACTTGAGTGCCGGGTGTTAAGAAAATAGGAATGGTAGTCCCGTAGGGACGGTTGAAACTTTATCTCACAATTCAATCGTCCCTTACGGGACTCCTTTAGAACTTATGCACGCTGTGCCCGGCACTAAAGTGCCGGGCTATTTTCAACCGCCCCTGACGGGACGAAGAAAACTCCGACACGACAATCATCCCTGAAACGGTTCAACGAGCTCTCTAAAACGGGTTCAAAACTTTCTTTAATTTCTTGAAGGCCGAGCCGACCTTCGATCCCTTCTTCTCTTTGCCCCGGTTGACCGTCCGGCTCGCGCGCCTGTTCCTGACCGGCTGCGCTTTCCTGTTCGCGTCCTCTTCCGGCGAAGGTGTCGGCGTCGCTTCCGGCGAAGGCGTGGGCGTCGCTGCGAGCGTCGCGTTCTCGACCGGAGCTGCGGCGCTATTATTGCGCGTCCTGAAAAATGCCGTGAGGACGCCGACCAGCACGAGCAAGGCCAAGACCGACGCCAGCAAGACGGGTGGACGTGTGAGCCTTGAGAGCAGCGTGCGCCGGTCGTGCAACAAGACCCTGACGCGCGTGAAGGGGTGCGGCTCCTGAGACGTGTGCGCGCCGGGGGCGGCGAAGGCATCTGTGGCGACTGCGACTGCGACGCTGCCGGTGTGCGGCCTGTGCCTGTCGGTTGCGTCCGCGAGCCTCGTCGTGTCGTTCGTCTTCCCGTTGCCGCCGTGCCCGGCAGCAGTTTCGCCGAGCACGAATCGCCCGGTCGGGTCTGAGCCGTTCAGGTTCTCAAATTCGTCGGCCGCGAGATAATCGGCAGGGTGCGCGACCCCCGCGTGCTTGGCCGTAGCTAAGAGTTCGCGTCTGAACGCACCGGCGTCGGGCGGGCGATTGAAGGGGTTTTTTTCGAGCGCGTGCAGCACGAGGCGTTCGAGTTCGGGCGGGATACCGGCGACCAACTCGGTCGGGGGGCGCGGCGGCTTCGACGAATGTTGCAGGGCGACGGCGAGCGGCGAAGCGCCGGTGAAAGGGGTCGTGCCGGTGAGCATCTCGTAGAGGATGATGCCGAGGCTGTAGACATCTGCGGCGGGCGTCAGGTGCGCGCCGTCACACTGTTCGGGCGACATGTAGCGCGGCGTGCCGATCATCACGCCCGTCAACGTGAGCGCGTGCTGCTCCGAATCGTCCACGGACTCGGCGGCGAGTTTCGCGATGCCGAAGTCCAGCACTTTGACGAGGGGCGGCGCGTTCTTCGGTTGGACGATGAAGATGTTGGCCGGTTTGAGGTCGCGGTGGATGACGCCGTTCTCGTGCGCCGCCTCGACCGCCGCCGCCACCTGTAACATGAGCGCCACGGCACGTCGGCTTTCAAGCGGCGACTCGAAGGCCAGCAGCTCGCGCAAATTTCGCCCTTCGAGCAACTCCATGACGATGTAGACGCAGCCATCCGAGGTGCGTCCGAAATCCGTCACCGTCACGGCGTTCGTGTGGCGGAGGCGACCGGCGGCGCGCGCCTCGCGCCGGAAGCGTTCCTGCGCCGCCTCGTCCTCGACGAAACGCTGATGCAAGACCTTGACCGCCACAGGGCGATCAATCAAGAGGTGCGTTGCGCGATA
Source organism: Pyrinomonadaceae bacterium (assembly GCA_036389555.1). Classification (GTDB taxonomy): domain Bacteria; phylum Acidobacteriota; class Blastocatellia; order Pyrinomonadales; family Pyrinomonadaceae; genus JAIVJZ01. Next base: position 5,630 of record DASVPS010000255.1, read on the forward strand.
GACCGTCCCCATCCCGCCCTCGCCGAGCCTGCTGTCCAGACGATACTTATCATCCAGCACGCGCCCCGCGAGCGCGTCGGGCAGGGCGGACGTGGCAATGGTCGAGTCTGCACGCAAGGTCGCGCCGTCGTGCGGGCACGTCCGCACGCCCGTCTCGAACAGCCGACCGCATGTGGAACAATGAAGCATGATTCGCTCGTGAATCGTAAATCGTAAATGGTGAATAGAGAAGAATCGGATTTCATCTATTCACGATTTACGATTCACGATTCACGTCTTTTATTGTCCGGTTTCTCGGCCGAAATGTACAGGACGAAGAAAAGGATAAAGGAGAAGACAGAAAACAGAATACAGGAGTCAGAAGCAAACAACTTCCGCGCTTTGCTTCTGACTCCTGTATTCTGTTTTCTGTCTCCTTCCCTTTACTTCATCCCTCATCCCTTCCCTCAGTCGTCTCCGGCAACGCCGACGCGGTGCGTGGCGGCGGCGCTCAGTTCGGGGTCGTGTGATTCCTCCACGGTCGCCTCGTTGCGCAGGCGATTGTTGAGCGCGGCGCGGACGAAGGAGGTAAAGAGCGGGTGTGCATCGAGCGGCTTGGATTTGTATTCGGGGTGAAACTGGCAGCCGAGAAACCACGGGTGTGCATCGCGCGGGAGTTCGACCATCTCGACGAAACGGCCGTCGGGCGATTCGCCGCTGAAGACTAGTCCGGCGCGCTCCAACGTCTCGCGAAACTCCGGGTTGAACTCGTAGCGATGACGGTGACGCTCGTCGATCTCCGGTGCGCCGCTGTAAACCTCGCGCGCGAGGCTGTCGGCAGCGAGCCTGCATTGCCACGAACCGAGCCGCATCGTCCCGCCCAACTCTTCGACGCCGATCAGATCGCGCAGTTTGAAAATGACCGGGTAGGGCGTCGCCGGGTCGAACTCGGTCGAGTCGGCGTTTGTCAGCCCGCACATCGCGCGCGCGTATTCGATGACGGCCGTCTGCATGCCGAGACAGATGCCGAAGAAGGGCGTGCGGCTCCGGCGCGCATAGGAGATGGCGCGGATCATGCCGGCCACGCCGCGCGCCCCGAAGCCGCCGGGCACGAGGATGGCGTCGTAGTCGCGCAGCCGTTCCTCGAAGTTCTCCTCCATCAACTTCTCCGACTCGACCCAACGCACGTTCACACGCACGTTGTTGGCGACGCCGCCATGTGTCAGAGCCTCGCGCAGAGACTTGTAGGAATCCTCCAACTCGACATACTTGCCGACGATGCCGATGGTCACTTCTCCCGCCGCCGGTTCGCGTATGGTGGCGACGAGTTCGCGCCAGTGTGAGAGGTCTGTGTTCGCGGCGCGGTCGCGCAGGCCGAGCGAATCTACGATCAACTCGTCGAGTCCCTGTTCGTGAAAGGCGAGCGGCACGTCGTAGATGGTGTCCACGTCTTCGGCGGTGATCACGGCGCGTTCCGTCACGTTGCAGAAGAGCGCGATCTTGCCGCGCAGGTCGCGCGAGAGATTGCGGTCGGAGCGGCAGAGCAAAATGTCGGCGGCAATTCCGATCTCGCGCAGTTCGCGCACGGAGTGCTGCGTCGGCTTGGTTTTGAGTTCGCCCGCGGCGGCGATGTAGGGGACGAGCGTGAGATGTACGAAGATCGCGCCGCGCTCGCCCGCCTTCGCCTCCTCGTTGCCCATCTGGCGTATGGCTTCGAGGAACGGCAAACTCTCGATGTCGCCGACCGTGCCGCCGATCTCGACGATGACGACATCCACGTCGTCCTTTTCGGCGACGGCGCGCACGGCCTTTTTGATCTCGTCCGTGATGTGCGGGATGACCTGTATGGTCTTGCCGAGATAGTCGCCGCGCCGCTCCTTTTCGATGACGGAGAGGTAGATGCGCCCGGTCGTCCAGTTGTTGGCGCGCGTGAGGCGTGCGTGCGTGAAGCGTTCGTAGTGGCCGAGGTCGAGGTCGGTCTCCGCGCCGTCGTCCGTGACGAAGACCTCGCCGTGCTGGAAGGGCGACATCGTGCCGGGGTCGACGTTGATATACGGGTCGAGTTTCATGAGCGTGACGGTGAGGCCGCGCGCTTCGAGCAGGCATCCGATGGACGACGCCGCGAGTCCTTTGCCCAGACTCGAAACCACCCCGCCCGTGACGAAAATATATTTAGGCATCTCTCTCCTCAATGTCGGATGAACTCGATTTCCCCGCGGTGGGTTCGGCCTCGCCGTCGCCCTCGCCCGGAATCTTCTTTTTGTTGTAATAACCGTGTTTCAAATCCTGCTGCACCTCTGCGGCCTGCGCCGCCTTCGGGTTTAGCCACTGCTGCAAGGCGAACATTGCGGCGCGCGTGCGCGCCCCTTCCCTGACGCGCCGCTCAAACTCTTCCTGCGAAATCCTTTCGGGCGGCGTGCCGAGCCGAGCCGCCGCCAACAGGCCGCACGCGATAATCAACAGGATGATCGCTAATCCGATCCAGTCGCTCATAAACTACATCGGCCGGGGTTTTCCGGCCGCAGATTCGCGAAAGGCCGACTGATTCATGTCGAACCGTTGCCGCCCGTGATGTATCGCTCGACCGTGGCCGCCAGCCGATCCAGACGCTCGTCCGTACGATTGCCGCGCTCATCCGAGCGGGCGTTGGCGGCTCGGAGCGACGCATTGATTTCCGCCTGCGACTCCAGCGTGCGCGTTACGATTTGGATGAACTCGGTTTGCGTCTCCGCTTGAATCTGTATCTGCCTACTCATCTCCGCGATCTGTTGGTTAGTCTGCTCCAAACGCACATCAAACGCAGCCTGCCATTCTTCAAAAGCGACTTGCCGCTCTTCAAAGGCGGCTTGCCGCGCGTCGAATGCGGCCTGGCTCTTCACCAGAAATTCGAGGGCGCGTTGCATCTCTTCGTTGGTCATGTGAGGCTACCTTTCTTTCACATTCTCGGCGGCGACGAGCGCGCGCACGCGGTCGAGGTCTGCGGGCGTGTCCACGCCGATAGACCTTTCCTCCGTGTCCACCACTCGGATTTTCGCGCCGTGTTCGAGCATGCGCAGTTGTTCGAGCGATTCGGCGCGTTCGAGCGCGGACTGAGGCCAGCGCGCGTATTCTAACAAAAAGGCGCGGCGGTAGACATAAAGCCCCGTGTGCTTGCGAAAGGTGGCGAGCAGCGCGGGTTCGACTTCGAGCGCGGCGGCGAGCGAGCCGAATTTGCGCGCGGCCTCGCGCGGATACGGAATCGGCGAACGCGAAAAATAGAGCGCATGCCCGCGCCCGTCACAGACGACTTTAACCACGTCCGGGCTCAGCACGTCGCCCGCGGTATTGATGGCCTCGCAGGTCGTCGCACAGGCGGCTTCCGGGTCATCCTGCAAGGCCGCGACGGCGCGTTCGATGGCGCGCGGGGAGATCAGCGGCTCGTCGCCCTGCACGTTGACGATGATGTCGAAACTCTCTCCGAGCGCAAGAGCGGCTTCGGCGAGTCGGTCGCTGCCGCTCAGGTGCTCGGCGCGCGTCATCATCGCCTCGTAACCGGCGGCGCAGACGGCGTCGCGGATGCGCTCGTCGTCGGTGGCGACCAGCACGCGCGAGACATTTACGGCCGCGAGCGCGCGTTCGCAGACGCGCACGATCATCGGTTGCCCGCAGATGTCGAGCAGGGGTTTACCGGGAAGTCGGGTCGAGTGGAAGCGCGCGGGGATGACGGCGATGACGGAAATTCGGGCTGGCGAGTCCGTGTGGTTCACGGGATTGCAAGATAGCCTGTCGCGCCCGCGAGTGTCAATGAAAAGCGTGTGGAACGGGTCAGGGATAAAGCGAAAATGAGTGGAGACGCATGGCGCACGGGCTTGCGCCTTCCCTTTCCCTTTACCCTTTACCCTTTTCCCTTGTACCTTTGAGCGGTTTGACACCACACTTTCTGCGGGCTACGATGCGCAAAGTTTTTCAGCTATGATTTCAGGGTGAAAAGTGCGGCTCGTGTGGATTCCGAATCCGAATCTTCGAGCGTGCCGGCGATTCACCATTTACTATTCGCCATTTATTGAGTTATGGGATTTCAAACTACGGCCATTCACGCGGGGCAGGAGCCTGACGCGACGACGGGCGCGGTCTCCGTGCCGATTTATCAAACTTCGACCTACGCACAGGAAGGTCTCGGCAAGCACAAGGGCTTCGAGTATGCGCGCACGCAGAACCCGACGCGCCTCGCCCTCGAGCGAAACATCGCCGCGCTCGAAGGCGCGCGCTTCGGCTATGCCTTTGCCTCCGGCATGGCCGCCATTGACGCCACGCTCCGCCTCGTCAAGGCGGGCGACCACGTGGTCGTCTCCGACAACACTTACGGCGGCACCTATCGCCTCTTCTCTCGCGTCCTCTCAAACTACGGCATCGAGTTCACCTACGTAGACACCTCTGACGCCTCAAACGTAGAGGCCGCCATACGCGACAACACGCGGATGGTCTTTGTCGAGACGCCGACCAATCCCGTGATGATGGTGACGGACTTGCAGGCCGTCTCCGACATCGCGCACGCACGCGGGGCGCGCGTGGTGTGCGACAACACGTTTCTCTCGCCCTACCTGCAACGCCCGATTGAGTTCGGCGTGGACATCGTGCTGCACTCGACGACCAAGTATCTGAACGGCCATTCGGACAGCGTCGGCGGCGTGGTCGTCTTGAACGACGAGCAGGACGCCGAGTGGATCAAGTTCATACAGAACAGCGCGGGCGCGATCCTCTCGCCCTTCGACTCGTGGCTCATCATGCGCGGCACAAAGACGCTCGCGCTCAGGATGGAACAGCACGACAAGAATGGTCGCGCCGTCGCAGCCTTTCTCGAAGAGCACCCGAAGGTCGAGAAGCTTTACTATCCGGGGTCGCTCTCGCACCGCCAGCACGATCTG